>NZ_JBQQBS010000018.1:0-162428 GCF_052245395.1 Streptomyces sp. 4N124
TAGGCGCGTCAACTTTCGTTGACGTGAGGGTGCGCAGGTATCAGTCATCAACCGAAACGTGTAATCGCCAGCCCGGGCAACGGCCCATGCCCCTACCGTGGAAGATCATTTGCGGGACAACCCTTAGGTTCCGCGACGGGGATGGTCGGCCAGGTTCGTCTGCGGTGCTGGCCGACCACCCAGTCGGGAGGGTGTAGTGCCAGCCTTCCTGCCATTGGAACGGCGCGTCGACCAGGTCGTCGATCAGGGCACCGGTCAGAAGGCAATCAAGGGCCCACCTATTGGCCGAGTGCGCAATGATCAGTACGCGCTGACCGCTCCAGCCGACGCCCAGGTCCCCGAGGTAGTCCGCGGTGGCGTCGACGACCTCGCGATAGCTCTGTCCGCCTGGGAAAGGGACGTCGATGTGCCGACTGCGTTCGGCGGCGAGAACGGACACCGAGCAGCCGTTGAACTCGCCGTAGTTACATTCCCGCAGCCGTGAATCGTGGTGGATCGGGATCGAGGTGTCAGCGAATGCGATCTGAGCGGTCTCCACCGCCCGGTGCAGGTCTGACACAAAAACGGCCGTGAGGTTGTCGTCGCGACGCCGGTCACCGAGCTGAGCGGCAACGCGCCGCCCCGCGACGGAGAGCCTCCCGGGCAGCCAGCCGGTGGCGATGCCCTTCTCATTGTCCTCGGTGATCGAATGAGTCTCATAGACAATGTCGACGGCCATTGCGGCTCCGCTCCCGTCGCGATTCCGACCGCCCGCGCGCACGGCTGCTCCTGACATGTGACGGAACTCCCGGATTCGACACATCTACTCCGCTTGGGCCGCCAGAGAGTACGGCCGATTGTGTGCGCCGCCCACGACGACTGGGATCTCCTGGCCGACACCCTTCACTCGTCCCGTCTCCCTTTCGAGTTCCACGACCCGAAGCGCGGGACCCTTCCGCTCGAACAACCCGGCGGAACTGGAGGCGGAGATCTCCCGACTACGAGCCGAGCTGGGGACGTACCGGGAGGGGCGTGGGTCGGGTCGCGCGCACAAGGAGTGCCACGGGAACGACTAGTCGCTTTCCATAAACGAGCGATGGCGCGAACGAGCTATACCGAGCAGTTCCTTTTCCAGCTTGTGCCGGTTCCTGCCACGCGTCTTGAGAGCGTGACAGTTCGGGCAGAGAGCGATCATGACTTCGGGTATGTCCCGTCCGGTACGGGCCAGGCCATTAACATGGTCGACCTCGAGAAGGGGTTCGTCCGCGTCGGTGCGATCGAGCGGGTGTCCCATGCAGGACGGGTTTTCGCAGCGGCCTGCGCTGCGGAGTACCACTGCTTCCCGGGCAGCGGGTGAGCGCATATACCGCTCCACTTGAGCAATCTTGGATCGGCGGGTTCGGCCGGCTTCCGTCCGACGAGCGGCCGCCGCTAGCCGCTGATACCTCTCACGGGCACTAGTCCGCTTCGTCTCCGGGGCTGAGTCCACCTCAATGGGGATGACATCGACAGAGTCGTCATGAAGTTGCCCGTCATCTTCGTTGAGAGCCTCGATGACCTCAGGAGGCCAGGTCTCCCGCATCGGCGAGGGCACCGGCGCGAGGATCCAAACGAACTCTCGGCGGTGCAGACCGTCCTGACCGAGACCCCAGCGCTTCCGGCGCTGAACGACGACAGCCCAAGTCTCGAATGTCCAGTGGCCGTTGTAGGGCTTGTGCCAGTAGCGCAGAGCTTTCTGCTGCTCCTGGTACTCCGCCATCCTGCGATTGCCAGCACTCAAGGTCTGCTCGCCGGACAGCCCATCGCCGGTGTAGGCGATCCAGTCCATCTCCGGCAGGCGTTGGTCAGCGTATGGCCCCTTGTCGTCCGAATAGACGGTGAGGATGCCATCCGCGAGCGGAGTGATACCCAGTACCCGATTGCCTCCATAAACCTCGGCGATTGCGTTGCGATGCGGATACGGCTCCCCGGGAACAGGACGCAAGCAGGTGGCAACCTGTCCGGCCACCAACTCCTTTAGCCCCAAGGCTTCCAGCAACATCGGAGGCGTCGGAGTGAAGAACCGAATGATCAACGTGCTGACAGCCCATGCCGCCAGCTCCATGTCCTCGGACAGACGGTCGTAGTCCCGTTTCGGCAACCCAGCAAGAGGGTTCGCCTCATCCAGCGCAGACAGCTTCGGACGCCGCCCTTGACTCGTCAGGGGAAGGTCAGCGGACTCCGCGACCTCCCACAGCTTGTCCCGCTGCAACGCCCAGAAGGGATACAGCACATCCTGCTGGCCGTCGGATGAGTCGGTGAACGCGGTGAGCAGCGGCCCCACGGCCTCCTTGACCACCGACCAGGGCTGCTCCCGCGGGCGCCCATGGACAGCTTGGGCGATGGCCCACAAGAGCAACAGCGGCCGGTGCAGCGGTTGACCGGTGCGCCGGTGAGCCGGGCGCAGCTTCCCTATTCGCTCGATCAGATCCCGTCCGTCGGTCACTTCGTCACTCCAGCCCTCTAGTACTACTAGTAGGACTATCTGACCAGACGGCACTGACACTGCTCCCGTACCGGCACCCACGTCGACTCTAGGCTTGCGCGCGGCATGCGAAAGGGAGCACTCACACCGGAAGCCGGCCTGAGAGAATGCCCAGGTCAGATGCCGAAAGCGGCTCCTCCAGGAGACGCCCTCCGGAGCCGCGTGCGCAGGGACACCCTTCCTGAGGTGCCGCACGGCCAACGAGTGATCTATGTGCCCGGCCGGACGGTCAACCGCATGGCTGGCGCCTACCGGGGCGAGGCCAACACCGACGCCCGCGACGCCTACGTCATTGCCGACATCGCCCGTCTGCGGCGGGACTTCGTTCCCGTCGAGGTGTGCACAGACCCTGGCCGCGGACCTGGCCCTGCTCACCACACACCGGTCTGACCTGATCACCGACCGGGTCCGTCTACTCAACCGCCTCCACGACGTGCCTACCGGCATCAGCCCGGCGCTGGAGTCGGCCTTCGATGACGCCGGCCACAAGGGCGCCCTGGTTCTGCTCGCCGGCTACCCAGACCCCCGCCGCCCTGCGCCGGCGCGGGCAAACCGGCCTGACCCGTTGGCTCGGCGCCTGAGGCGTGCGCCACCCCGGCACGGTGGCTGAAACTGCCCTCGCTGCCGCGCACGCTCAGCGCATCATCCTGCCCGGCCAGGACACGGCCGCGTGCACTGCCGCGGACCTCGCTCAGCAGGTCCTGCCCCTGGACGACCGGCTCAAGCAACTCGACCGGCAGATCCGCGACGCTCTCCGCAGCCATCCGCACGCCGCCGTCATCGAATCGATGCCCGGCATGGGCCGCATCCTCGGGGCTGAGTCCTCATCGCTGCGGGAGACCTGGCGGCCTACCCGGACGCCGGACATCTCGCCTCCGCCGCCGGCCTGGTCCCGATAGCCAAGGACTCCGGACGCCGCACCGGCAACCTGCACCGGCCCACGCGCTACAGCCGACGCCTGCGCCGCGTGCTCTACCTCTCCGCCCAGACCAGCATCATCCGCGACGGCCCCAACCGCACCTACTACCTCAAGAAACGAGCCGAGGGCCACAAACACATTCCTGCCGTCATCGCTCTGGCCCACCGTCACGTCGACATCCTCTGGGCCCTGCTCCGCGACAACCGCCCTTTTACCTCTACACCACCAACAGCGCACGAGGCAGCCGCTTGACCTCGGCCCCTCGGGAGTAGCCTCACGCCGTGATCACAGCCGAGCAAGCACGTGAAACCGTCGAGGCACACCTCGCCATCATGCCCACCGAAGACGACATCGCCGCAGTCATCGTCAGCGTCACGGAACATCCCTTCGGCTGGGAGTTCCACTATCAAAGCTCGGTTTGGACCAGAACCCGACAGACCGGCGATATGTGGGTGGGCACCGGCCCCATCGTCGTAGACCGGCGCGACGGCAGCCTGCACCAACTCGGAGGCCACCAGTTCGGCGACACCGTCGCCGCCTACCAGCGTCAGTACGACAACGAGACATCAATACGCCAAGATCAGGCCCCTTGACTCCCCCATTAAGACTCCGCCGACCTTTGTCAGTGCCATCCGCTTGTGGCGTCCAGCCCCTTGACAAAGTCACGAGACGAAAGGCTCTATCACGCCGCAGGACAACCACGCCGAGCCTGACTGTCGCGCACCACGAGTCAGGGCCGGTTTCCTGTGAAGGAAACCGGCCCTGACCTGATCCTTACTCGGGCTGGCACCCGCGCCTGCTCCATAAGCAGACGTCTGTCCGGTGCGACCTCGACAGAAGACGACGACAAAAGGCGATAGCAGTGCTACATTACAATCATGTCGCAGCGGAGTGCTGAAAATGCTTCGAGCGTCGAAATAACGATGCTCAAGCTACATAAATCTTGCATGAATCACATTGAGCAAGCAACAAGATCAAACGAGTCTGAAATAAATCGGGTTCTCCATCTTGAGGCCGATCTAGCCGTATGGCTTGAAACTCTAAAGTTGCAGCCAGAATCCCAGCAACTACAATCTGCTCATCGCGACTTTGGGTTTGCCTTCTACGCCGCAATGAGCGGCCTTTACCGCCAGGCATTCTCTAGCTTGAGGTCTTTCCTCGAAGTTACGGTCGGCGCAACCTATCTAAGCTCCCACGAATTTAAGCGGCGGCAGTGGGTTAGCGGACTTCTCGACATAAGCTGGTCGTCAATCACCTCAAAAGAAGATGGACTCTACTCTGCACCATTCCTGAAAGAGTTCTGCCCAGAAGCAATGGACGAACGAGAGGAGATGCTCGACAGCCTGAAGCAGGCGTACAGGAGATGTTCGGAATATATCCACGGGAACGTCTCGACTTCCCAATTACTGCCCACCCACATCTCTTACCGTGAAGACATCGCCAAGGAATGGCTTTCGGTCGCGGCCTCATCCCTGACTGCAGCAATTCATTGCCTCATGGTCAGATACTATAAAGACTTGCCGCAAGCCGAAAAGGGGGTAGTGGAAGGCTCCCTTGAGGATCACTTTTCCCACCTCATATCCACTAGGCAGTTGCTAGGTCTTCCATTGGAGGAGCGAACCTCGTGAGCGCAAACGAACTTCACTTCCGGACAGAAGATCTCACACTGGAGGATGTCGGGAAGTACTTTGTCGAAACGGAATTTGACCGTCAGACCATCAACTCCCTAAAGAGTAGGAAGACAATAGTCCTACAGGGTGCGCGAGGCGTAGGTAAGTCCTTTCTTCTGAAGGCCCAGAAGGAGCTGAATGAAGACTTCTCTAACTCCAAGACGCTCGCTATTTATGTCACCTTCAACAAGTCCGGCCTTCTCGACAGCTCAGATTCGGAACGCTTCAAGCACTGGATGCTCGCCAAGATCTGCGAGAGGATAATTCGCGAGGCCCGAAAGAAGGGTCTGCTGCAAAGCCAGAGTAGCGTCTTCGCCACGCTCTCAAGCAGCCAAAGCGACGACGCCACCGCGTCCCGACTCGAAACTCTCTGGAAAACCGTGGAGGACTCCTGGAGGAACGAATCAGCTCCGCTCGAAGTCGACTCCGGAATTGATCCGGAGATGATTAAAGATGCAGTCGAGGATCTATGCGACCAGACTGGCACGAGCAGGATTGTACTACTCATCGATGAAGCAGCACATGTATTTATCCCTGAGCAGCAGCGACAATTCTTCACAGTGATGCGTGACCTCCGAAGCCCATACCTATCGGTCAAGGCAGCGGTATACCCGGGCGTGACGTACTTTGGCGACTCTTTTCAGTTGAGTCACGACGCAGAATTGATCAACGTTAACCGCAACATCCAAGATCCGACCTATCTCACCTCCATGCGCGAAATCGTGATTCGCCAGGACCCGTCACTAGAGGCTTCGATAACTCCAAATGGGGCAGTCTTTGACGCTCTGGCATTTGCTTCTAGCGGAAATCCACGAACTCTACTAAAGACGATATCAGCCACATCTAGGCTGAACTCAAATAACGCCCAGCGCGTCATGAGGGAGTACTATCGCGACACCATGTGGGGAGAGCACTCCGCTCTCGGCGATCGATACATTGGCCACCGCGCCGTGATCGATTGGGGTCGCGAATTCCTGCAACAGCACGTGATCCCAATGTTGCGAGGCAAACAGCGTCAGACGGGGGATGCCGATAAGCGAATATACCTTTGGATTCATCGCGACGCCCCTGCCGCCGTAAAAGAAGCACTGCGCCTTCTCTGCTACAGCGGGATTCTGCATGAGGCTGGCAGCGGGCTGGTTGCGACTCGTGGTCTAACTGGGACCCGATACATGTTGAACGTCGGAATACGAACCGCTCCCGAAGCAGATCCGGTCACGGCAACGAACTGGTTGCGAGGGAACATATCTATTAAGCGAATGGTCGAATTTGGGGCCAATCACGAGCTCTATGAGAGCATCGCTCGACTTGATGTCGAAAAGATGGACGAGGAACGGCAAGAGTTCATCAAATCGCAGCTCGGTCGAACCGTTGACGAGTTGGATATGACTGCTTTCGCTCGGGGGCGGCTCAAGGACCTTGGCTTCGATACGGTGGGAAAGATCCTCGCGGCCTCCGAGACTGATTTTCAGCAAGCAAAATGGGTCGGCCCGGTACGGTCGCGCCAAATGATGAACATCGCAACTGCCGCAGTGATGGAGTATTTGTCCGGCTGATGCATGTGTCCTTTGTGCGCGATCACGGCAGCTACGCTTCGGTCTGGAGCTCCGGCACCCCACGGCGCTCCAGAACTGCGTGTCTAAGTGAGTGACAACGATCGCGTACACCAGCCCACGTCCACGCACGTTCAGGGACAGCCGGAGCAGGTCAGCGCCCCGTGCCTCACTGGTCTGATCACTACCAAGATTGCTTCGGGACGAAGAGGTCGGGCTGCAGTTCGGCGCAGATCGACAGTCGCGTTCCGTTAGGGTGCGCCAGGTGATCAGCGATGTCCCGGTCTGTCCTGAGTGCGGCCAGCCGATGAGCTCTGGTGGACTCGTGCTCTCCAAGCGCGAGGACGACGGCCGGCGTGCCTGCCGATCTCTGTGGAGGTGTGCCAGTCGACATGTCTGGTGGAGATGGGCGGATCGAGCGGACGAGCCCTTGGAGATCTGCCCTGTGCCAGAACTGTTCCGCTGACATCAACGACCATGCACAGCCGCAGCCTTGGGCGGTTACAGACGGTCCTCGCCCTCGGTGACGTCAACTGCCGTGTCCCGGACCAGCTGCCGGGCCCGTTCCGCCTGCGAACCGGGCCCGGCTCCGGTGCGCGCAGCTGGGCCCAGTCAAGGCCGAGGCGGATCGAACTCCGCAGGCGGTGATCAGTCTGCTTCGATCAGCCGGGAGCCTGTGACCTGCGTAGACGCCTGGGACCGAAGGGCCCTCCGGAGCCGTTTGCGCACCGAGGCCCTCTTCTGCTCTTGCTCCCTGACGTGAACGGCTACTGGCTCCAGGTCCCGACCCTGCTCTCGAGCCTCAGGCTATGCGTCGGAGAGCGGTCAGCGACAGGCGGCGAGATCACTCGCGTCAGGCGCCGATTCCGCCGGAGACGAGATCACTGCGGCAACTCCCATAGCAACACACCGCCCTCACGGACTCGACATGTGCTGACCTGCTCGTCCAGTTCCGCGTCGGAGAAACAAGGCGTCGTACAAAGGCGCGTCGGGGAAGGGAAGCACTTCTCCGAACCACTCGTATCCCCATGACTCGTACAACGCCCGGACCTTGGGATGATCCCGCTCGACCAGGAGCGTCACGCGTTCCTCTGGCCGGTCGCGTAGCAACTCATCGTGGATGTGTCGGGCGACGCCCGTTCCGCGGGCCTTCTCGACGACCATGAGTTCCGAGAGAGCGAAGGTGCGGGCGCCAGTCTCCCTGGTTGCGTCTGCCGGGACCGGTGTTTTGAGGCCGTTCCACCAACGCGTCGTCTCCTGGAGCGTGCAGCCATACGCATAGCCGATCGGGGTGTCGTCGAGATAGCCGACGACGGCGGCGAAGCCGGGAACTTCGGTGTTCCAGCCCAGCCGTTCGTTGAACCTCTCGACGCTGTGGAAGTCCTCGCTCAACCGGTCCGCGTAGATCTCCGCGTACACGTCGAGGAGTTGCTGTCGGATGTCGCCCAGACCGGCCGCGTCCCTGCGTTCCAGTCGAAGCCCGTCCATTTTCACGCTCCCGTCTCTCGCGTTTGCTCCAGGAAGTCCGCTGCCGCCGGAACGTACGCGTATCGCTGAAGATGCTGTCGCAGGTCGCCGAGCTTGTTTCGGATGCGCTCGCTTTGAACTCGTCCCGCCAGTGCGACGGCTTCACCGGCTTGGGCTGCGGCGCGCTCAACATCTCCGTTGCTGATGAGGGCTTGAGCGTGTTGAGCGGTGTAGTAGACCCGATTCCGCTCGAAGCGCGGTTCAAGCATGTCGAGGGCGGACGCGGTGAGTTGCTCGGCCCGCCGGTGCTGTCCCAGGGCCTGATGCGCGGCGCCTGCCAGGCCTGTCAGCTCCGCTGAGGTGAGGAAGGACAGCCATGCTACGGGCTGGCCTTGGGTTCGATCGTAGGCCGTCTCAGCGCGGGACAGGGATCGCTGGGCGCGAGTGCGGTCTCCGGTGCGCGCGTGTCCGACGGCCTGACGGCAGTGGAGCAATGCCATCAGCCACGGGTCGCTCTTCGCCTGGCGCGTTTCGACGGCGGCACGACCAATTCGTAGGGCCTCCCTGTCGCGATTGAGGAGGCGAGCCTGCATCGCGAGGTTTGACCAGACACGGGCCTGCAGCATTCCGTCCCCGGAGAGCATGCCGGCCTGGAGGGCTTCGTTGTACAGACCGGTCGCGGCTTCCTGCCGTCCGGCGTCATACGCGAACCATCCGGCGGAAGCGGCCAGATCTCCCATCGCGGAGTACAGGAGACGCTCGATGCGCTCGCCATAAGTGCAGTGATTGACAGCGTTCTGAACGCGGCGCAGGGCTTCGGTAGCGACCTCGTGCAGGGCGCCACCGCCCAAAGAGTGGTCGTACTTGTACAGGGCCGGAACGATGGCTCGAAAGCGCTCAACGTCGCTGGTGCCAAGGCGGCCGACCGAGGGAATGGCGTCCAGACCAAGTGCCGCGACAAGACCAACGGCGATGAACTCCCGCCGTCGTACGGTGTGTCGACCTTTCGCGGGATCCGGCCGCCGAGGCGCAGGCGGGACGTGTGAAGAGCTGCGCGGGATGAAGCCCATGGCCTCGGGGCTGCGGCCGAAGATGTGCTGGAGCGGGAGGAGGTAGCGCGGCCAGGGCCACTGCACGTCGCCTGCAATCCAGCGGCGCACGTGGCGGTCAGTGCAGTTGGCGGGCGTGTCGAAGAGGTCCTCCGCCGCGCTGTTCACCGCGTCCGCAAGCTGCTGATGGGTGTAGCCGAACTCGGTTAACAGGGCTTCGAGCCTGGCGTTTCTCTTGTTGCCCACTTCTGCCCCCTCGCGCACGTGGTCCCTCGACGGTAGTCCTAGCGGCCTCCGCCACTCGGTGAAACTGTCCGGTCGGCTGCGAGTAACTCCCCAGGATCTGTCCTGATGGCCAACAGGCCACTTCGGGTTTCCTCATAGGCGTGACCAGCACATTCGACCTAGGGGGCTACGGTGCTGACGCCAGCCGACATGGACAGACTGATCACAGAGTGGCTTGCCCGCGCTCATCCGGTACCGCCGCAGGCACACGCAGAGTGGTCGCACCAGGGCGTGGCGCTCCTCCCACTCGGCGGTCTCTTTGCAGCAGTCCGATTGCCCTGCGAACTCGTGCAGGCTGCCGTCGGATATGAGGAACCCGCCCCCGTCGCCGCCGCCATTCAGGAATGGCTGAGTGGTCCCGTCATCCACGACCACCGCACGGCGGGTGCCACCTACTACGCCCTCATCAACTGGGGCGCAGGCGTGATCCAGCAATTGGAGCAGGACGAGGATGCGCCGTGCCTCGGCAAAGGCACGTATCTCGGCGTCCCACGGATCGACCGCCGGAAGCCGCCCGGAACCTACTGGGTGGTGCCACCGCGACGCGATGGCGATCTCTGCCGCCCGGCGGCCGTGCGCTCGCTCGTCGCCGCGGGCCGACGCGAGCTCGCACAGCGCGCCAACGCCTGAGTTTGGCCGCCACGAAATCAGACTCCCGCCCACCAAGGGCGGCGGCGGTCACCCACGGCCGCGACAGCTGAACAGGAAGGTGGAGCAAATGCTGGACGGAACCAACCTGTACGGACTCGACATCAACGGGGCTTCCTTCGTGAAGGCCTGCGGAGGCCCCTGCACGGAAGGCTGCGTCACCCTGGCCCGGATCGGCGACAACGCCTGGGCCCTGGGTGACAGCAAGCGGCCGGACACGGAGCCCTTGCGGTTCACCACGGAGGAATTGACGGCGGCCGGGATCGACCCGGCGCGGTTTGGCCTGTCCGTCTGACCCTCCCCTCTTCGGTCGGCCCCGCCCGAGTCCTCCGTCGGGTCGGGGCCGGCCAGTCCTTGGACCTTCGAGACTCTTTCGACCTTCGACACCGAACAGGTACGAGCGGTGCACCATCACGGCTACCTCTGGACCGGCCCGAAAGAGCGCTTCGACAACGAAGCCCTACGACGGCCCCCACACCCTGAGCCGCCCCCGGCCGGAAGCAGGCCCGAGCTGATCCAGCGCTACCGGGAGGTGGCGGCGGAGTTCCGGACCACGGATCTTCCGCCTCTGGAAACGGCGTACTGGCTCGTCAAACCGCGTGCCCTGATTCGTGGCACATGGGACCAGGCCAAGGAAGCCGCGGCCTGGCTCGGGGAGCAACTGGCCGAGTGCGCGCCTCGGTTCGCCTCGGAGAGGGATCGCGAGGTCACCCACCTGGCACGGCTGGTCGACTCCGCTGCCGAGAGGCTCGATGCGGGCGCTGACGTATCGCTCGGCTTCTATCTCGAACGCCCCTCGTATCTGTCGCTGGCGGTGGTGACATGCTCCCCGAACCACTCGAAGACCGAACTGCCGTGTCCTGTCCGGTAATCGCAACTCGCTGGTCAGGCGGATGAGGCCACGGCGCCGGGTGCTGGTTCGGTGATGGGGATGCACTCGTCAGCAACGGCGACTTCCCGGCGTACTGGCGTTATCACCTGCCCCCCCGAACACCACCGAACCCATGAGGACCAGACCATCACCAGGACGGATATCGCCTGACAGCCTGAGGGACCGTGGCTCAACTGGGTTCGGAGAGAAAGACGGTGACCGCATCGGCGAACCGCGCTGGAACATCGTGATGCACGACGTGACCGGCGGGCAGCTCGGCAAGGCGGACTCTGCCGGCACAGCGGGCGACCATGTCTTTGGCGTGATCGACCGCCAATTCGTCGCTGCGTGTTCCATGGACCAGCAGCGTGGGGCAGGACACCGATATCCAGTCGTCCCAGTGATCACCGTTGAGAGCCTTCTGGGACGCCACGGTGTCAGCGATGTCGAATGAGAACCCCCAGCCCTGGGCTGTCTGCCGGAAGGAACACTCCAGGTAGGGCGCCGTCGTGCCCAGAGCCGCGACCAGCGCTTCCCGGGACGGCGTGACACCGGGAAGGCGTGTGGTGAACGACCAGTCGCAGTCCACGACCGCACCGATGTCCTCGACGATCAACGCGCTGACCTTGTCCGCGTGCCGGGCCGCGAACTGGTAGGCGTTCACTCCGCCCAGTGAGTGGCCCAGCACCGGCACAGGGCCGACTTCCAGATGCCGGTGAAAGGCAGCCACATCGGCCACGTACTCGTCCCGCTCGTAACTGGGAGCCCGGTCGGACTCTCCATGCCCGCGTTGATCGAGCGCGATCACTCTCCACCGTGGGGTGAGTGCCGCAGCCAACGGCGCGAACGCCGAAGCTTCGTTGTAATGCCCGTGCAGGGCCAGAAGCGGCCTTCCCGGGCCGCCGAAGTCCAGATACGAGAGCTTGCGCCCGCCCGCCATGAAGAACCTACGCATGGTGCGGATATTAGGAGGCAGTACTGACACTTCGTTGCTGACCAGCAGCCGTCGCAGCCCCCGCGCCGCGCGGGGGCGCGAAGCCCGTCAGGGGACTCTCATCGAGGTACCGGATCTCGTAGACGCGCTCGGTGAACTTCCAGCCGTCCGAGGTGCGCTGGTAGCGGTCGTGGTAGATGGCGTAGTTCACCCCGGACCGGCCGTCGCGGCCGCGCCCGACCTCGGACATGTACGTACGGCCGGACGCGGTGTCGCCGTCGAGCCGGATCAGGCCCGGATGCGTGTTCTGCACCAGGAAGTCCACGAAATCCGGCACCCGTCGGCCCCAGGCGCGGATCTGCTCCTGGCCGGACATCTCGGCGGGGATGTCGGGCATCCGCCACACGCCGTCCGATGTGAACAGCGACGCGGCACGGTCGTAGTCGCGCATCATCACCGCGTCGGTGAACTCACCGCGCAGCGCCGTCATCGTTCGGGTGGCCGACCACCACATCGATCTGAATGCCCATGGTTGCTGAGGCTACTGGCCGCTTCCGACATGCCGGCCCAAACCTCCTGCGCCTGGTTCCGGGACGGTGGGGCGCGAGTCGGTGATCATCGAGGTCGACGGGGTACCTCGTAGGCTGGACATGCACCACGGGCCCCGGGAATTCGCCAGGGTTCCAGAACGGGGCTCCCGGCATCGTCACTACGCAAACCGGCCAAGGAGACCCCGGATGGATGTGATCCAAAAGCCACGCCACCGCAGCATCGACGTGGGCGGCCTCGAGATCTTCTACCGCGAGGCCGGGGCGGCGGACAAGCCATGCGTGCTGCTACTGCACGGCTTCCCGAGCTCCTCGCACATCTTCCGGCAGGTGCTCTCACCGCTGGCCGAGGTGAGCCGGGTCGTCGCCCCCGACCTGCCGGGCTTCGGCTTCTCCGCCGCGCCCGGCACCGACGAGTACGCGTACACCTTCACCAACCTGGCCGACACTGTCGAGGCGTTTCTGGAGCGGATCGGTGTGGGCGAGTTCTTCGTCTACCTGCACGACTTCGGCGCCCCCGTCGGCTACCACCTCGCCACCCGCCGTCCCGACCGCGTCCTCGGACTCATCGTGCAGAACGGCAACGCCCACGACGACGGCCTCGGGAGCCAATGGGACACCGCCAAGGCCTACTGGGCCGACCCCACGGAGGCCAACCGTGCCCGGTTGCCCGAGTGGCTGAACTTCGAAGGCGTCCGTGACGAGTACGCGGGCGGACTGCCGGACCGGCTGCGCGAACTCGCGCCGCCCGAGTCGTGGCACCTGGATTGGGCGCGGCTCTCACGGCCCGGCAACATCGAGGCACAGTTCCAACTCTTCGGCGACTACGGCAACCACGTAAGCCGCTTCGGCGAACTGGCCGACTACCACCGAACCCACCAGCCTCCGTGCCTACTCCTCTGGGGCCGTCACGACCCGTACTTCGACCTGGCCGAGATCATGGGCTATGCCCGGGTGCTGGACCGACTGGAGATGCATGTCTATGACGCCGGCCACATGCTGCTGGAGACCCACGCACCCGAATGTGCCGCGGTGATGCGCGACTTCGTCGCCGGGTACGCCACAGTGGTGGCCTAGTTCTGCCTAGTTCTGCCTAGTTCTGCGGTGCCAGGGTGCGCAGGACGCAGAACTCGTTGCCCTCGGGGTCTGCCATGACCACCCAGGTCGCATCTGGGCCCTGGCCCACATCCGCGTGGGTGGCGCCGAGGCCGAGCAATCTGGTCACCTCGTCCTCGGTGCTGCCGTCGATCGGGCTGACGTCGAGGTGAAGCCGGTTCTTCACGGTCTTGCCCTCGGGCACCTGGACGAACAGCAGGGCGGGCGGCATCTGGCGAGCCCGGACCTCCTCGACGGTCGGCGCCCAGGAGCCGATCTCGACCTTGCCCTCGCTCCGGTCGATCACCTTGAAGTCCAGGACCTCGCACCAGAAGGCCGCGAGTCTCTCCGGATCGTGGCAGTCAACGGCCAACTCGGTGAACCTACTTGTCATGACGCTCCCAGATCGTGCGGACGGGGCTCAGAGTATGGGCCTGTGCCGCCCTCGTCCTGGTCGAGCTCGACAGCGTGTGCAGTCGGCCGCCCGTCAACCCTCCGTGCGGGGCCGCAGGGTCACCTGGAAGTTCTCTCCGCCGTAGAGAGACTCGTAGCGGATCTCCAGGTGCAGGCGCCGAGTTATGAGGTCTATGAACTCGGCATGAGCGTGTGGCTCGTACGGTTCCACGCTCAGCAAGAACTCCTCATAGTCGGTGGCAATGGTCTGCGACTCGGTGAACGTCACGGCGTAGGGCCAGGCGACAAGGCCTTCGCGCGCCCTGTCCGCGCCGGGCTTGTTCCACACGCCGACCACTTCGCCGTCCACCGTCAGGGATGTGCTGAGGACGACGGCCGGGCCGAGGCCGGCGTTGATGAGCCTGATCCCCGCTTTCTCCCCCTTGGACATCCTTCGTTGCAGCTGGAGTATGGGCCGCACCGAGTGGCGGTTGTGCTGTCGTGTCGCGCGTACCTCGTAGACCGAGACGGCGAACGATGCCACGGCGATCGCGACGGCACACGCCGCGATAACCGTCTCCCCGTCCATTCCGGGCCCCCCCTCCTCCGACTCATCCCGCTTGGAATGCCCGGAGGAGGAAGAACCCATGCACCCCGGCGCAGCCTCAGTCGAGACAGAACTCGTTGCCCTCGATGTCCTGCATCGCGATGCAGGACTCGTTGAAGCCATCGGCACGCAGTAGTTGCACGCGTACCGCGCCGAGCGCGATCAGTCGTGCGCACTCGGCTTCGAGCACGGCGAGGCGCTCTTCACCCACGAGCCCGGTGCCCACCCGCACGTCGAGATGCACCCGATTCTTGACGACCTTGCCTTCGGGAACGCGCTGGAAGAAGAGTCGCGGGCCCACGCCTGAGGGATCAATGCACGCGAACGCTGAACCCTGACGCTCAGGCGGCAGGGAGCGATCGAAATCGTCCCAAGAAGCGAACCCCTTCGGTGGCGGCGGTACGACGTACCCCAACACCTCGCACCAGAAACGAGCGACGCGCTCAGGTTCTGCGCAGTCGAAGGTGACCTGGAACTGCTTGATCGACGTCATCGGTGCACCATAGCGAGACCCCGGAAGTCATCGCCGCACGGGTCGAGGGCTCCCGCCACTTCGACGGCCTTGTCAGCGGACCACGTCGAAGACGTTCTTCTGCAGACCGTTGGCGTAGACCTCGTGCTCGACGAGCTTCAGCTTCTGGGTGTCCTTGTCCGTGGCGCTGAAGAGCCGCTTGCCCGCGCCGAGCAGGAGCGGGAAGACGAGCAGGTGGTAGCGGTCGATCAGACCGGCGTCCGAAAGGGCGTGGTTGAGGGTGGCGCTGCCGTGGACGATGATCGGGCCGCCTTCGGTCTCCTTCAGCGCGGCGACTTCGTCGAGCGAGCGCAGGATCGTGGTCTCGCCCCAGTTCGACACCAGGTCGTCCTCGGTGAGGGTGGTGGAGACGACGTACTTCGGCATCACCTTGTAGTCGGGGAAGTCCTCCATGTCGGGCCACACCGGGCTGAACGCCTCGTAGCTGGTCCGGCCCAGCAGCAGCGCGGCGGCTTCCTTCTGCTCCCGGCCCTTGAGCTCGTATGCCTCGGGGAGGAACTCGACGTCCTTGAAGGTCCACCCCGAGTTGCGGTAGCCGGGCTCGCCGCCCGGGGCTTCCATGACGCCGTCGAGCGAGATGAACGCGGTGCTGATCAAGGTACGCATGAGGGTTCCTCGGTGTCTCGTGTCCGGTTCTCAGCAGGTTCGGTTGGAGCACGCTACGCCCACACTCGCGGTTGCAGCGCACCAACCATGAACTCTGACTGCGGATCACGGAGAAACTCATCGACAGCAACAACGACTCAGGACAGCGCGGGGGCGCCGGAGTCGTGGAGGGCCTGGCGCAGGGTGTCGAGTACGGAGTCGTTGTCCTCGATCATCCGGTCGATCGACTCGGCCTGGGGCCACTCGTCGATCCGGTCGAGGCCCCAGAACTGCGCGTCGGACAGCGAGCCGTTGCTGGCGCGCATCAGGCGGACGTCCAGGTACGGGTAGTCGCGGGCGTGGGCGCGCAGCCAGCCCTCCAGGCGGAGGTACTCGGCGATCTGCCGGTTGATCCGCTCGACGCGACGGGGCGCCCCGCGCCCCCGGGGCGCGGCGCCCGAGCGGTCGTCCGTCCGTATCTCGTCCAGCACGCGCCCGGAGCCGCCGTCGTCGCTGGGCGCGGGGACCTGCGCTAGAGCCGCCACGGTGGGGGCGATGTCGATGTTCTCGGCGTACGGGATGGTCCTGCCCTTCGCCGCCCCGGGACCCGCGAGGATGAGCGGGGTGCGCCAGGAGTCCTCAGCCTGGACGGGGTGCCAGCCGAACCGTGACTGGCCGTCGGAGAGCAGGACGAGCAGCGTGTCGTGCGTCATGCCGAGCCGCTCCAGGCCATCGAGGAACGTACCGAGCAGGGCGTCTGCTCGGCGGACCACCGCGGGGTACGGAGATCCCTTGGCGTAGATGTCGCGCGCCCAGGGCTCGCCGGCCGGGGCGTTGGCAACCTCCTGGCTGGCCGTGTTGGCGTCCTGGAGCAGCAGCCGCATGAAGGTGAGGTCGTCGTGCTCGCGCAGCAGACGCAGGCCGAGGCGTACGTTGTCCTCGTCGCTGTCGTCGCCGTTGAGGCGGGTGAAGTCGAAGCCGGGGTTGAGGGAGCGGTACGCCTCGCTGTTGGCGATGTGCGCCGTGAATCCGCCGAAGCCGTGCTGGAGATAGCGCTGCTCATGCGAGGGGCGGAGGAAGAGTGAGCCTGCGAAAGTGGTCGGGTTCGGGAAGGACGTGGTGGAGAGCGGCAGATAGCCGCTGACGGTGGGGTGCCAGGGCGAGATGACCAGGGACTCCTTCACCTGGGTGCCCCGCTCCGCCAGACGCTGGACATTCTCCAGGCCGAGGTGCCGGGATGCCTCGTGGTGCAGGCTGTCGATGTGGAACAGCACCACGCGCCGCACGCCGCCGGAGGGCCGTACGGGGTGAGCGGCGGCCCGTACCTCGGCCGCCTCAGCCGTCCCACCAGCCGTCCCACCGGCCGCTGCGACTCCCGTACTGCCGGCCGCCGCCGCACCGGCAAGCTTCAGCACACGTCGACGACTCGGCGCCGACGAGACCCCATCCCTCTGCTCCGCGCACATAACGTCCCTCGCTCCTTCCCGACTGCAGACGGCACTGTTGCGCCAGGTTGTCGGATACGGAGGCTTTCTTGCGTATCCATAGCGCAATTGACCGCCAGTAATACGCGGTGCATATCGTGGGCCGCGTGGAACTGAGACATTTACGGGCAGCCGTAGCTGTCGCCGACCATCTCCACTTCGGCCGCGCAGCCGCCGAACTGGGCATCGCACAGCCGCCGTTGAGCCAGACCATCAAGGCGTTGGAGCGCGAGCTGGGCGTCTCGCTGTTCGACCGGGACACCCGCCACGTGCGGCTGACCACGGCCGGGGAGCTCTTCGTCGCCGAGGCGCGCGGCGCGCTGGCTCTGGCAGCGCGGGCGGAGACCCGTGCGCGTTCCGCCGGGCGCGGCGACATCGGCGAGCTCTCCGTCGGCATGGTCGGGTCCGCCGCGCTGCACCCGTTGCCCGCCGTACTGCGCGCCTACCGCACTCGCTACCCGGACGTGGTCGTACGCTTCAGCGAGCTCCCCACGGCCACTCAGATCGAGCGGCTGCGCGCACACTCGCTCGACGTCGGCTTCGTCCGTCCGCCGCTCCCCTCACCCGCCGACGCGGAGTTCGCCCTCCTTCCCGTCTCCCGTGAACCGCTGCTCGTCGTGCTGCCCAGCGACCACAGGCTGGCCGACCGACAGCGCCTGCATATCCGCTCGCTGGCCGACGAGCCTTTCGTGCGCTTTCCCCGGCACCTGGGTGTGGGCCTCTACGACCGGATCACCACCCTGTGTCGGCACGCGGGCGGCTTCGAGCCGAGGGTGGTGCAGGAGGCGATACAGATGCAGACGATCGTCGGCCTGGTGGCGGCCGGCTGCGGCGTCAGCATCGTCCCGGGCTCGGTCGGGGCCCTGACCGGCCTGGGCGCGGTATTCGCCCGCCTGGTCCCCACCACATCACCGACCGAACTCGCCCTGGCGGTCCCGCGCCACGGCGTCTCACCCGTCACCGCGAACTTCGTGGCCGTCGCACGAGACGTCACGAGCGTCCCGAAAGCCGGTTGAACCAAACAAGGGACGGCCGACACTCCACAGCGCACCCCCCAGCCGATCATGAGTACCAGGCAGGACGCCGGGCTGTGGACAATGGTTCCGCGGGCCCGACCACTGCCCCAGCTCTGGGCCGGCGCCTCGATATAGCGGTACGTCAGGAGGTAGAAGGCCATCTCGTAGGAGAGTGTCCAGAGGACGAGCAGGAGATTGGGTGTGCCCAACAGCTCCTGGAACAGGGTGAGAGATCCAGAACGTCCGTACGCAGCCCCGGCGTTCCAGCGATGCGGGGATGATGTAGCCGCTCACCAGGAAGAACACCGGGATGCCGTGGGGGCTGGTGTTGAACTCCGGCATCAACTCCCGTCGGAACTCCGCCATGAAGGAGTACGAGGAGTGGTCGAACACCACGACCAGTGCCGCGATGCCGCGCAGCGCGTCCAGCCAGCCGAGCCGCGACGGAGACAGAAGCAAGGGCCCCGGCCCCGGGCTTGTGGCCCGGGTGCCGAGACCCATTGCGGTGAGCTACCAGTCTCGGATCTCCGCTAGTGGCCGTGGCCGCAGCTGGAGCCGACGTGCTGGTGTTGCCCGCCCGCGTTGCCTTCGCCGTTGATCGCGTTGCCCAGGAGGCCGTTGAGGAGGCCGACCTGGCCAAGGAGGCCGACGTTCAAGTCGTGAGACTTGCAGCCTCCGCCGCCGTACATGACGGGCGCGCTCTGGGCGGTCGCGGTGCCGGTGGCTATGCAGCTGAACGTCCCAATCATGGCGGCCGCAACAGCGGCCTTCTGAAGCTTGCGCATGTCTCCTCCTTGCGTGAGTAGAGCGCACCATCAAAAGATCCACTTTGCGCTCGTATCGGAGGCTAATCCGATATCTCCCACGGCGCTCTTCGGAGCTGCCATCCGGGGCGCGGAGCTGCCATCCGGGGCACGGGACACGCCCAAACCGGCTACATCGGCCCCTTCCAGGGCCCTGGCTGATACCCCCTCACCCTTCACCCCTCACCCTTCACCACTCACCCTTCACCACTCACCCTTCATCGCGCTCACCGCGGCTTCCTCATCACATCGCTCACCGCCCGCGTCAGTTCCGGTCGCGTGAGGACGTCCGTGCTGTCCATGAACTGGTCCGCCGATCCGACGGCCGGCAGGTCCCGGAGGGTGGGGTCGGTGATGCGGGCGCTCAGGGCGCGAGTGAAGCGTTCGGCGTGCAGGACCTGGAAGGGGCGGGAGTGGTACGGGCGGGTGGTCGGGTCCACGCGGTGGGTGAGGTCGAGCTGGTTGTGGATGCCGGCGACGATCTCGTAAGCCTGCGCGAGGTGCCGTTCGCGGGTGTGCCAGTCCGTGGCCGCGAGGACGGCGGTCAGGACGGGGGTGAGACGGGGGGACGCGTGGGTGCGCGCGAAGGCGCTGCCGAGCCATTTGGCGTACGGCGGGTAGCGGCGGTCCATGAGGAGGCAGAGCCGCATCAGGTCACGGACGAGGCGGGCGGCGACGACGGCGGAACCGAGTTCGTCGCCGACTTCGCCGCAGCGGCCGACGAAGGCCTCTTCCTGGGAGATGCGCTGCCATTGGCAGGCCAGGACGTGGAGCCAGACGTCGTGCGGGTACCAGCGGAGGGTGTGGCGTAAGGGGCCGAGTTCATGGAGGCCGTCGTGGAACACGGCGCCGGCGGTGACCTCGGCGAGGAGCTGGGTGGGGGTGGCCAGCCAGTCCGCGGGGGTGACGCCCTGCCACGGGTCGAAGCCGAGTTCGTCGGTGAACCAGGCTGCGCGATGGGTGACCTCGATGCGGTGGTGGACCGGCCCGTCGGTGGCCCGCATGACGCGGGTGTCACCCTCGCCGGTGGGGGCGAAGTGGGTGGGGTAGCCCTCGAAGGTCTTCGGAAGGTGTTCGGTCAGTACGTGTCTGATGCGGCCGCCGTGCCGGGAGACGTCACTTCTACGGAGGAAGAGCTGCAGACGCGGGCCCCATTCGTGGACGGCCGAGCGGGGGGTGTCGAAGCCGAGCACTTCCGATCCGCTGCCGATACGGGCTGCGGAGTGCGGGATTCCGGGGGCGGCTTCCTCTAGGAGGGGGCGTACGGCATCTGTGTAGAAGCGACGGGAGAGTTCAAGGCCGGGTATGAAAGGTGGCATATTCGTGAAGCTCATGCCGGTGCACCTTCCCCGTCCGCACATGATCGTGCAGAAAAGTTTCACCTCCGGCGCGCGAGCGTCGTACGGCATCAAGTCGCCTTGCTCGCAGCGGCGTTGTCAGACCCGTCCGCTAGCGTTCCTTCATGACTTCAGGCAAGGGCAACACCGCAGGTCGGCTGGACGAATTACGCGCGGGCGTGGAGACGGCCACACCGGTTCAGGCGCGCAAGGCGGTACGGGAACTCGTCCTCGTCGTCGACGACGGGGAGGCGCTCGAACTCGCCGTCCGGTACGCCCCTACGGCGGACCTGTCCTCCGAGATGCTGCTGCGGCTGTGGGAGGGGGCCGCCGACCCGGACGCGTTCTGTGCCGCGCTGCTCGCGCCCGCGTTCCACCGCGAAGGACGGACGGAACTGCGGTTGCAGCGGCGCAGTTCGCTGCTGGGCCTGCGGCATCTGACCATGCTCCGTACGCTCCACGTCTTCCGCTGCAAGGAGATCACGGACCTCACCGAGGTCGGAGCGCTGAGCGGGCTGACCGAGCTCGATCTGAACGGCTGCTCGGGCATCGAGGATCTGACGCCGCTCGGTCGGCTCACCGAGCTGGTCCGGCTCAACCTGCACCGGTGCCGGGGCGTGACGGACTTCGCGCCGCTGCTGACGCTCGGGCGGCTGCGTGAGCTGGACCTGAGCGTGACCAAGGTGTCCAGGCTGTCCTCGGACGACGGCTTCGGCCCGGCGTTCCCCGTGCTGGAGAGCCTGTCGCTGCGCGCGTGCCGTGCCTTCAAGGACGCGCGGCAGCTGTCCGGGCTGCAGCGGCTCACCCGTCTCGACCTGGGCCACACGGGTATCCGCGACCTGGCGGGCGTACGGGATCTCCCCGCCCTCGCCCACCTGGACCTGCGGGACTGCGCACAACTGCGCGGCCTGACCGGCATCGACGCCCTGACGGCGCTGACCGACCTGGTCCTCGACAACTGCCCCCGGCTCAGCACCCTGCAGGGCCTCGGCGCCCATCCCCGGCTGACCCAGCTCACCATCGCGAAGTGCCCCGAACTGCGGGACCTGGTCGGGCTGTCGCCGCTGGCCGGCCTGACCGAGCTGAAGATCAAGCAATGCGAGCGGCTGACGTCCGTGCGCGGCGTCGGAGCGCTGGGCACCCTGACGACGTTCAGTGTCACCGTCTGCCCCGCGCTGGAGGACTACGCCGAGCTGAGCTCCCTTCCGTCACTCAGCCACCTGAAACTGCACGGGCTTGAGCAGCTCCGGGATCTCTCACTGTTCGACGCCGTCCCGGGACTGCGGCGGCTGGACATATGGCACTGCCCGGGACTGACCGATCTCGAAACACTGGGAGAGCATGGCCAGTTGGCCAAGTTGACGGTCGGTGTGTGCGAGAACCTGCGGACACCGGGCAGCCTCACCGGCCTGCCCGCCCTACGGGAGGTGGAGTTCAACTGCCGCTCCATGACCGGCCTCGGAGGCCTCGGCAATCTCCCCTCGCTGAGGAAACTCGTGGTGGTCAGCGGCACGTTGGAAAGCATCGACCCCGTGGCCGGGACCCCGCTGGTCGAGGTGGCGCTCTACGGAGTGGATGGACTGACGTCCCTCCGCGCCCTGGAGCAGTGCCCCGACCTGCGCAAGCTGCTGATCCACCGGTGCGTCGATGTCGAGGAACTCCCCGTCGGCTCGCCCGGCGAGCTCTCCCTCGCCTTCCTGGACTGGAAGGACCTGTCACCCCTCACCGGCCATGACGGCATCCGCACGCTCCACCTCAACTCCATGAAAACGCTTCAGGACTTGAGCGCCCTGACCACCCTCCCCGCCCTCACCCACCTCAGCTTCAACACCGTCTCCGGCCCGGAGAACTTCGAGATCCTGCTCGAACTGCCGGCCCTGGAGCGGCTCACGATGCCGGGAGGACTACACAGGCGGAGAGGGGTGTACGACGCCGTCGTGGACGAACTCGCCGGGCGCGGGGTGGCCGTATCGCACGGGTGAAGTGTTTCAGGACGCCATGTCCGTGCTGCCGCCGCCGCGGCGCAGGGCGCGGGCGCAGCAGCCGATGATCGTGGCGTTGACGATCGCCCCGATCACGACGGCGACGACGAGCATCGCGCCGTTGTCCGGCAGCGCGAGCAGCACCAGGCTGACCGGGGCGGTGGCGAGCAGCGGTATGACACCTGCCATGGACTCGTCCGAGCTGTCGGCGACGGTCACCGCGAGCGCCCCCACGAGCAGGACGGCACAGAGGGCGAGGTAGAGGCGGGCGACGATGTCGCTGAGCGCGAGACGCAGGATGCGGGGGAAGGATCGTCCGGAAGCTGTCACGGTGGTGGACTCCTCGGTGGGGTCGCGTGCTGTGCGGCGGTTCGCTCTCTTCGACTCGACTGGACAACACAACACCCCGGTTGACCGGCAACTCGCTTTCCATGCCCACCCGTCCACAGGAAGGCGACTGATGCGGCCGGAACTCACCGAGCACTACATCTTCAAGGACAGCAGAACGATCGTGCTGGAGCGCGGATTTGAGTGGGATTCCGCGTCCGACCGGAATCCGCTCGAGTGGGAGCGCGTCACCGCTCACTGTGCGGTCCGAGCACTGACCTCGCTGTGTGAGGGGCTCATCAGACCCATGACGTTCGGCGTGACCCGACAGTGGGTGGACGAGGAGTTCGGCGTGCCGCTCGGCGGTGCCGGCAAGCCGCCGCGATGGAACTGGTTCCTGAAGACGCCGCAGACACCGCCCGACGCCGAATCGGCTTACGTGGATGAGCAAGTCATGGAGACGGCGACGCTGGACGAGCGGACGACCGACGAAATCATCAAGCTGACGATCAGCGTCAACTGGTCCTTCTGGTGGAACCCCGGAGCGGGCAGAGCCATGCTCGACGAAGCGGTGAACCGCCTCATTCGGCAGGGGTGGCGCGACGCGTAGGCCGAGCGACTCCCTCTTCGGGAGGGGTCCCCGTATCCAGGCGGTATCCATGCCTTGACGGCCCACGGGCGGCGAGGGGGTGGGTAGCGATGTTGTTGCTCAGCGAGATCGGGATGCGGGTGGGGACGGGCACAGCCGGTGTGGGTTCGGCAGTTCTGGTGGTGATCTTCGATGATCTTGTGATGCGCTTGGTGGCTGTCTGGCTCGCCGTGATCTTCTTGAGCGTGTTCACGGTGATGGTGGTCGGGGACATCCGGGAGCGGCGCGGCCTCCCGCCGCCGAAGATCTTTGGGACCGGCCGACCCACAGCCGCCGAATGGTGCTACGTCGTGGTCTTCGACGCCCTCATGGCTCTCATCGTCTACGCCGGAGTCCTCGACGTGCAGCGGGGCGGTACAGGCGAGTTGATGGTCGCCGGCGTGCTGGTCGTCGGGATGGTGCTGCACCTCACCGGCGGCATGGCGCTCCGTTGGTGGCGGCATCGCGGCGCCGGGACGACCGGTGGGAGGCGTTGAACGCCGCCTAGTTGGGCGGCGTCAACGTCCGGCGCCGGGCGGTCGCGTCCATGGGTCGGCTCTGCGGACGAGGGTCGTGACGTGGCGGCGCAGAGGCGGCGGGAGGTGGTGGAGGAGGGCGTGGGCCCTGCGGCGGAGAGTGGGGGACGTGGTGGTCCGTAGGAGGGCGCGGTGGGCGACGGTGGTCTTGCCCGGTGAGCCTACGGACAGGCGGAGTTGGGACTCCCGGGGGGTCCAGTTGGGGATGACCAGGCGGGGTGGGGTGCCCACGGTCATCGTGGGGAGGTGCGGGCCGGCCCCCGCACCGGAGAGCGGGGCCGTCACACGCATGTGGCGGCCCACGCCGAGGAGTTGGGCGTAGGCCCAGAGGTTGTGGTTTCCGGGGGGCAGGGACCGGCCGCCGGTCAGGGCCGAGGGGTCCAGGGCGGTCGTGCCCGAGACGACCACCCGGTGCCGGCCGCCGCCCAGCGGCTCGATGCGGGCGGCGAGGTCGGCGTCCGGGTACCACGAGAGGTTGCGGGACGTGTCGTGGAGGCGCAGTTCCCCGTAGGCGTATCCGAGGGGGTCCGGCACCTCCCAGTCCTCGGCGCCCTTGATGCCGTACAGGAGGTCGGGGTCCAGGAGCAGGCGGCCGTCGCGCTCCACGAGGGTGAGGGGTTCGCCGTCGGGGCGGAGCATGGCGATCGTCGTCGTGACGAGGAGGCGGTCCCGCTCCCGGCGGATGGCGTCGACGGCGATCCGGGGTCTGATGTCCTGGACCCGGCGGGCCAGTTCGACGAGGGACTCCAGCAGGCCCTCCTCCAGGAGGGTCGCTCTCAGGCGGGTGATCGCCGGGAGTCCCTGCCGGACGCCCGGCGGGTAGCAGTCGAGAGCCATACGGCGTACGGCGGTGAAGTACCGCTCAAGGGCCTTTCCGGTGCGTTGCAGGGCGCGGGGCTCGCTCACCGGGCGGAGGAGTTCCACCCGGTAGGAACGGCGGAGCAGATGGTCCTGGAGCGGGCCCGGTTCCGTGCCCTCCCTGATGGCTTCCACCACGGAGCGGAGGTGGCCGTAGTAATCCTCGGGAGTGGTGGCGCGGGCGCTGGTGTTGGCTCCGTCGTCGCGGCGGTTCCAGACGTAGCACGGGTGGTCGCCGAGGATGGAGACCGTCTTGGCGCGGACGTAGGCCCGGGCCATGAAGACCTGGTCCTCCAGGCGTACCCGGCCCTCGGGGAACTCGATGCCGTGGTCGAGCAGGAAGCGGCGCCGGAACATCTTGTGCGGGGTCATGCTCTCGAAGAGCGGGGCGTCGGCCGCGTTGCACCGCTCGACGGTGCGTTTGAAGACGCTGCTCGGGCCCTGCATGGTGCCGATGACCTTGCCGAGGACGATGTCGGAACCGTTGCGGACGGCGAGCCGGTGGAGGCGTTCGAGCGCCTCGGGGGTCAGCTCGTCGTCCTGGTCGACGAACTGGACGTACTCCCCTCGCGCGAGACGGACACCGACGTTGCGGGGTCTGCCGGGCCAGCCGGAGTTCTCCTGGTGGACCACGCGGACGTGGGGCCAGGCCGCGGCCAGCCGTTCGAGGCGCACGGCCGAGTCGTCGGTCGAGCCGTCGTCGACGTAGATGATCTCGTACGCCTCCGGTCCGAGGCTCTGGCCTAAGAGGGAGGGGGCGCAACGCTCGATGTAGGCGCCCGCGTTGTAGACGGGCACCACAATGCTGACCTTGAGCATCTCTAAC
Source organism: Streptomyces sp. 4N124 (assembly GCF_052245395.1). Taxonomy (NCBI): domain Bacteria; kingdom Bacillati; phylum Actinomycetota; class Actinomycetes; order Kitasatosporales; family Streptomycetaceae; genus Streptomyces; species Streptomyces sp. 4N124. Next base: position 25,457 of record NZ_JBQQBS010000018.1, read on the forward strand.
CCCCGTTGTACGGACTCTGCACGGATCGGGCCCAGTCACCACGTTATGAGAGGTTCCGGGACCAGGCGAGTCACCACGCACGTCGGCCCCCACCGCAGTGACCGTGCGGTGGGGGCCGACGTACCGCTCAGGCCCCGTCTCCTGAGCGTGTCGTGGTGAGCCCTCGTCCCGGGGGCCCACCACTCGCAGTGGTTCAGTGGATCACTGGTACGCGACGGCCGACTCGCTGTACTTGCAGTGCGTACCGTCCGCGCCCGCCCCCAACGACGTCGGCTCGTCACCGGAGTCGTTGCCCTTGAAGCGCTCGCAGATGGTGAGGTCCTTGTCGCCGACGACCGTCACCCCCGAAAGGCTCGCGGTGTCGCCGAAGTTGGCGTTGATGCCGACGAGCACCTTGCCCGGGGCGGTCGCCTTGATGTTGCTGATGACGATGTGGCGCTGGTACTGGGTGGAGCAGTTGCCGCAGGAGCGGACCAGCTTGCCGAAGTTCTCGACCTGGAAGTTCTTGATGGTGAGGGTGCCCGCGCCGTTGAACTGGAGGACCTTGTCGTCCGCCTTGCGCGCGCCGCCGCCGTCGACGACGTACTTCGCCGACGCCGACTTGCCCTTGAAGCTGGCCGCGTCCTCGCCGACGTCCTCCCACCACACGTTCTGCAGCGTGCAACTGCCCAGGCAGTGAACGCCGTCGGCGGCCGGGGAGCCGAGGACGACGTTCTTCAGGACGGCGCCGTCGGCGAGTTCGAAGAGCGGGTCCTGGCCCTCGGACTGGCTGTCGCCGCCGAGGCCGCCGGAGCCGTAGAAGCGGGCGAGGCCACCGTCGTACGTACCGGAGACCGCGATCGTGGCCGTCACCGCCTTGTTGCCGGTGGGGGTCGGCCAGGCGCCCAGGGCGGTACCGCTGGTGGCGGCCGGGGCGGCGGTGGGGGTCTTGGTCGCGGGGGCGGACGTGGAGGGTGTGGCCGAGGGCGACTTGGTCGCGGAGGCCGACGCCGGGACGGACGGCGACGGGGAGGGCGACTTGGTGGCAGAGGCCGAAGGCGTCGCGGACTTCGTCGGCGTCGCGTCGCCCTCCCCCACCAGCGTCCAGCTCTTCGTGGTCGCCTTGTCACACGAGTTCTGCTGGAGCAGCCCGGCCTTCACATTGAGGCACTTGGCGCTCTTCGCGTTGACCAGGTGGTACGCGTCCCCGACCGCCGTCGGCTTCCACACCTGCGCGGCACTGCCGTCGCACGCCTGCAGTTGTACGGCCTTCCCGGCGGACGTCGATGCGCCCTTCACCCCGGCGCACAGCGCGCCGTCCGAGGACTTGACGGTGAATCCGCCGTCGCTGTCGGCCAGTTGCCAGGTCTGGGCAGTCTGCTGGGAGCCGGTGTTCGCGCACGCGGCCGTCGCCAGCCGGGTTCCGGCCGCGGTCGACGGTACGGTCACGCAGGTGCTGTCGGCGGCGTTCACCAGGTGATACGTGCCGGCGCCGGGACCCGACGCCGACGCCGTCATCAGCACACCGCCGGTGACCGCGCCCGCGCCGAGCGCCACGACCACGCCGCCGATCAGGACTCCCCTGCGGCGGCTCGTCTTCCTGCGCCGTGACCTGCGCACAGCTGCTCTCTCGCTCACGTCGTCGCTCTCGTTCGGAGGTTGGAGGGCGGAAGCGGCCCGCCCAGACAGCCGTGCGTTGCCTTCTGCCGCATGGGATGCCGCTCCTGTGCCGCTCCTGCCGCATCAGCCGTCTCTCGGGCCGCTTCCACCCCTTCTGTCGCCGCCGGAGGGGGAAGGGTTGCCGCGAGTGCGAGATTCTTTGCGAGTTCTCGGGCCGCCGATCACTCAGGCCGTACGGTCGCCCGCCACAACTCCTCCGCCTCGCCCGCCACTCCGGGCGCGGTCAGCAGCAACGGCTCGTCGTACGCCGGGAGTTGCGGCAGCGCCACCGCGCCCGCCTCCGTGGCGATCAGCAGGGCGGGGAGGCTGTCCACGGGGTGGAACTCGCCGATCGCGGTGGCGGAGGCGCGGCCCGCGGCGACCTGGGCCAGGGAGAGGGCGGTGGAGCCCATGACGCGGACGGTGCAGTGGCGGGCGGAGAGTTCGGCGAGGAGGGCGTCCATGCCGGGCCAATGCGCGTGGGCGGCCCACTCGGTGAGGAAGACATGGCCGGTGAGGGTGGTGTGGTCGGCGGCGCGGGTGGGGGCGCCGTTCAGCTGGGCGCCCCTGCCGCGGGCCGCCGTGAAGATCTCGCGGCGCCATGGGTCGGCCACGACGCCCAGGAGGGGGCTGCCGTCGGGGGCGGCCAGGCCCAGGGAGAAGGAGCACCAGCCGATGCCGTGCGCGTAGTTCGTCGTACCGTCGACCGGGTCGATCACCCAGTGCGGGGCGTCGGGCGCGCCCTCGTGGACGCCGTGTTCCTCGCCTTCGATGCCGTAGGAGGGGAACTTCGAGCGCAGCAGCGACCGTACGTACGTCTCGATCTCCTCGTCCGTGTCCGTGACGATGTCGGCGGGGCTCGCCTTCTCCCGCACCGGACCGTCCGCCGCGCCACGCGGCCGGCGGATCATCTCCGAGGCCCACTCGGCCAGCTTGGTCGCGACCCTCAGGGCGCGGTCGAGGTCATCGGTCACGGTTCGCTCGCTGTTCTTCGGTTACGTCTCTGTGGGCATCGGTCGTGAGGAAGGCACGCACGGCCGCGTGCAGGCGTTCCGGCTGGTCCAGGTGTACGTCGTGAGCCGCGGCCGGGATCACTTCGAGGGCCGTACGGGTCGGGCGGCGGGCCCGCATGTCCCTGTGGTCGTGCTCGGGCATCGTGCCGTCCGCTCCGCGGATCACGAGCGCCGGGCAGGTGATCCTGGTCCAGTCGTCCCAGTAGTCGTGGGCGGCCAGTTCCGTCACGGCCGCGATCATTGTGTCGCGGTCGACCCTCGGGTACCAGCCGTCCTCCCGTTCCTCCAGGTTCGCCGCCCACGCCTCATGGCCGAAGAAGGCCTGGACCGCGGCCCGCGAGCGGAACGGCGTCGGCCAGTTGTCCAGCCAGGCCGCGATGCGGGAGGGCAGGTCCGGGGTAGGGCCGCCCGGGCCCGCCTCGATGAGGATCAGGGACTTCACGAGGGCAGGGTGCGCGGCGGCCAGCAGCATGGCCGTGTGGCCGCCCAGGGACTGGCCGATCAGGGTCACGCCAGCAGCCGCCGCACCAAGTCGTCCCACTCGCCCATGTGACCCGCGAGGCCGTGCAGGAGGAGTACGGGGTCGGGGGCCTGCGGGGTGGGCGACGGGCTGTGGTCGCGGTAGGCGATGTGGGTGCCGTCCGGGGTGATGAGCGTCTTCACATGGGTTGCAGCGTGCGGGTTAGCCTCGCTGCATATCGGTCGTGAGCGGTTGGAGGCAGGCATGGCGAAGGTTCCCAGCGCGGTGGTCGCAGCGAGCGGGCTCGTCGGCGGGTACGGCGTGGCGCGGTGGACCAAGAAGCGGGAGCTCGGCGGTGCGGTGCTGGCCGTCGCCGGGGCCGCGGCCGCCCTGCAGTGGCGCCAGCAGGCCGGCGGGAAGGCCGCCGGCGCGCTGACGGCCGCGTATGTCGCCGGCTTCGCCGGTTCCCACCCGCTCGCGAAGAAGGTGGGCGCCTGGCCTGCCGTCTTCGGCGTCGCGGGGGCCGTGGCCCTTGCCTCGTGGGCGGTCGCGGACCGGCGAGGCTGACTCACGGCGGGGTGAGGCGGTACAGGGCCGACCCATGCACCGGCAGCTCCGCGTGGAGGCTGTGGCCGTCGTGGGCGATGTCCGTGTGGGTCCACAGCTCGCGGATGCGGTCGCCTGGCCGGGCGCCTATGGAGCCGAGCGGCACGGTGACCTTCTCGGGGCTGTCCGCCAGCGAGAACACGGCCGCGTAGCGCGTACGTCCGTCGGTGTCGTCGGCGGTCCACAGCACGAGGTCCCTCTCCCGCAGCACCTCGCGGTTGCCCCTGCTGTGCCACAGCACGTCGAGCGCCTCGTCGTTCGTGAGCAGTGCGATGGTCTCCGCCGGGCTGGTGGGCAGATCACCACCCATCATCAGCGGGGAACGGGAGATCAGCCACAGGCTCAGCAGGCTGATCTGCTCGTCGCGGGTGAGGCGGCAGAGGCGGTCCTCGCCCCGCTCGGCCCGGATGCCGATACGGCCGAGCGGCAGCATGTCGGCGTCGGCCCAGCCACGTTCGTCCTGCCAGGGCGCCCACCTGGCCATCCGGCCGAACTGCGCCTCCACGTCCTCCCACCGGTCCCACAGGTCGTCGCAGACACGCCACATCGTGGCCGTCTCCCGCAGATGGTCGAGGTGGGCGAGGGAGACGTCCGTACCGGGTGACAGGCTCAGCTCGATGGGCCGGCCGCTGCGGGCGATGGCCGCGGCGTAGGCGGAGATCTCCCGCTCGTGGTACGGGAAGAGCATGTCGTCGGCCTTGATGAAGTCGACGCCCCAGCGGGCGAATTGGGCGACCTGGGCGTCGTAATACGCCTGGGCACCCGGGTGGTCGTGATCGAGGCCGTAGTTGTCGCTGTTCCACGGGCAGACGGAGCCGGTGTCGGCGATCTCGTCGGCGGTGAAGCCGGTGCCCGCGACGGGCAGCCGGGCGGCGACGGCGCGGCGCGGGATGCCGCGCATGATGTGCAGGCCGAAACGCAGGCCCAGTCGGTGCACGCGCTCGGCGAGCGGCCCGAATCCGGCTCCGTCGGCCGCGGACGGGAACCGGTTCGGGGCGGGGAGCTGGCGGCCGTGGGCGTCGAGGACGAGGGGGGCGTCGGGGTTGTAGCCATGGGCGCGGGCTGTGGGCTCGTACCACTGGATGTCCACGACGACGGTGTCCCAGCCGTGCGGCAGCAGATGCTCGCGCATGAACTCCGCGTTGGCGAGGACCTCTTCCTCGGTGACGGTGGTGCCGTAGCAGTCCCAGCTGTTCCAGCCCATCGGGGGGCGCAGGGCGCGGTCGGGGAGCGGGCGACGTGCGGGGTGGGTCATGGGTGAAGGACTCCTGAGCGAGTGCGTACGACGTGACCTGGCCACGGCTGAGCTACTGGGCCTGGTGGCTCAGCACATTCACCACCCGCCCGTTCGGATCCCGGACGAAGAAGCGTCGTACGCCCCACTCCTCGTCCCGCAACTCCCGGACGATCTCCGCGCCCGAGGCCGCCACGCGCGCGTACACCGCGTCGACGTCCTCGACCTCCACGCTCAGGTCGGAGACGACGGGTGCGGTGCGCTCCTCGGTGAAGAGGCTGATCTGGGCGGTGGGGTTGGCGGGAGACGCGAGCGTCACCACCCAGCCCATGTTCATGACCTCCTCGAAGCCGAGAAGCCCGTAGAAATCACCGCCGGCCTTCATCGCTTCCTCGGACGGGACCTGCACGTTGGGGACGATCCTGCGAATGGTCATCGGACGCGGCTCCTCATCGGCGTCGGTTTTCTGTTATCGCCCACAGTCTCCCCGATAACCGTCTCCTGACCGTCCCCAGCCGCAGGCACGCGAGGAATGAGCCACGTGATACGACAGATCAGCCGCCGGAGCATGCTCAAGGCCGCGGGCGCGGCAGCCGGAGCGGCCGGTATCGGTACGGCCGCGATCCCCACACCCGCAGCGGCGGCCGGCGCCTACGCGCACCCCGGCCTCCTGCACACCCGTACCGACCTGGCCCGTATGGCGGCCGAGGTGAAGGCGGGTGCCGCGCCCTACACCGCCGGGTTCGCCAAGCTGACCGCCAACCGCCATGCGCAGAGCGGCTGGACGGCCAACCCGCAGGCCACGGTGGTCCGGGGCGGCGACGGCCAGAACTACGTGACCCTCTACAACGACATCCACGCCGCCTACCAGAACGCCCTGCGCGGACACATCAGCGGCGACGACGCGCACCTCGACACCGCCGTGGCGATCCTGAACGCCTGGTCGGCCAAGCTCACCGCGCTCGCCGGAAACGCCGACCGCTTCCTGGCCGCCGGCCTCTACGGCTACCAGTTCGCCAACGCCGCCGAACTCGTCCGCGACCACCCCGACTTCGAGCTCGCCCGGTCCCAGGAGATGCTGTCCACCGTCTTCGCGTCGGTCAGCGACAGGTTCCTCGTCGACCACAACGGCGCCGTCATCACGAACTACTGGCCCAACTGGGACCTCGCCAACATGGCGTGCGTCCTGGCCGCCGGCATCTTCTGCGAGGACAAGGCCCAAGTCGCCCGCGCCGTCGACTACTTCAAGCACGGTGAGGGCCTCGGCGCCGTCAAGAAGGCCATCCCCGTCGTGTACGACGACGGACTCGCGGAGTGGCTGGAGGCGGGCCGCGACCAGGGGCACGCGCTGCTCGGCGTCGGTCTGATGGGCACGTTCTGCGAGATGGCGTGGAACCAGGGGATCGACCTGTACGGCTATGACGACAACCGCTTCTTCAAGGGCGCGCAGTACGTGGCCAAGTGGAGCATGGGCGGCGACGTTCCCTACACCGCGAACACGCGGGCCAAGGGCGCGATCAACGGGTGGTCGGGCAGCGAGACCGTGAGTGAAGCCGCGGCCGTCGATCCCGCGTCGACCCGCCCGATCTGGGCGATGATCGCCAACCACTACACCAAGCGGCGGGGCATGTCCGCGTCCTACCTCACCCAGATCGCCGCGAAGTCCGCGCCGGAGGGCGGGGGCGGGGACTACGGTCCCAACAGCGGGGGCTTCGACCAACTGGGCTTCGGTACGTTGGCATTCACGCGGGACAAGTCCGAGGACACGCCGGCATCCCCGAGCCCGTCGGCTACGGCGTCCCCTTCTGCTTCATCTACTCCCCCGGGTGGCTCGGCCCCCCGCCCGCAGGGATCGACCACACCTTCCGCGTCGCCCGCCTCCGACGGTGATCTCGCCGCCACGGGCTCCAACGAGGTCGTCGGCTGGACCGCCGCCGCGGGCGTCGCCGCGGTCGCCGGCGGCGTGCTGTTCATGCGCCGACGTGACCGCGTCCGGCGGGAGAGCCAGTAGCTACGCTGGGGCGGGGGCGGGTGGCGGGACCCCCTACCTCTGCAGCACCCCCTCCGCCCAGTCCTCCCCCTCCCGGCGGAACGCCCGCCCCACCGTCGCCGCGACCAGCGCCCCCGCCGCGATCACCAGACTGAAGAAGGCCCAGGCCAACGGCCAGGCACCGGCGAAGCCGTCCGGCGGCCCGGGGTGGGTGCGCAGCGATATGTACATCAGGGTGACGGGCGGGGCGGCGACCAGGACCAGGGGCCAGGCCAAGTGGTCTCGGTGGCCGAAGTACGCCGCCAGGAGCAGCAGGGCGACGGCCAGGAGGATCACGCCCACACCCGTCACCGGCGTCGTCTCATGGAGAGAGCCCGGGGTTTCGACACGGTTGCGCAGGTCCCAGGGGATGCAGACCAGGTACGCCGCCGCAGCGAGCGCGGCGCCGAGTGCGCGGGTCAGCCAGCGTTCCGGCCAGGAGCACATCCGCAGAGGGCTCAGCAGCTTCTCGGTCTTCTCGGTCATGCATACGAGAGTTCTCCCCCGGACCGGCGTTCGACAGAGTACGCGTACTCAGACGTACCTAGTCAGGAGCGGACCGGCGTCCCCATCGCGGCGCTTCCAGCGGAGCGCTACGCCCCGACCACCCGAGTCAACGTATAGATCACCAACCCCGCCAACGACCCCACCACCGTGCCGTTGATCCGGATGAACTGCAGATCACGCCCAATATGCGCCTCGATCTTCCGCGTCGTGTGCTCCGCGTCCCACCCGGCGACCGTGTCGGTGATCAGCGAGGTGATCTCCTTGCGATACGTGGAGACCACATACACCGCGGCCCCCTCCACCCAACTGTCGACCTTGCCCTGCAGCCGCGATTCGTCCGCCATCCGCGCCCCGAGGGACAACAGCGACGCCCGCACCCGAAGCCGCAGCTCACTGCGCTCGTCCTCAGCCGCCGAAACGATCATCGAGCGTACGGCGGTCCAGGCGGACGCGATCAGGTCCTGGACCTCGCCCCGCCCCAGCACCTCCCCCTTCAGCCGCTCGACACGCGCACGCGTGTCCGTGTCGGACTGGAGGTCGGACGCGAAGTCGGTGAGGAACCGGTCGAGCGCACCTCGCGCCGGATGGGACGGCATGTCCCGCATCTCGGTCACGAACCGCAGCAGCTCCTTGTAGACCCGCTCGCCCACCTTCCGGTCGACGAACCGCGGCGTCCACCCAGGAGCCCCACCCTGCACGGCGTCCATCACCTGCTCGTCATGCAGCACGAGCCAGTCGTGCGCACGCGTGACGACAAGATCGACGACCCGCCTGTGCCCCCCGTCGGCGACGACCTTCTCCAGCATCTTCCCGATACCGGGCGCGATCTCCTGCGCGTCGGCCCGCCGGGTGATCGCCTCCCCGACCACGGCCTGCACATCGGAGTCCCGCAACACGGTCAACGCACCCCGCAAAGCGGCCGACAACTCGGCGGTCACCCGGTCGGCATGCTCCGGCTCAGCGAGCCACGCACCCAGCCGGCTCCCGATCCCGACGGCCCGCAGCCGCTGCCGTACGACGTCCTGGGAGAGGAAGTTCTCGCCGACGAACTCCCCCAGGGAGACGCCCAGCTGGTCCTTCTTCGTCGGGATGATCGCGGTGTGCGGAATGGGCAGCCCGAGCGGACGCCGGAAGAGGGCGGTCACAGCGAACCAGTCGGCGAGCGCACCGACCATGCCCGCCTCGGCAGCCGCGGCGACATACCCCGCCCAGGGACCGGCACCCTCGCCCGCGGCCCACTTGGCCAGGACGTACACCACCGCCACGAACAGCAGCAGCCCGGCCGCGGTGAGCTTCATACGGCGCACCCCGCGCTGCTTCTCCTCGTCCGCGGCGCTGAACGTCGTCATCGCGCGCGCGGCAGCGGCCGGGACGCCCTGGTTACCGGCGGCCCCGGGACGGGCATGCTGCTCTACGTCAGCCGCACCCGTTTCACCCGGTTCATCAGGTTTGGTACGTTCCATCCACTCCACCCGTTCGCGGCCCCTCGTACTCCTCATTGTCCCTTCCTGACCGACTCCCGGAACGGAACAAGAGTTCCCGGCGTCTGTACGGACGAGGGAACCTCAGGGAGAAATCAGGGTGGCGGAATGGGGCCCTGTTCAACTACGTCCATACCCATGCCTCATCATGGGTGATGATCACATCGGAGCCTCGGGCTCCCAATCCACCCGAGGAGCACGCACCGCATGACCAGGAAAGCCGGTTATGCCTTGCTTGCCGCGATCGTCGCCCTGATCGTGGCACTGTCCGCTGCCATATACGTCGGCGTCGCCGCCGGTGACGGCAGCGGCGGCAGCAGGGAGAACCTCGCCGGATCCCGTACCCCGCGCAGCCCCGCCGAGCCCGCCTCCACCGGCACCTGGGTCGGCACCTGGTCCGCTTCCCCGGTCGGCGCCGAGCCCGGCACCGAGATCACGGGCCTGGCGAACCGTTCGGTACGCAACGTCGTCCACACGAGCGCGGGCGGCACCTTCGCCCGGATCACCCTCTCCAACCTCTACGGCCAGTCCCCGCTGACGATCACGCACGCGTCCATCGCCGTCGCGGCCGGCGACGACACGGCAGCGGCGGCGCCCGGGACGATGAGCAGGGTGACCTTCAACGGCAGCACCACCGTCGTCGTACCGGCCGGCCAGCAGACGATGAGCGACGCCGTCCGCATCACCGTCCCGAACGACAGCGACGTACTGGTCACCACGTACTCCCCCACCGCGGCCGGGCCGGTCACCTACCACCCGCGCTCACGGCAGATCTCGTACGCCGCCCAGGGCGATCTCACCGAGGACGTGACCGGTACCGCGTACACCCAGCAGGTCGAGTACTGGCGCTATCTGACCGCCCTCGACGTGCTGAGCAACGAGTCCAACGGCACCGTCGTCGCGTTCGGCGACTCCCTCACCGACGGCGTCGGCTCCTCCACGGGCGCCAACAACCGCTGGCCCGACCTCCTTTCGGACCGGCTGCGCGAGGCCGTCGAGGACGGCGACGACGTGCCGCGCTACAGCTTCGTCAACCAGGGCATCGGCGGAAACCAGGTCCTCGCCAACGGGTTCGGCCGCCCCGCCGAGAACCAGGCCGGCCTCGTCCGCTTCGGCCGTGACGTCCTCAGCCGTACGAACGTCAAGGTCGTCATCATCGACCTCGGCGTGAACGACATCCTCCGCAACCGCGGCCAAGCCGACCCCGACGCGATCCTGGGCGGCCTGCGCACCCTCGTCCAGCAGGCCCACGCGCGCGGGCTGAAGGTCATCGGGGCGACGCTGATGCCGTTCGGCGGGCACATCGGCTACTCCGCCGAGCGGGAGAGCGTACGCCAGGCCATCAACGCCGCAATCCGCGCGGGTCAGGTCTTCGACGCGGTCGTCGACTTCGACGAGGCGGTACGCGACCCGTACGACCCCCGCAAGTTCCGCTCCGACTACGACTCCGGGGACCATCTGCACCCCAGCGACAAGGGGTACGAGCGGATAGCGGACACGTTCAACTTGGACGACCTGAAGGGCGGGGCGCCGGCCAAGCTGTAAGCCGCCAAGCTGCGGGCAGTCGTGCCGCCTGACTTACGGCGCCGGCTCAGTCCTCCCCGCGCCGACGCCGCTCCCGCCGCTCCTCGTGACGGTCGTGCATCAAGCTCCGGTGCCCGTCCAGCATCCGCCGATGAGCGTCGTGCACGTCGTCCATGTCGTCCCCGACGGACCCCCGCAGCTCCCGCCTGGACGCCTTCCGGTCCAGCTTCTCCTGCCGCCGTTCCTCCCGCAGCCGCTGCTTCTCGGCCCGGGTCAGCTTGCGCTCGACGCCCACGCCACCCCAGAAGGCGAACCCGGTGACGATCACACGAGGCGCCCCGGGGTCCCCGGGCACGCCCTCCTCGCGCTGGTCGAAGCCGCCCATGATGCCGATCCCGCGGACGACGACCTCGACGCCGGGCGGCACGATCACACTCATCCCGCCCATGATCGCGACGCAGTTGATCTCGACCTCACGGTCCGCGAAGTTCGCCTCGCGCAGATCGATCTCACCGCCGCCCCAGAAGGCGAAGCAGTTGAACCGCCTGGGCACGGTCCAGCGCCCCTTGCGCTGGAAGCCGGACATCACGGCGACGGCCCACGTGGACGAGCCCTCGCCGCCGACGATCCGTTGGGCCCAACTCCCGCTCTGCTCGGGCTTCTTGACCATGTCGACGGTCATCGGGGTCACCCCGGCGGCGGGCAGGTCACGGGTGATCGGCGTCAGTTCGCCGTACGTCCGTGCCTTGTACGTCGCGTCCAGCCGCTCCTCGAACTCCGTCATGTCGAGCCGCCCCTCGGCCAGGGCGTCCCGCAGTACCTCGGCGACTCGTTCTCGATCGGCGTCGGAAGCACGCAGTTCCGGGGCATCGTCCGTCATATACCTCAGCCTACGAGTTCGACGGCTCGGACACTATGCGGTCGCCTTCTCCCCGTACATTCTGGCGATCACGGCCTCGATGTCCGGCTCCCGCACCGACAGATCCACCAGCGGATACTCCGCCGCGATCCGCGCCACCAGCGGCGCCGCCGACTCCGACGCCGGGAAGGCGAGCCACTGGCGCGGCCCTTCCACCCGTACGACCCTGGCGGGCGGCGCCTCGATCGGCGGGAGTTCCCGCTCCAGGTCCACCACCAGGGTGCGTTCGCTCTCCCCCGCCTCGTGCAGGCCGGCGAGCGGGCCGTCGTACATCAGGCGCCCGTGGTCGATGACCATGACGCGGGAGCACAGTTGCTCGATGTCCTGGAGGTCGTGCGTGGTCAGCAGGACCGTGGTGCCGCGCTCGGTGTTCAACTCCCGCAGGAATTCCCGGACCTTGGCCTTGGAGATGACGTCGAGTCCGATCGTCGGCTCGTCGAGATAGAGCACCTCGGGGTCGTGGAGCAGGGCTGCCGCGATGTCGCCGCGCATCCGCTGGCCGAGCGAGAGTTGCCGTACGGGCACGTCCAACAGGGCGGCCAGTTCGAGGAGTTCGACGCAGCGGTCGAGGTTCTCGCGGTAACGGGCGTCCGGGATCCGGTACATGCGGTGCATCAGACGGTACGAGTCGATCAGCGGCAGATCCCACCACAGCGTCGTGCGCTGCCCGAACACCACCCCGATCCGGTGGGCGAGACGCGTGCGCTCCCGGGACGGGTCGATCCCGGCGACACGCAGCCGGCCGCCGCTCGGGGTGAGGATGCCGGTGAGCATCTTGATCGTGGTGGACTTTCCGGCACCGTTCGGACCGATGTAGCCGACCATCTCGCCGCGCGCCACGGAGACGGTGATCGAGTCGACCGCTCGCACCTCACGCCGTTCACGTTTGAGGAAGCCGGCCTTCTTGCGGACGACGAAGACCTTCTCGACTCGGTCGAGCTCGATGAAGCGCTCAGTCACTGGCCCTAACTCCCTGTACTCCGGTACGAACGAAGCCCCACGCGCCACGCCGCACCCGCCAGCGCACAGCACACTCCGGCGGCGAGCGGCGACAGGAACGTCACCCACGTCGGCAGGTCGAGCGGATACGGCCGCCCCAGCACGTAGGACGCGGGCAGCCAGTTGACGAAGGCGAGCGGCAGCACGAAGGTCACCCCGCGCACCAGGTCCTTCCCGAACAGCGTCGGGGGGTACTGCAGCATCGTGGTGCCGCCGTACGTGAACGCGTTCTGCACCTGGGCGGCGTCCTGCGCCAGGAACTGGAAGGCCGCGCCCGCGACGAAGATCGCCCCGAAGATCACCGCGCCGCTGACCAGCATCACCGGCACCAGCAGCACCTTCGGGGCACTCCAGTCGACGTCGACGGCGAACAGCCCCCAGCCCAGCACCAACGACCCCTGGATGACCCGGCCGAACCGGCGCAGCGGGAACTGGTCCGCGGCGACCTGCGCGAGCACCGGAACGGGCCGTACCAGCAATGTGTCGAACGACCCGTCGCGTATCCGGGTGCCCAGGCCCTCCGACGAGCCGAGCAGCAGGTCGGTGATTCCGAACGCCGTCACCGACAGGCCGTACAGGAAGGCCACCTCGGGCAGCGTCCAGCCGCCGAGCGAGTCGACCTGCGAGAACATCAGCAGGATGCCGACGAAGTCCAGGCCGGACAGCAGCAGGTTGCCGAAGACCGTGACGACGAAGGAGGTGCGGTAGGTCATGCCGGCCCGGATCCACATCCCGGCGATCAGCAGGTAGGCCCGCACACCGTCCGTGACCCTGAAAGCGGACTTCGAGGTCTCAACCATCGAGGTCTCACCCACCCTGCACCACCACCCTCCGCGTAGCCGCCGACTGCAACAGCCGCCCCGCCGCCAGCAGTGCCACCGCCCATGCCGCCTGGAAGGCGAACGCCCCGAGCGGGGCTCTCTCCCCCATCAGCACATCCGCCGGCACCTGGATCTGCCCGGCCCACGGCAACGCCTGGACCACGTCGCCGAGCGCGTCGGGGAAAGCGTTCAGCGGCAGTGTCATGCCCGAGCAGAAGATGCCCGTGACCATCAGGGCCTGCATGACGCCCCTCGCGTCCATGAGCCAGAACACGCTCAAGGCCGCCAGATAGCGGATCCCGAAGCTGACGACCGCCGCCAGCAACAGCGCGACCAGGAACGCCGCCCAGGTTCCGACGTCCCCCGGCAGGGCCATCGGGAAGAACAGCGCACCGAAGACGAACGGGATCACGCCACGCCCCGCCAACTGGAACAGCATCCGCCCCAAGTCGCTCGCCAGCCACCACAGTTGGAGATCGGCCGGCCGGTACAGGTCGACCGCGATCTCACCGGTGCGGATGCGTTCCATGAGCTCGGTCTCGAAGCCTCCGCCCTGGATGGCCAGCGCCGCGAACAGCGCCTGCCCCAGCCACACATAGGTCACGGCCTGCGCCTGGTCGTACCCGCCCAGATCCGGCCGCTCGTCCCACAGCGCCAGATATGTGTACACGAGGATCAGCCCGAACACGGTATTGGTGAACACCCCGGCCGCCGTGGCCACCCGATACGTCGCGTACCGCCGGAAACTCCCCGCCGCCACGGCCGCGAACAACCGCACCGAGCCCACACCCACAGCCCTCCTCGCCCGCGCCCGGCACCGAAGCGCAGGAGCCTAGTGCGCCGGTGACGCGGACTGCCACGTATTTTCCGGGCCCGACGCGTGCCGAGGTCGGGGAACTGATCGCCGGGTGCGACAGTCTTCAACAGGGGGACACAGAAGGCGTACGAGGCGTACGGGAACGTACGACGTAAAACAGGAGTCCGTGCACAACATGAACGACGAGCCGCAACCGCACCAGCCGGGCCCTGGCAAGAAGCGCCCCAAGCGCACTGGTTGGCGCCGGCTGATCCCGACCTGGCGGATGGTGCTCGGCACCTGCGTCATCGGGATACTGCTGCTGGTCGGCCTGTTCTTCCTCGGCTACTCCCTGGTCAAGATCCCGCCCGCGAACGCGCTCGCGACCAAGCAGAGCAACATCTACCTCTACGCGGACGGCAGTCAGCTCGCCCGTGACGGCGAGGTCAACCGGGAGAACGTCACCCTCGCGCAGATCTCCAAGGCCGCCCAGCACTCCGTACTGGCCGCCGAGGACCGCGACTTCTACTCGGAGTCCGCGATCGACCCCACGGCGATGGTCCGCGCCGCCTGGAACACCGCGACCGGCAAGGGCAAGCAGTCCGGCTCGACGATCACCCAGCAGTATGTGAAGAACTACTACCTGGCCCAGGAACAGACCGTCACCCGCAAGGTGAAGGAGTTCTTCATCTCGATCAAGCTGGACCAGGAGCAGAGCAAGGACGACATCCTCCAGGGCTACCTCAACACCAGCTACTTCGGCCGCAACGCCTACGGCATCCAGGCCGCCGCCCAGGCCTACTACGGCATGGACGCCGTCGACCTCGACGCGGCCCACGGCGCCTACCTCGCCGCCCTGCTGAACGCGCCCAGCGAGTACGACGTCGTCGCCCACCCCGAGAACAAGGCCGCCGCCGAGGCCCGTTGGAGGTACGTCCTCGACGGCATGGTCAAGGAGGGCTGGATCGGCAAGGCCGAACGGGCGGGCCTGAAGTTCCCGATGCCGAAGGAACAGACCGTCTCGACCGGCATGTCCGGGCAGCGCGGCTACATCGTCGCCGCGATCAAGGACTACCTCACCCAGAACAAGATCGTCAGCGCGGAGGAACTGGACGCCGGCGGCTACCGCATCACGACCACCCTGCAGAAGGGCCGGCAGAACGCGTTCGTCAAGGCCGTCGACGACCAGTTGATGTCCAAGCTCGACAAGAGGAACAACAAGGTCGACACCTACGTCCGCGCGGGCGGCGCCGCCGTCGACCCCAGGACCGGCAAGGTCGTCGCCATGTACGGCGGCATCGACTACGTGAAGCAGTACACGAACAACGCCACCCGCCGTGACTTCCAGGTCGGCTCCACCTTCAAGCCGTTCGTGTTCACCTCCGCCGTCGAGAACGAGTCCGTCACCCAGGACGGCCGCCCCATCACCCCGAACACGATCTACGACGGCACCAGCGAACGCCCCGTACAGGGCTGGAACGGTGCCTACGCCCCCGAGAACGAGGACGACTACAACTACGGCGACATCAGCGTCCGCACCGCCACCGACAAGTCCGTCAACTCGGTGTACGCGCAGATGGCCGTCGACGTGGGCCCCGACAAGGTCCGCCAGACCGCGGTCGACCTCGGCATCCCGGGCACCACCCCCGACCTGACCGCCACCCCGTCCATCGCACTCGGCCCGGCCACCGCCAGCGTCCTCGACATGGCGGAGGCGTACGCGACCCTCGCCAACCACGGCAAGCACGGCACGTACACGCTGATCGACAAGATCACCAAGGACGGCGCGGACGTCGTGGACCTGCCCAAGCGGTCCACCCGGCAGGTCGTCACCCGCGAGGCCGCCGACACCACGACGTCGATGCTGCAGAGCGTCGTAGACAACGGCACCGCCACCGCCGCCCAGGCCGCCGGCCGCCCGGCGGCGGGCAAGACCGGCACCGCGGAGGAGGACACCGCCGCCTGGTTCGCGGGCTACACCCCCGACCTGGCGACGGTCGTCTCCGTCATGGGCCAGGACCCCGTCACGGCCGCCCACAAGCCCCTGTACGGCGCCATCGGCGAGCCCCGTATCAACGGCGGCGGCGCGCCCGCCGACATCTGGGCCCAGTTCACCAAGGACGCCCTGAAGGGCACCCCGGTCAGCGACTTCGACCTCCGGCTCCAGGAGGGCGCGGACGAGCCGCAACTGCCGACGACCGAGCCGCCCGCCGACCCGGACCCGGACGCCCCGACCGACGACGCGACCACCGGACAGCCCACGGACGGCAGCACCACCGGCGGCCAGGACACCCAGGGCCAGACCGACGGCGGCACGACCACCACAGGAGGCACGACGACCGGCGGGACGACCACCGACGGGGGCACCACCGGAGACACCACCACCGGCGGCACCACGACCGACGGCGGCACGACAGGGGACACGGACACCGGCGGTACGACGGGCGACACCTCGACCGGCGGGACGACAGGCGACACGACGGGCGGCGACACCGGCGACACGACAGAGGGGACTTCGGGGACGTCGGGGACGTCGGCGGGCGGAGACCCACCGCTCTTTCAGTGACCGGAGGTCGCCTTGAGCCCGACCACGGCGACCAGCAGCAGACAGACGAAGAAGATCCGGGCGGCGGTGGCCGCCTCACCCAGCACCACCATGCCGAGCACCGCCGCACCGGCCGCCCCGATCCCGACCCACACGCCATAGGCGGTACCGATGGGCAGCGACTTCGCGGCGTACGACAGCAGGAACATGCTCGCGACAATGCCGGCGCCGGTGAGCACACTCGGCACCAGGCGCGTGAACCCGTCGGTGTACTTCATCCCGATCGACCAGCCGACCTCGAGCAGACCGGCTACGACAAGCAGAACCCAGGCCATGACGGGGCACCTCCGAGACTTCGGGCTTCGGAACTTCGGCAGAACTGACGGCAGTGCGTCGTCTTTGCCTTGTCCCGGTACGGCGCGTCTCGTCGGGTGCCTTTCAAAGGTAGCAAGAGGAACGAAAGAGGGGCTGGTGACGATGGTCACCAGCCCCTCACGCCGTTGTTCTACAGGTACAGCCCCGTCGAGTCCTCGGAGCCCTCGAAGCGGTCCGCGGCCACGGCATGCAGATCGCGCTCGCGCATGAGCACGTAGGCGATGCCGCGCACCTCCACCTCGGCCCGGTCCTCCGGGTCGTACAGGACCCGGTCGCCCGGCTCCACGGTCCGTACGTTCTGCCCCACCGCGACGACCTCGGCCCAGGCCAGTCGCCGCCCGACCGCCGCGGTGGCGGGAATCAGGATGCCCCCGCCCGACCGGCGCTCGCCCTCACCGGTCTCCTGCCGCACGAGTACACGGTCGTGCAGCATCCGGATGGGCAGCTTGTCGTGCTGGGTGCTGTGCTCGTTTCTGTTGGCGCTCACGCCACGAACCTACCTGCCTTTGACCCGTCCGTAAGCCGCTGGGTCAGCCCTTACGGCGCCGGGTGCCCAGGGCCAGCAGCCCCACGAGCCCGACGGCGACGACAGCGACGGGCACGATGCGCTCGAGCCGGGGCGCGCCCTCGCCGTCGACGAACCGTCCCTTCACATCGCTCACGACCCGATTGACGCCCACATAGGCCCGGCCTAGGGTCCGGTCCACATTGGAGACGACCTTGGCCTTGGCGTCCCCGACGATCGTCTTCGGATGCACGCGCACCCCGATCTCGTCGAGCGTCTCGGCCAGCACGTCACGGCGACGCTTGATGTCCGCCTCGATCTGCGCCGGGGTTCTGGTGTCCGAGGTGTCCGCCACCGTACGGCCTCCGAAGTCTGGTGCTGCGCTGTTCCGGACAGTCTGTCAGCTCTTACGCCGACCGCACTGTCAGGACCCCCCGTTACTCTGGCGGAATGAGTGAGCGACTGCAGCCCGGGGACACCGCCCCCGCCTTCACCCTCCCCGACGCCGACGGCACCGAGGTCTCCCTGTCCGACCACAAGGGCCGCAAGGTCATCGTCTACTTCTACCCGGCCGCCCTGACCCCCGGCTGCACGAAGCAGGCCTGCGACTTCACGGACAACCTGGAACTCCTGACCGGCGCCGGCTACGACGTCATCGGCGTCTCCCCCGACGCCCCCGAAAAGCTGGCCAAGTTCCGCGAGAAGGAAAACCTCAAGGTCACGCTGGTCGGGGACCCCGAGAAGACCGTCATCGAGGCGTACGGCGCCTACGGCGAGAAGAAGAACTACGGCAAGACCTACATGGGCGTCATCCGGTCGACGGTGGTCGTGGACGAGGAGGGCAAGGTCGAGCGGGCGCTGTACAACGTCCGGGCGACCGGGCACGTGGCCAAGATCATCAAGGATCTGGGGATCTGACCGTGCTGCCCGGCCAGTAGCATGACCGGGCAGCATCATCGGGCGGCCGTGGTGGAATTGGCAGTCACGCTGGGTTTAGGTCCCAGTGGGGTAACTCCCGTGAGGGTTCGAGTCCCTCCGGCCGCACCAGTACTCAGCCCAACAACTCCCGAACCACCGGCACCAGCGCCCGGAACGCCTTCCCCCGATGGCTGATCGCGTTCTTCTCGTCCGCGCTCATCTCAGCGCACGTCCGCGTCTCCCCCTCCGGCTGCAGAATCGGGTCGTATCCGAACCCGTTCGTGCCGACCGGCGTATGCCGGAGCACGCCCCGCAGTTGTCCCTCGACCACCCGCTCCGTCCCGTCCGGCAGGGCGAGCGCGGCGGCGCAGGCGAAATGGGCGCCGCGGTGTTCGTCGGGGATGTCGGAGAGCTGGGCCAGGAGGAGTTCCAGGTTGGCCTTGTCGTCGCCGTGGCGGCCGGACCAGCGGGCGGAGAAGATGCCCGGCGCGCCGTTGAGGACGTCGACGCACAGGCCGGAGTCGTCGGCGACGGCGGGCAGGCCCGTTGCCTGGGCCAAGGCGTGGGCCTTCAACAGGGCGTTTTCGGCGAAGGTGACGCCCGTTTCCCTGACGTCGGGGATGTCGGGGTAGGCGTCCGCGCCGACGAGGTCGTGGGCGAGATCTGCGTCGGCGAGGATCGCCTTGAGCTCGGTGATTTTTCCGGCGTTGCGGGTGGCGAGGATCAGGCGGGTCATGCCGTTCAGTATCCAGGGCCGGCCCGCAGCGCTGTTACGGCGTGCAGACCTTCGTCAGTTCGCCGGCCGCGTCGGTGACCGGGCTGATGTCGGGGGTCTCGTCGCCGTTCTTGACGGCGTCACGGACGTTGGTGACGGCCTGCTGGAGGTCGTCCACCGCCTTGTTGACGTCGGCGTTGTCCGTCTTGTCGCCGATCTTGTCGAGGTTCTTGTCGATGGAGTTGAGGGACTCCTCGAGCTGGGTCGGGTCGTTGGCGGCACTCTCCACGGCCTGCTGGAGGTCGGTGACGCTGTCGGCGATGGCGTCGGCGGTCTGGACGCAGTCCAGTGCCTTGTTGACGGCGTCGCAGCCGGTGGTGAGTCCGACTGTCAGCCCGACGGCCGCGATGGCGGCGACGATGGCTATGCGCGGACGACGGCTACGGCTCACGGCCATGGTTCGTTTCCCTCCTTGGCGCAGGCCTCGGAAGGCCCCCCGTTACTTGGCCGGGCGCACAGCGGCAAACCGTGCGCCCGTACCTCAAGTGACGCGAGGCCGCGCTGTGGGGTTGCCCGCGGCTGCCTGCTGTCTTGGTGCGTCCTTTACTTTTCGAGGACGGTATCAAGTGCCTTGCGCTGGAGGACAGCGAGTTCCGTGCAGCCGGAAACGGCCAGGTCGAGCAGGGCGTTGAGCTCGTCGCGGGCGAAGGGTTCGGCTTCGGCGGTGCCCTGGACCTCGACGAAGCGGCCGTCGCCGGTGCAGACGACGTTCATGTCGGTCTCGGCCTTGACGTCCTCTTCGTAGCAGAGGTCGAGGAGTGGGATGCCGCCGACGATGCCGACGGAGACCGCCGACACGGTGCCCGTGAGGGGCTGGCGGCCGGCCTTGATCAGCTTCTTGCCCTGGGCCCAGGAGACCGCGTCGGCCAGGGCCACGTAGGCGCCGGTGATCGCTGCGGTGCGCGTGCCGCCGTCCGCCTGGAGGACGTCGCAGTCGAGGACGATGGTGTTCTCGCCGAGCGCCTTGTAGTCGATGACCGCGCGCAGTGAGCGGCCGATGAGGCGGCTGATCTCGTGCGTACGGCCGCCGATCCTGCCCTTGACGGATTCGCGGTCGCCGCGGGTGTTGGTGGAGCGGGGCAGCATGGAGTATTCGGCGGTGACCCAGCCCTCGCCGCTGCCCTTGCGCCAGCGCGGGACTCCTTCGGTGACGGAGGCGGTGCAGAAGACCTTCGTGTCGCCGAAGGAGACGAGGACGGAGCCCTCGGCGTGCTTGCTCCAGCCACGTTCGATGGTGACGGGGCGGAGCTGTTCAGGGGTGCGGCCGTCGATTCGAGACATGGCGTTGAGCCTAGCCGTACATGTGGAAGGGGCTCCTCCCGCGTCGGGAAGAGCCCCTCGTCAGTGAGCGGGTGTGCTGACACCGGTGAGCGGTGTGCTCACAGCATGTCTTCTCACATCGTGTCTTCTCACATCATGTCTTCGATGTCCGCCGCGATCGGGTCCGCGTCGGTGCCGATGACGACCTGGATCGCCGTGCCCATCTTGACGACGCCGTGTGCGCCGGCCGCCTTGAGGGCTGCCTCGTTCACGAGGGAGGGGTCGTGGACCTCGGTGCGCAGGCGGGTGATGCAGCCCTCGACCTCTTCGATGTTGTCGATGCCGCCCAGCCCGGCAACGATCTTCTCAGCCTTGGTGGCCATGTTGTTTCTCCCTGATCCGAACCGCTTTGTCGCAGTAACCCACAGTTGGCCCATCTTCGCGAGCGGTCATGTCGCACCTGCCGAATGATGGCGATCACGACAGCGGAACCGTCCGTCAACTGGTCTACACCACCCTACCGAGGGGCGTCCATGAGTTCCGACAGCGCCGCCGCCGCCAGTCCTGTCCGCGCCCGCTGGAACAGCCTGTTCCAGGGCTTGCAGAAAATGGGCCGCAGTCTTCAGTTGCCCATCGCGGTCCTGCCGGCCGCGGGCATCCTCAACCGCCTTGGGCAGCCTGATGTGTTCGGCGAGGACGGGCTCGGCTGGGACAACGTCTCGAAGGTGATGGACGGCGCGGGCGGCGCGTTGCTCGACGGCTCACTCGGGCTGCCCTTGCTGTTCTGCGTCGGCGTGGCCATCGGCATGGCGAAGAAGGCGGACGGTTCGACGGCGTTGGCGGCGGTGGCGGGGTTCCTCGTCTACTACAACGTGCTGCGCGAGTTCCCGGAGGACTGCCCGGAGGGGACGAAGGAGATCACCAACATCGGCTGCACCACGACCGACGGGGCGGTGAGTGCGTACGAGTACCAGAACCCGGGCGTCTTCGGCGGCATCGTCATCGGCCTGCTGGCGGCCTTCTTCTGGCAGCGCTACCACCGGACGAAGCTGGTGGACTGGCTCGGCTTCTTCAACGGGCGGCGTCTCGTCCCGATCATCATGGCGTTCGTGGCGATCGTGTTCGCAGTGCTGTGCCTGTGGGTCTGGCCGCCGATCGGTGACGCGCTGGAGAACTTCAGCGACTGGATGAGCGACCTGGGCGCCTGGGGCGCGGGCGTGTTCGGCATCGCCAACCGTGCGCTGCTGGTCGTGGGCCTGCATCAGTTCCTGAACGTGCCCATCTGGTTCCAGTTCGGCAGCTACACCACGCCGGACGGCGAGGTGGTGCACGGCGACATCAACATGTTCCTGGCGGGCGACCCGGACGCGGGCCAGTTCACCTCGGGCTTCTTCCCGATCATGATGTTCGCCCTGCCTGCGGCCGCCCTCGCCATCACGCACTGCGCGAAGCCGAGCCGCCGCAAGGAGGTCGGCGGCCTGATGCTGTCGGTGGCACTGACCTCCTTCGTCACCGGCATCACCGAACCGATCGAGTACTCGTTCCTCTTCATCGCACCCCTGCTGTACGCGGTCCACGCCGTACTGACCGGCGTCTCGATGGCGGTGACGTGGGGGCTGGGGGTCCACGACGGCTTCAGCTTCTCCGCCGGGTTGATCGACTACATCATCAACTGGAACCTGGCGACGAGACCATGGGCGATGATCCCGATCGGCCTGTGCTTCGCGGTCGTCTATTACGTCATCTTCCGCTTCGCGATCACGAAGTTCGATTTGAAGACTCCGGGGCGGGAACCGGAGGAGGAGATCGAGGACGTAACGAAGGTCTGAACGTAACTTCGAGCGGGTTCCTTATCCGCCCTTCACCGTGCTACAAACAGGTCTACACCACTCAGTGGTGTAGACCACCACGTTGGAGGACGTATGAGCACCGCCACCGCTTCGGCGGTCCCCGCGAAGAGGCGGGGATCCGGACTTTTCCAGGGGCTGCAGAAGGTCGGCCGCAGCCTGCAGCTGCCGATCGCCGTACTGCCGGCGGCGGGCATTCTGCTGCGGCTCGGCCAGACCGACGTGCAGGAGAAGCTGAACCTGCCGGACAAGGTCACGGCAGTGTTCGCCACAGCCGGTGGCGCGATCTTCGACAACCTGCCGATGCTGTTCTGCATCGGTGTCGCGATCGGATTCGCCAAGAAGGCCGACGGCTCGACGGCGCTGGCCGCCCTGGTTGGCTTCCTGGTCTACAGCAATGTGCTGAAGGCGTTCCCGGTCACCGAGGCGAAGGTCCAGGACGGCGCGGACATAGCCGCGACCTACAACAACCCCGGTGTCCTCGGCGGCATCGTGATGGGTCTGCTGGCCGCGGTGCTGTGGCAGCGCTATCACCGCACCAAGCTGGTCGACTGGCTCGGCTTCTTCAACGGCCGCCGGCTCGTCCCGATCATCATGGCCTTCGTCGGCACCGTCATGGGTGTCTTCTTCGGTCTGGTCTGGGAGCCGATCGGTGAGGTCATCTCGGACTTCGGCGAGTGGATGACCGGTCTGGGCGCCTTCGGTGCCGGTCTGTTCGGTCTGATCAACCGTGCGCTGATCCCGGTCGGCATGCACCAGTTCGTGAACACCGTCTCCTGGTTCCAGATCGGCGACTTCACCAACGCCGCCGGTGAGGTCGTGCACGGTGACCTCAACCGCTTCTTCGCCGGTGACCCGGACGCCGGTCAGTTCATGTCGGGCTTCTTCCCGATCATGATGTTCGGTCTGCCGGCCGCGGCGCTCGCCATCGCTCACTGCGCTCGTCCCGAGCGCCGCAAGGCCGTGATGGGCATGATGATCTCGCTCGCCCTCACCTCCTTCGTGACCGGTGTGACCGAGCCGATCGAGTTCTCGTTCATGTTCATCGCCCCCGTGCTGTACGTGATCCACGCAGTCCTCACCGCCATCTCCATGGCGATCACCTGGGCGTTGGGCGTCCACGCGGGCTTCACCTTCTCCGCGGGCTTCATCGACTACGCACTCAACTGGAACCTGGCCACCAAGCCATGGCTGATCATTCCGATCGGTTTGGTCTTCGCGGCGATCTACTACTTCCTCTTCCGCTTCGCGATCACCAAGTTCAACCTCCCCACCCCGGGCCGCGAGCCCGAGGAGGAGCTCGAGGACCTCACCAAGGCGTGAGTGCCCGCCGCAAGGCATGACGAAGGCCCCGGTACCGACTCGGTACCGGGGCCTTCGTCCGCGTAAGGCTCAGATCTCGTACGACACCCTCGGCGCCGCCAGTTCCACCGGACCGTCGTACACCGCGCGGGCGTCGGCCAGGTTGATCTGGGGGTCGGTCCACGGGGGGATGTGGGTGAGGACGAGGCGGCGGGCGCCTGCGCGGGCCGCCGTCTCACCCGCCTCGCGGCCGTTGAGGTGCAGGTCGGGGATGTCTTCCTTGCCGTGCGTGAACGCGGCCTCGCACAGGAACAGGTCGGTGTCGCGGGCGAGTTCGTCGAGCGTCGGGGTGACGCCCGTGTCGCCGGAGTACGTCAGGGACTTCCCGTCGTGCTCGACGCGGATGCCGTACGCCTCCACCGGGTGGGCCACGCGTTCCGTGTGCACCGTGAACGGGCCGATCTCGAAGGTGGACGGCTTGACCGTGTGGAAGTCGAAGACCTCGCTCATCGAGGAGGCCGAGGGGGTGTCCGCGTAGGCGGTGGTCAGCCGGTGTTCCGTGCCCTCGGGTCCGTAGACGGGAAGCGGGTCGCAGCGGCCGCCGTCGTGGCGGTAGTAGCGCGCGACGAAGTACGCGCACATGTCGATGCAGTGGTCGGCGTGCAGATGGCTGAGGAAGATCGCGTCAAGGTCGTAGAGACCGCAGTGGCGCTGCAGCTCGCCCAGGGCACCGTTGCCCAGGTCGAGAAGCAGCCGGAAGCCGTCGGCCTCGACGAGGTAGCTCGAGCAGGCCGATTCCGCGGACGGGAACGACCCCGAGCAGCCGACGACGGTGAGCTTCATGAAGCAGAAACCTCCGCTGGCGGGAATTGACAATTGGGTGCGTCGGGGGTCGTGCGGTCCGTCGAGCGTAAGGCGCAAAACCTCCGGTCGCTCCTCCGCCAAGGGCTGTTGTGGGCGAACTCACCTGTGGTGTCACCGGTTCGGCTCGACGTGGGGAGCGTGTGCCGGGTGAGAAGGGCGCGCGGGGGTGTGCGCGCGCCGGTACCGTCTGTCGTATGGATACGTCCTGGTGGCTCGCGCTCGTGGCGGTGGTACTGCTCGCGCTGGTCGCTGCGCTGGTGGACGGCTGGGGGCGGCGTGGGCCGCGGGGGCGCAGGACGCGGCCGCCGGGGCGGCCGGGCGAGCGGGTGGCGGCGCGGCCGCAGCCCGCGGAGATCTGGTGGGCGAGCGTGCCCTTCGAGGACGGGCCGGGGGGTAAGGACCGGCCGTGTCTGGTGCTCTCGGTGCGGGGGCGGCGGGCGACCGTCGCGAAGATCACCAGCAAGTATCACGATGAGCGGGCCGGGGTGATTCCCTTGCCGCCGGGGGCCGTCGGCGATGCGCAGGGGCGCGCGAGCTTCTTGGAGACGGACGAGTTGCGGGACGTGCCGATGGGGGATTTCCGGCGACGGGTGGGGGTGGTGGACCCGGTCCTGTGGGACCAGGTCCGTCACCTGGCTACGTGAGCGGGCCTTACGCCCAGAGCCTTACGCCCAGAGTTGGCCCTGCAACGTCTTGATCGCTTCCTCCGTCGTCGTCGCCGTGTACACGCCCGTCGACAGGTACTTCCAGCCGCCGTCGGCCACGATGAACACGATGTCCGCGCTCTCGCCCGCCTTGACCGCCTTGTTGCCGACGCCGATCGCGGCGTGCAGGGCGGCGCCGGTGGAGACGCCGGCGAAGATGCCCTCCTGCTGGAGGAGTTCGCGGGTGCGGGTGACGGCGTCGGCGGAGCCGACGGAGAAGCGGGTGGTGAGGACGGAGGCGTCGTAGAGCTCGGGTACGAAGCCCTCGTCGAGGTTGCGCAGGCCGTAGACGAGGTCGTCGTAGCGCGGTTCGGCGGCGACGATCTTGATGTCCGGCTTGTTCTCGCGGAGGTAGCGGCCGACGCCCATCAGGGTGCCGGTGGTGCCGAGGCCGGCGACGAAGTGGGTGATGGAGGGGAGGTCCGTGAGGATCTCGGGCCCGGTCGTCGCGTAGTGCGCGCCCGCGTTGTCGGGGTTGCCGTACTGGTAGAGCATCACCCACTCGGGGTGCTCGGCCGAGAGTTCCTTGGCGACGCGTACGGCGGTGTTGGAGCCGCCCGCGGCGGGGGACGAGATGATCTCGGCACCCCACATGCCGAGCAGGTCCCGGCGTTCCTGCGAGGTGTTCTCCGGCATGACGCACACCATGCGGTAGCCCTTGAGCTTGGCGGCCATGGCGAGGGAGATGCCGGTGTTGCCGGAGGTGGGCTCCAGGATGGTGCAGCCCGGGGTGAGGCGGCCGTCCTTCTCCGCCTGCTCGATCATGTGCAGGGCGGGGCGGTCCTTGACGGAGCCGGTGGGGTTGCGGTCCTCCAGCTTGGCCCAGATCCGGACGTCGGCCGACGGCGACAGCCGCGGCAGGCGCACCAACGGGGTGTTGCCCACCGCGGCCAGCGGGGAGTCGTAGCGCATGAGGGATCAGACCATGCCGCCGGCCACGGCCGGCAGGATCGTGACGTTGTCGCCGTCGGTGAGCTTGGTGTTGATGCCGTCGAGGAAGCGGACGTCCTCGTCGTTGAGGTAGACGTTGACGAAGCGGCGCAGCTGGTCGCCGTCCACGATGCGGGCCTGGATGCCGTTGTGCCGGGTCTCGAGGTCGGCGAACAGCGCGGCGAGGGTGTCACCGCTGCCCTCCACCGCCTTCTGACCGTCGGTGTACTGGCGGAGGATGGTCGGGATGCGGACCTCGATGGCCATGGCTCAGGGCTCCTGTCGGGAGAAAGTCTGTCGTTGGACGCGCGGCAGCGCAGATACGGCGAGGGGTGGTGCGTGTGCGGCGCCGCGGCTCACGGCCGTACGGCGGCAGGGGTCGGCGTCAACAGATGGCGCTGGCGAGCCTGCACAGGTCGACGTGCAGCCGCGCCACGAGCAGTGCGCCCGGCGTCTTGTCGCTCACGTCGTGGAAAACCATGGGGTCATCGTATCGATTCCCGGTCCGGGTCCTGGAATGTGATCTCGCCTTTCGGACACATTTCATCCGCAGTACGAGATCAGTACGACTCCACCACCTTGACCTCCTCCTCCGTCACCTCGCCCTCGATGATCCGGAACGAGCGGAACTGGAACGGGCCGAGGTCGTCCGTGTCCGCCGTCGAGACGAGGACGTAGTGCGCGCCGGGCTCGTTGGCGTACGAGATGTCCGTGCGGGAGGGGTGGGCCTCGGTCGCCGTGTGGGAGTGGTAGATGACCACCGGCTCCTCGTCGCGGTCGTCCATCTCGCGGTAGAGCTTGAGCAGGTCGCCGGAGTCGAACTCGTAGAACGTGGGCGACATGGCGGCGTTCAGCATGGGGATGAAGCGCTCGGGGCGGTCCGAGCCCGCCGGGCCCGCGATCACGCCGCACGCCTCGTCGGGATGGTCCTTGCGCGCGTGGGCGACGATCCGGTCGACGAGGTCCTGGGTGATGGTCAGCATGTTCAGCAGGATAAGCAGAAGACAGCCCCGTACCGGTGGGTGGTACGGGGCTGCCCATATGCCGGACATCCAGCGTCGTCAGCCGACCTTCTCCAGCTCCGGGTCACGGCGCTGCGTGATCTCCGGGTTCCGCGACTTCAGCACGGCCCAGCCGACACCCAACGCGGCCGCCCAGCCGGCCATCACGTACAGGCAGACGCGGGAGTCGGCGTCGTACGCGATCAGGCCGGTGACGAAGAGCAGGAACGCGATGGCGACGTAGGAGAACACCGCGCCGCCCGGCGCCGGGAAGGAGGAGGCGGGCAGACGGCCCGCGACCACCGCTCGGCGGTAGAGGACGTGGCTGATCAGGATCATCAGCCAGGTCCAGATGCCGGCCGCGGTCGCCACCGAGGTGACGTAGCCGAAGGCCTTCTCCGGGACGATGTAGTTGAGGATCACGCCGATGCCCATGAAGAGCACGGAGATGAGGATGCCGAAGGCGGGGGTCTTGGTCGACGACAGCTTGCTGAAGACCTTGGGGGCCTCACCGCTGTCGGCGAGGTTCCGCAGCATCCGGCCCGTGGAGTACATGCCGGAGTTGCAGGACGACAGGGCGGCGGTCAGTACGACGAAGTTGACGATGCCGGCGGCGGCCGGGATGCCGATCATCGCGAAGGCCTTCACGAAGGGGCTGACGCCCTCCGCGAACTCGGTCCACTTCACCACGCACAGGATGACGGTGAGCGCACCGACGTAGAACAGCGCGATCCGCCAGGGCAGGGTGTTGATCGCCTTGGGGAGGGTCTTCTCCGGGTTCTCGGACTCGCCGGCCGTGACACCGACCAGCTCGACCGCGAGGTAGGCGAACATGACGCCCTGCAGGGTCATCAGGGACGAGCCGACACCCTTGGGGAAGAAGCCGTCGAAGGCCCAGAGGTTGGAGACCGCGGCGGTGTCACCGGCGGCGCTGAAACCGAAGGTGAGCACGCCGAGACCGATCACGATCATGCCGATCAGCGCGGTCACCTTGACCATCGAGAACCAGAACTCGATCTCGCCGAACAGCTTGACCGAGATCAGGTTGGCCGCGAACAGAACGATCAGGAAGACCAGCGCCGTGACCCATTGCGGGATCGACGGGAACCAGTAGTTCACGTAGATCGCGGCGGCCGTCAGCTCGGCCATGCCGGTGACGACCCACATCAGCCAGTACGTCCAGCCGGTGAAGTAGCCGAAGAACGGGCCGAGGAATTCGCGGGAGTACTCCGCGAAGGAGCCCGAGACCGGGCGGTAGAGCAGGAGCTCGCCGAGCGCCCGCATGATGAAGAAGATGATGACGCCGGCGAGGGCGTACATGAGGATGAGGCTGGGACCGGCCTTGGCGATGTTCGCCCCGGCTCCCAGGAACAGGCCGACGCCGATCGCGCCGCCGATCGCGATCATCTGGACCTGGCGACTGCCGAGCCCGCGCTCGTACCCCTCTTCAGGGGTCTCCGTGCTGACCTGAGCGGAGGTCATGTGTGGTGCGCCTTTCTCCATGCCGACCCGGGCCTTCGTCGGCCTCGGATCGGGTCTCGATCCCCCCGGACTGCTGGAGCGTTGTGCCTAACCGGCGGTCTGCCGATCGGTGGCGCACCCGGCGGAACAATGGGTGGTGTTCGCCGGGCGGTCGTGAAGATTTATCACGGCCGCCATATTGATCACCCGAGCGGGATGTGGCGCACAGCACAGGGAGAAGCGGACAAAGAGCGCGGAGAAGGTGCATACGACGCCGCTACGGTGACGGGATCGTTATTCGGATTTGAGCGTCCGCTGAGCGAACACGACACCGTCACAATCAGGGCATAAGTGTGGAGACAAGCGTCTCCTGGAGCCCGCCCAGCCACAGATACGCCATCACCATCGGCTTGCGCGGATCCTCGTCCGGCAGCCGGTAGAGGAGGTCGGTGTCCTCTTCGTCCGTGATGTCGAGCCGGGAGCCGATCGCCAGGCGCAGGTCGTTGAGGGCGCCGAGCCACTGCCGGGACTCTCCGTCCGACAGCTTGAGGACCGCCCCGCCCTCGTCGACCGGGCGCAGGGCGTCCAGGGAGCGGATCACCGCGAGGGCGTTCTCACGCTTCCCGGCGCGCAGATCGTTCTCGGTGTAGCGGCGGAACTCGGCGGAGTACGTCTTCTGCTCCGCGGCCTCCTCGGTCTGCGGCGTGGCCTCCGGGTCGCTGTAGGCGTCCGGGAAGAGCCGCTTGAGGACCGGGTCGGCGGGCGGTTCGCTCGGGCCCTCGGCGAACAGTTCGGCCAGCGGATCCTCGGAGGTGTCCTCGCCGGGACCGGGGCCGATGAGCTCCAGGAGCTGGACGGCCAGCGACCGGATGATGGAGATCTCGACGTCGTCGAGTGCGACGGCCGCGCCGCCGCCGGGGAGCGGTTCGAATTGACCTGGCATGAAGTGAGTTCGCTACTTCCGGTCCTGCGAGCGGGTTCGGATTACGTCCGGTCCTGTAGGCGAGTTCGGGTCATTTCCGGTCGTGCTGGAGGGTGGCCCACAGACCGTAGCCATGCATCGCCTGCACGTCGCGTTCCATCTCCTCGCGGGTCCCGCTGGAGACGACCGCCCGGCCCTTGTGGTGGACGTCGAGCATGAGCTTGGTGGCCTTGTCCTTCGGATAGCCGAAGTACGTCTGGAAGACATAGGTCACATAGCTCATGAGGTTGACCGGGTCGTTGTGCACGATCGTGACCCAGGGGACGTCGGGCTCGGGTACGGCGAAGACCTCCTCCGCCGACTCGGGGCGTTCGATCTCTACGGGCGCGGGTGACGTCACATGGCCCATGCTGCCACCGGAGGGGGGTGGTCGCACAAATGCGCACCGCGATTGCGGCTGCGATGTCCCCGCGATCGCCTTTCGGCCGACCCGGGATCTTCAGACTGCCGAAGACTGCCGACCCAAATCGTCAGACTGACGAGATGGGGGGTATCATCCTTAGTCATGAACACAGCGGACCTTGGGCTGCCGGTGGATGTTCCCTCGACGGCGCTCTTCACGGACCAGTACGAGCTGACGATGCTGCAGGCCGCGCTGAGGGCGGGCACCGCCGAGCGGCGGAGCGTGTTCGAGGTCTTCACCCGGCGGCTGCCCGACGGGCGGCGCTACGGCGTCGTCGCGGGCACCGGACGGGTGCTGGACGCCGTGGAGAACTTCCGTTTCGACGCGGACGTCCTCGGCTTTCTGCGCGAGCAGGGGATCGTCGACGAGGAGACCCTGACATGGCTCGCCGACTACCGCTTCAGCGGTGACATCTGGGGCTACCCCGAGGGCGAGGTGTACTTCCCGGGCTCGCCGATCATGCGGGTCGAGGGCTCCTTCGCCGAGTGCGTCCTGCTGGAGACCGTGATCCTGTCCATCCTCAACCACGACTCCGCGGTGGCCGCGGCGGCGTCCCGGATGTCGGCGGCGGCCGGAGACCGGCCCCTGATCGAGATGGGCGCCCGCCGCACCCACGAACTGTCGGCCGTCGCCGCCGCCCGCGCCGCGTACGTCGGCGGCTTCGCGACCACCTCCGACCTGGCCGCCGGCTTCCGTTACGGCATCCCGACCGTCGGCACCTCCGCGCACGCCTTCACCCTGCTGCACGACCGTGAGCGGGACGCCTTCCAGGCCCAGGTGAACTCGCTGGGCCGGAACACGACGCTGCTGGTGGACACGTACGACGTCGCCGAAGCCGTCCGTACGGCGGTGGAGGTCGCCGGGCCCGAGCTGGGCGCCGTGCGGATCGACTCCGGGGACCTGCTGCTGGTCGCGCACCGGGTGCGGCAGCAGCTGGACGAGCTGGGCGCGAGGGACACGAAGATCATCGTCACCTCGGACCTGGACGAGTACGCGATCGCCTCGCTGGCGGCGGCGCCGGTGGACGCGTACGGCGTCGGCACCCAGCTGGTGACGGGATCCGGCCATCCCACGTGCTCGATGGTCTACAAACTGGTCGCCCGCGCCGAATCCGCCGACCCGAAGGAACCCCTGGTCCCGGTCGCGAAGAAGTCCAGCGGCGGTAAAACGTCCATCGGCGGCCGCAAGTGGGCCGCTCGACGGCTGGACGAGGACGGGGTCGCCGAGGCCGAGGTCGTCGGCACCGGACCGGTCCCCGGCGAGCTGGCCGGCCGGCAACTGCTCGTGGAACTGGTCAAGGGCGGTGACGTGGTCGCACGTGAGCCGCTGGACGTCCCGCGTGACCGGCACATGGCCGCCCGCGCGAATCTGCCGCTGTCCGCTACGCAGTTGTCCCGGGGGGAACCCGTGATTCCGACCGAGTATGTCCATGGGCGCTCGGGTAGCTAGAGGCGGTGCTGCGGCGCAAGCCCTGAAATGCCCCCTCCCCTAGGGCCCTCCCAGTCTCTAGGCTCGTAACTTCACACCGGCGGGCCCGCACCCTGATCCACCCCGACCCCATAGTCGAAGGACACCGACCATGCGCCGCGCCTTGATCGTCGTAGACGTGCAGAACGATTTCTGCGAGGGGGGCAGCCTCGCGGTGGCCGGGGGTGCCGATGTGGCCGCCGCCATCACCGAGCTGATCGGGCAGGCGCCCGCCGGCTACCGGCATGTGGTGGCCACGCGCGACCACCACATCGCGCCCGGCGGACACTTCGCCAGCAACCCCGACTACGTCCACTCCTGGCCGGCGCACTGTGTCGCCGGCACCGAGGGCGTGGGCTTCCACCCCAACTTCGCGCCCGCCGTCGCCTCCGGCGCCGTCGACGCCGTGTTCGACAAGGGGGCGTACTCGGCGGCGTACAGCGGCTTCGAGGGCGTCGACGAGAACGGCGTCCCGCTGGCCGACTGGCTGCGCGCCCGGGAGGTCACCGAGGTGGACGTGGTCGGCATCGCGACCGACCACTGCGTGCGCGCCACCGCGCTGGACGCGGAGCGTGAAGGGTTCCGTACTCAGGTGCTGCTGGACCTCACCGCGGGGGTGGCCGAGGAGACCACGGAGCGGGCGCTGGAGGAGATGCGGGAGGCAGGCGTGGAGCTGTCGGGCAAGCCCGTCGTCTGACCGGTCAGGCTGGCGCCGCCGGACGCCTCCGCAGTGCCCTGATCGGGTGCCACAGCTCCTGTGACAGGGCCGGTACGCCGTCGTCCGGGGCCGTGCGCCATATCAGGCCGTCGGGGTGGTGCAGGACCGCGGTGATCTCGTCCGGGGTCGGCGGGGACGCGTTGCCGCGGAGGTAGACCGCGCGCATGCCCAGGTTGCGGAGCCTGGTCAGGGCCCGTGCCCGGTTCTGGGCGTGCACCAGGACACGTACACAGCCCGTGCCGTCGACGGTGGGGCTGGGCAGATTCAACGCCACCACCACGCTGCCGGACGGCAGCCTGCAGAAGCCTCCTACGGCCATTCAGTCACTTCCCCGTTCCCAGCGGTGTCAATAAGAGAACCACAGGACGCACCTAAACACGATCGGCGGCAACCCGCCAGGGGCTGCCGCCGAATCGTGCTCTGACCTGCGGAAACGTTGACTACTTCACCGCGGGGCCGACTTCGAGCGAGATCGTCGAGCCGTTCTTGGCCTCCTTGACGATCTTGATCTTCGTGTTGGTGTCAGTGATCTTGACGCCCGCGAGCGGGGTGCTCTCGTCGTAGTAGGTGCTGGTGTGGTCGTTGAAGACCGGCACCCCCTTCTTCGACGGGATCTTGGTCTGCACGTCCGCGTTGTGCAGCGTCAGACCGTCCGTGCGGTAGAGGCTGAACGGCGAGTCGTACGACTGGATGCGGTTGCGCATCAGCGTGCCGTCGGACCACTTCATCGCCGTCGGGTGGGCGTCCACCGGGAGGAGCAGGCCGGTGCCCTTGTGCTGGCTGGTGTTGTTGTCCGCCTGGGAGGTGTCCCACTTCCAGATCAGCAGGCCGTTCTGGTACGGGAAGTGCTCCACCCAGGACGGACGGGTGGTCGAGAAGCCGAAGTTGTACGGGCCGGTCTTGAGGGTCTTGTCGTACGACACGTACTGGCGGTTCTCGGCGATGTAGTACTGCGCGTACTTCTTGGTGAACGAGGCGCCGATGCGGGAGAAGCCGGTCGCGGTCCACGCGGCGTCCGCCGTCTCGGCGTTGTCGGTGAACAGCGGGCTGCCGTCGGCGGTCAGCGTGATCGCGTCGGCCGCGAAGCCCTTCAGCGCCACACCGCCGTCGGAGTAGTAGCGGAAGCGGAGTTGGACGCTCTTGCCCGCGTACGCGTCCAGGGAGTACGACAGCTTCTTGTAGCCGTCGACCGTGCCGGTGAGGGCGGGGTTGCCGCTGCCGTCGCGCGGGATGGCCTGACCGTCCACCGTGCCGTCCACGGGCGTCCACTTGGCGCCGCCGTCGGTGGAGACCTCGGTGTAGAGGTAGTCGTAGTCCCGCTCGATGTCGTAGAAGCCGTCGAGGGTCAGCGTCGCCGAGGACTTGCCCGTCAGGTCGACGGAGCGGGTCAGGGTGTTGCGGAGGTCGTTGCCGCTGCCGCTCCACCACTGGCTCGCGCCCTCGGCGGGGGCGACGACCTCGGTGGTGACCGCCTTGTCGGGCAGCGTGACCACGAGGGCCTGCTTGTTCCTGGTGTTGTACTCGGCTACGCCCAGCTTGTGCTTCGACTTCGTCGCGGCCTTCGCCGTGTCGTAGTCGAGCCAGCCGAGTTGGAGCTTGTCCCAGGCGGTCATGTCGCCGGGCAGGTCACCGATGGCGTCCTTGCCGGTGCCGAGCCAGGAGCCGGAGGACATCAGGGTCCAGAAGCCGGTGGAGTTCTCGCCGCCGCCGGAGGTGTCGTAGTGGTCCGGCAGACCAAGGTCGTGGCCGTACTCGTGGGCGAAGACGCCGAGTCCGCCGTTCTCCGGCTGGATGGTGTAGTCGCCGACCCAGATGCCGGTGCTGCCGATCTGGGTGCCGCCGAGCTTGTTGTTGTCGGGGCCCGTGGCACCCGCGTCGGTGCCGAACGCGTACCAGCGGTGGGCCCAGATCGCGTCCTCGCCCTGTGCGCCGCCGCCCGCGGACTCGTCCTCACCGGCGTGCACGATCTGGAAGTGGTCGATGTAGCCGTCGGACTCGTTGAAGTCGCCGTCGCCGTCGAAGTCGTAGCGGTCCCACTGGTCGTACTCGGCGAGCTTGGCCTTGATCTCGGCGTCGGTCTTGCCGGCCGCCTTCTGCCCCGCGGCCCACGCGGTCACGCCGTCCTGCACCGCGAACCAGGCGCAGTTGTCGGGGTCGCACTTGTTGGAGCCGTAACGGGCCTCGTTGTAGGGGACCTTGACCCAGTCGGCGACCTCGCCCTCGATGGAGTAGCGGCCCGAGGACTGCTTCTCGTAGTAGGTCTTCATCGAGGCGGTGCCCTCGCCGAAGTACAGGTCCTTGAAGTGCTCCTGGTTGTAATCCGCCTGCCAGGCCGTGCTGTTGTCCTGCGCACGGTCCGGCTCGGCTATCTGGTTGTGCAGCGGGCCGGGCGTGCCGCCGTAGCGGGGGTCCGTCTGGTCGCCGAACTCGACCAGGATCGTGAAGATCTTGTCGGTCTTCTCGCGGCCCAGCTCTACGTACTTGCTGTCGCCCTTCTTGCTCTTCAGCTGGACGACCTTGGAGCCCTCGCGCTCCTTGACCTGGGCGTCGCCGGAGAGGACCTGGTTGAGGGCCTCCTGGCGCTGCGCCTCCTGGGTCTTGGTGAACGGGCCGTCGAGATCGTGCTCTTCCTGGTGTTGCTCCGTGAGCGGGTCGTGCCGGTTCACGGCGGCCGGCTCCGCGGCGGTGTCGGCCTGTGCCACGGTGAAGGCGGAGATCGTGGCGGTGGCCGCGGCGAGCGCGACGGTCGTGGCCGCGGCTCTGAACGTCCAGGGTCTTCTGGTCACTTGAGATCCTCCCCCGCGTCCGGGCACACGGAAGGGGCTCCTGGGGTCATGGAAGATCCGCGTGCGCGTGAGAGACGCGTGTAGTCAAGTGACGACATTTGACTAGAGGTTGAACTGAAAAGACAGACCTTGACTTGAGCAAGTCAAGTGCATTACTGGGGCCTTACTAGCGGGCGCGTGGGTCCGTCCACTTGCTGGACGGTGTGACTCGATGCGCCCCCCATGCACCGATACTGTTGGTTAGGTCACGCTTACCGTTCGTTCCACTCGGGCATCCCTGCGATTAGAGTCGGTTGGCGGCTCGCCCGGAAGCCGACGCAATGCCAGGCCGGCGCCCCTTCTCACCCCCATTTCCGAGGACACGATTGCCATGCCTCGTCCGACTGCGCCTCGACCGACCGCCGCACAGCTCGCCTACGGTTCATGCACCGTGATCTTCTCGACCCTCGCCATGCTGCTGCTGTCACAGACGAGTTCAGGTGTGGGGATCGCGGTCATCGCCGTCGCGGCGCTCGCTCTCGGGCTCCTGGTCGCCATGACGGTTCCCCTGCCGAAGCCGAGCGCGGCCACCGCGCCATCGGCCGAGGCCCCCACCACCACGCCGGAGCGCGTACCGGTGAATTCCGGCAAGGCTGCCTGAATCTCGCAGCCTGATCTCGTACGTCCGACCGGCGGGCCCGTGATGCCACGGGCCCGCCGGTCGTTTGTCGCGCCCGTCAGGCGGTGACCACGACCGTCTTGGCCGCCTTGTCGTGCAGGCCCTGCTTGTACGGCTTGTCGAAGTAGCTCACGCCACCCGAGATCGCGGTCCAGATGCAGGCGCAGCAGAAGGCGAACGGGATCCACAGCACCAACGACCGCACCAGCATCGTCTGCACCGAGGGTGTGGAGCCGTTGTCGAGGTTGGCCACCCGCATCTTCAGCCACTTCTTGCCCAGGGTCTGCCCGGTCTTGGCCATCATGAAGGTGTCGTAGGCGATGTAGAGCACGGCGGCGACCGCGGACTGCGCGAACGACTTGCCGTACTCGACCTCGTCGGCGTCGACGTCGTACTCGCTGACACCGAAGCCCCAGGTGAGCAGCCAGACGACGACCCCGACGAGGATCATGTCGATGATGCGGGCGAGCGTGCGTCTGCCGCTGTCGGCGAGCGGGTCGCTGGGGTACGAGCCGCCGCCGTAGGGGTCACCGCCGTACGGCGGGGGCTGGGCGCCGCCGTGCGGGGCGCCGTACGGCGAGCCCGATCCCTGTTCTGGCGGGGGCTGCTTCCTGAACGGGTCGTCTTCCGGCGGCTGCTGACCGGAGCCGGGGGGCGGTTCACTGCTCATGGCCCGAGTCGACCGCGAACCTTCCGGCTCCGCATCCGGCGAGCGGCCGTCCGGAGTACGAAATCAACTGGTCCTTCTGGAGTACACCGTCATCCGGCGACGAACGTATGCGCCGCCTTGTCGTGCCAGCACTGGTGCCAGGGCCGGTCGAACAGGCACCACATGACACCCACCACACCGACGACGAGCAGCCCGGGCACGCTGTAGACGAGCCAGCGGCGGACGGCCGCGCCGAAGGACGGGGGCTCGTGGCCCTCGATGTCCCGCACGTCCAGACCGAGCAGCTTCTTGCCGAGGGTGCGGCCCCATTTGTGGGTGGGCAGCGCCTCGTAGGCGATGCCGAAGAGAAGCAGGACGGCCAGGACGATGCCGAGATACGTCGATGTCGTGCCGTCGAGCAGCCAGACGGTGACGGTCTCGCCGGACAGCTTGGCCGCGTCGATCTTCTCGTTGACGTGGTCCATCGCCTTGGTGCCGAGGGGGACGGCGGCGACGGAGGTGACGGCGGCGAGCACGAGGGTGTCGACGAGCCGGGCGGCGAGCCGCTTGCCGAGCCCGGCCGGACGGGCCGACGCCTGACGCCTGGCGGCCGCCTGGAAGATGTCCTCCACGGGCGGCTTCCAGGGTGCCACGGGCTGGTCGTCGCCCGGCCCTCCGGCGAGCCGGTGCACCTGCTGCGCCCAGGAGGGCTGCCCGCCACCGGCGCCGCTCGTCACGGGCGTGGCGGACTGGGGGGCGCCGGACTGCTGGGGGACGGCGGGGGCGGGGGTGGCGGAGGCGGGCGTGGCGGACTGCTGCACCGCCGCGGCACGGGCGGCGGCAGCCTTTCCGGCGCCGAAGCCGGTTCCGGGGGTGCCGGAGGAAGGCTCGGCAGCGGGGGCGGAGGAGGCCGGGGCACCGCCGGCCGACGCAGAACCGGTTCCGCCCGGGGTCGTTCCTGCTGTGCTCCCGCTCTGCGCCCCCGCTCCCCTGGTCTGCTGTGGGGTGCGCGGGGAGAGCGCGCGGAACTTCATCGTGCCGTCGGGGGCCTCGTCGGTGCCGGGGCTCGCGGATGCGGGCGCCGCGCCGGGTCCGGGTGTCGGCCGGCGGAAGACGAACGTGTTGCCGGAGGCGACGCCGTCCGACTCCTCCGTGGGCGGGATGGACGCCGTGCCGTCCGTGCGGGCGGTGGCCTGGCCGTCCGGCTGGGCCTGGGGGTCCGCGGGCACCCTCGGGTCGGCGTCCTGTCCGGCGCCCCAGGAGACGCGGCGGTCCTGGTCGCCGCCGAAGCCGGTCTGCCGGGACGTGTCGGCGCCCCACGCGGACGCGGGCTCGGGCCGGCTGCCGTACTGGGCGTCGGCCGGGCTGGGGGCGCCCGACGCACCCGCCGGGTCCTCGTCGAAGAAGTGCGGGCCCGTCTCCTCGACCTGCGCCGGAGCCGGGTCGGCGCCGGTCGGCGGGGCGAGCGGCTCGCCGTCCGTCGGGGCCGGACGGCTGGTGCCCGGAACCCAGGAGCCGCCGTTCCAGTACCGGACATATCCGGGAATGGAGGGGTCCGGGTAGAAGCCCTCGCGGGGCCTGTCGTCACCTGGGGCCGGGGTTGGGGCGCTCATGTCCGTCGTCCCGTATCTGCTCGTGGGTCATCTGGGGCCTCCACATCTACCAGACCGGCGCAACAACCACCGCCAGTCCCCTAGGACCCACCCCTTTCCGGGCAACCTCGTACACGTACTTCACACGACCCGGAGCCAAGCGACCCCCACCCGGCGAAAAAAGTTACGCGAACCCGCGTAATGGTTCCGTCCCTCCCCTCTCTCCACTCGTACGGGCCCACGCCAAGGCCCACGAGAGCGACCCACGAGAGCGACATGAGAGAGGAAACACGCCCTATGTACAGCGTGGTAGAGCGGGAGCTGGAGCTGAGGCTCATCCTGTCGCCGGAGCGGAGCATCCCGGTCCCGGCCCGGCTGAGCTTCCGCAGCGACGACCCGTACGCCGTCCACATCAGCTTCCACATCAACTCCGATGCCCCGGTGCACTGGACCTTCGCCCGTGACCTGCTTGTCGAGGGCGTGTTCCGGCCCTGCGGCAACGGGGACGTACGGGTGTGGCCGACGAAGGCCGAGGGGCGCAGCGTCGTCCTGATGGCGCTGAGTTCACCCGACGGGGACGCCCTGCTGGAGGCTCCCGCGGCCCAGGTGTCGGCCTGGCTCGAGCGCACGCTGCGGGTGGTGCCCCCGGGGACTGAGGGCGAGCAGCTGGGGATCGACGACGCGCTCGACCAGCTGCTCGCCCAGTGAGTCATAGAAGACCGAGCTCAGAACAGCTTGCCCGGATTCAGGATGCCCAGCGGGTCGAAGACGGACTTCACCGCCCGCTGCATCTCCACCCCCACCGGGCCGATCTCGCGTGCCAGCCACTCCTTCTTCAGCACGCCCACGCCGTGTTCGCCGGTGATCGTGCCGCCGAGTTCCAGGCCGAGGGCCATGATCTCGTCGAAGGACTCACGGGCGCGCCGGGACTCGTCGGGGTCCTGGGCGTCGAAGCAGACGGTCGGGTGCGTGTTGCCGTCGCCGGCGTGGGCGACGACGCCGATGGTGAGCTGGTACTTCTCGGCGATCCGCTCGGTCCCTTCGAGCATGTCGCCAAGGCGCGAGCGGGGCACGCACACGTCGTCGATCATCGTCGTGCCCTTGACCGCCTCCAGCGCGGTGAGCGACAACCGCCGCGCCTGGAGGAGGAGTTCCGACTCGGCCACGTCGTCCGCCGGTACGACCTGGGTGGCGCCGGCCGCCTCACACAGCGCGCCGAGGGCTGCGAGGTCGGCGGCGGGGTCCGGGGTGTCGAAGGCCGCCAGTAGCAGCGCCTCCGTCGTCTCGGGCAGTCCCATGTGCGCGATGTTGTTGACGGCCTTCACCGTCGTACGGTCCATCAGTTCGAGGAGGGACGGCACGTGCCCGCCGGCCATGATCCGGCACACCGCGTCGCACGCGGCGGCCCCGGACGCGAACTCGGCCGCCAGCACCAACTGCTGCGGCGGCTGCGGCCTCAGCCCCAGGATCGCCCGTACGACGATGCCCAGCGAGCCCTCCGAACCCACGAACAGGCGGGTCATGTCGTACCCCGCGACACCCTTCGCCGTGCGGCGGCCGGTGGTCATGAGCCGCCCGTCGGCCAGGACGACGTCCAGCCCGAGGACGTACTCGGCGGTGACCCCGTACTTCACACAGCACAGGCCGCCCGACGCCGTGCCGATGTTGCCGCCGATCGTGCACATCTCCCAGCTGGAGGGGTCCGGCGGGTAGTACAGGCCGTGCTCACCGACCGCGCGGGACAGGGCGGCGTTGATGACGCCGGGTTCGACGACGGCGATCCGGTCGACCGGGTTGATCTCGAGGATGCGGTCCATCTTGGTGAGGGACAGCACGATGCAGCCGTCGGAGGCGTTCGCCGCGCCCGACAGGCCGGTGCGGGCGCCCTGCGGGACGACCGGGACGCGCAGCTCGGTGGCGATGCGCATGATGTGCTGCACCTCTTCGACCGTGCGCGGCAGTACGACCACGGCGGGGGCGCCGGCCGGGCAGAAGCTGGCCATGTCGTTGGCGTAGGAGGCCGTGACGTCGGGGTCGGTGAGGACGGCCTCGGCGGGCAGGCCGCTGAGCAGGCGGTCGAGAAGGTTGCCGGTCGCTTCATCGCGAGGCGCTTCGATACGGCTCATGATCACAGGTTCGCACCCGGGGCCATCGGTGTGAACCCCGTCCGCACAAGGCTTCGGGTGCGGGAATGGGGTCGTCGTGTTGACGCACAGTGAGCGCCATGGGGAACCAAGAGGAAGCGCCGGCCGAGGTGCGCAGGCCTGTTGCCCGGTGGGTGCCGATCGCGGCCGTCGCCGCATGCGCCGTACTCGGCGTGGTGCTGATGCTGCTGCCCCCGGAACACGCGGTATCGCGGGCGCCGGCTCCGGCGCCAGGGGCGCAGGCGCTGACGGCGGTCGGTTCCGGGGTGCCCGCCGCGCTGCCCGACCTGGCGGCGCTGATCGGCGAGCGTGAGGCACGGGTGCGGGCGCATCCCGAGGACGCGCGGTCCTGGGCGGTGCTCGGGACGGCGTACGTCGAACAGGGGCGGCGGATCGCGGAGCCGTCCTACTTCCCGCGGGCCGAGCAGGCGCTGCGGACCTCGCTGCGGACCCGGGCGCAGGGGAATGTGCAGGCGCTGACCGGGATGGCGGCGCTGGCGAACGCCCGGCGCGACTTCCCGGCGGCGCGGAAGTGGGGGCAGGACGCGCTGGAGCTGGACGCGAAGCGCTGGACGACGTATCCCGTGCTCATCGACGCCTACACGGGGCTGGGCGATCACAAGGCGGCCAAGCGGACGCTGGACCGGATGCTGGAGCTGCACTCCGGGCCCGCCGCGCTGGCGCGGGCCGGGGCCCTCTACCGCGACCAGGGCTGGCGCGAGGACGCCGCCGCAGCGCTGGCCGACGCGGCGGCCGGGGCCGAGGCGCCCGCCGAGAAGGCCGCGTATCTGGAGCGGGGCGGGCAGCTGGCGTTCGAGCGCGGGGACCTCGACGTCGCGCTGCGGCACTTCCAGGAGGCGGTCCGTGTCGACCCCGACCAGCGGGCCGCGCAGGCCGGGCAGGGGCGGGCGCTGGCGGCACTGGGGCGGACGTCGGAGGCGCTGAACGCGTACCAGATGGCCCTCGCCAAGCAGCCGCTGCCGCAATACGCCCTGGAACTGGGCGAGTTGTACGAGTCGCTGGGGCTCGATCAGGCCGCACGCGTGCAGTACGACCTGCTGCGGGAGCGGGTGCGCGGTGCTGCGGCGGGCGGGGCCGACGAGGAGTTGGTCCTCGGGCAGTTCGAGGCGGACCACGGGGACCCGGAGGCGGCGGTACGGCGACTGCGCGCCGAGTGGCAGCGCCAGCCCGGGATCGCCGTGGCCGACGCGCTGGGGTGGGCGCTGCACCGGGCCAGGGAGCACGAGGAGGCGCTGAAGTTCGCGATGCGGGCGACGGACAAGGAGCATGGTGGGGTGCGCAGTGCCCTGTACGCGTTTCACCGGGGCATGATCGAGGGCGAGTTGGAGCTGTACGGGCCCGCCCGGCGGCACCTTCAGGAGGCACTGCGGATCAACCCGCACTTCTCACCGTGGCGGGCTCCCACGGCACGGGCGGCGCTGCAGGGGCTCGGCGACCTGCCGGCCGACGAGCCCCTGCCTGGCGAGTCTTCCTAGCGTGCTACAGGTTGCCCCGCTTCTCCTGCTCCCGCTCGATCGCCTCGAACAGGGCCTTGAAGTTGCCCTTGCCGAAGCCCATGGAGCCGTGGCGTTCGATCAGCTCGAAGAAGACGGTCGGGCGGTCCTGGACCGGCTTGGTGAAGATCTGCAGCAGGTAGCCGTCCTCGTCGCGGTCGGCGAGGATCTTCAGTTCGCGGAGGGTGTCGACGGGGACGCGGGTGTCGCCGACCCACTCGCCGAGGGTGTCGTAGTACGAGTCGGGGGTGTCGAGGAACTGCACGCCGGCCGCCCGCATCGTCCGTACCGTCTGAACGATGTCGTTGGTGTTGAGCGCGATGTGCTGGACGCCCGCGCCGCCGTAGAACTCCAGGTACTCGTCGATCTGGGACTTCTTCTTGGCGATGGCGGGCTCGTTGATCGGGAACTTGACCTTCAGCGTGCCGTCCGCGACCACCTTGGACATGAGCGCGCTGTACTCGGTGGCGATGTCGTCGCCCACGAACTCCTTCATGTTCGTGAAGCCCATGACCTTGTTGTAGAAGCCGACCCATTCGTTCATGTGGCCGAGTTCGACGTTGCCGACGCAGTGGTCGATGGCCTGGAAGGTGCGCTGCGCGGGCGGCTGGACGAGCGGGGTGGCGGCGGTGAAGCCGGGGAGGTACGGGCCGTCGTAGCCGCCGCGTTCGACGAGGGTGTGGCGGGTCTGGCCGTACGTGGCGATGGCGGCGAGGACGACCGTGCCGTGCTCGTCCTTCAGCTCGTACGGCTCGGCGATCGAGCGCGCGCCGTGCTCGACGGCGTACGCGTACGCGGCGCGGGCGTCCGGGACCTCGATGGCGAGGTCGATGACGCCGTCGCCGTGCTCGGCCACGTGCTCGGCGAGGAAGTGGCCCCAGGTGGTGGCCGGCTTGATCACCGAGGTGAGGAGGAAGCGGGCGGAGCCGTTGGTGAGGACGTAGCTCGCGGTCTCGCGGCTGCCGGTCTCCGGTCCGGAGTAGGCGACGAGCTGCATGCCGAAGGCGGTGGAGTAGTAGTGCGCCGCCTGCTTGGCGTTGCCCACGGCGAAGACGACCGCGTCCATTCCCTTGACCGGGAAGGGGTCGGCCTGCCGGGCGGTGTCGGGAGTGTGGTGTGTGGTCTGCGTCATAGCGGAAGCCTCGCTCCGGTCTGCAAGGTGCGCAATAGTTGGCGTAATCGCTGGGCAATCCGACCAGTGAAGTGCCCGAATCGGCGGGCTTTCTGTACAGGATGACCACCCTGGAGGGCCGTATGGCGATCGATCATCTGGACGGGCGGATCATCGGGCTGCTGGCGCGGGAGCCGCGGATCGGGGTGCTGGAGATGTCCCGGCGGCTGGGGGTGGCCCGGGGGACGGTGCAGGCGCGGCTCGACCGGCTTCAGTCGAATGGCGTCATCCGGGGGTTCGGGCCCGAAGTGGATCCGGCGGCGCTCGGGTATCCGGTCACGGCGTTCGCGACGCTGCAGATCCGGCAGGGGCAAGGGGCCGATGTACGAGCCCACTTGGCGACCGTGCCGGAGGTGCTGGAGTTGCACACGACCACCGGCACCGGGGACATGCTGTGCCGGCTCGTGGCCCGCTCGAATGCCGATCTTCAGCGGGTGATCGACTTGGTTGTCGGTTTTGATGGCATCGTCCGGGCCTCCACTGCGATCGTCATGGAGAACCCTGTTCCGCTGCGGATCATCCCGCTGGTGGAGCAGGCTGCGGAGGACCTGGGCCACGGACGGGAGTGATACCGAGCCTCTGAGGTGACCGCGGGTGAACTTCTGGGAGTACCTGGGCAACCGGCATCAGCAGTTGCTCACGGACGCCTACCAACACGCCAGCGCGGTCTTCCAGTGCATGGTCGTGGCGACCTTGCTGGGCGTCCTGATCGGGGTCGTGACCTACCGGAGCGAGTGGGCCGGAAGCCTCGCCACGACATCCACCTCGACCATTCTGACCATCCCGTCGCTCGCCATGATCGGTCTGCTCATCCCGATCGTCGGGCTGGGCGTACCGCCCACGGTGATCGCGCTGACGCTGTACGGACTGCTGCCGATCGTGCGCAACTCGATCGTCGGGCTGCGCGGGGTCGATCCGACGCTGGTGGACGCGGCGACCGGCATCGGGATGTCGCGCCTGGCCCGGCTGGTGCGGATCGAGCTGCCGCTGGCCTGGCCGCCGATCCTGACCGGGATCCGGGTCTCCACGCAGATGCTGATGGGCATCGCGGCGATCGCGGCGTACGCCTCCGGACCCGGCCTCGGCAATGTGATCTTCCGCGGGCTGGCCTCGCTGGGCAGCAAGAACGCGATCAACCAGGTGCTCGCGGGAACGCTCGGGATCATCATCCTGGCGCTGTTGTTCGATGCCGCGTACGTCCTCATCGGACGGCTGACCATCCCCAGGGGGATCCGTGTCTGAGACCTCCGTAGCCGAGACCGCCGTGGCCGAGACCGCCGTGGCCGAGAAGGCGGCCTCCGTGGCCGGGAAAACGACCTCCGGCGCCTCCATCGAGCTGGAGAACCTCACCAAGCGGTATCCGGGGACCCCGCAGCCGGCCGTCGACAGCGTGAACATGGAGATCAAGGCGGGCGAGATCGTCATCTTCGTCGGGCCCTCCGGCTGCGGGAAGTCCACGACGCTCAAGATGATCAACCGGCTGATCGAACCGACCGGCGGGCGCATCCGCATCAACGGCGAGGACGTCACCGACATGGACCCGGTGAAGCTGCGCCGCAGCGTCGGGTACGCCATCCAGGCGTCCGGCCTCTTCCCGCACATGACGGTCGCCCAGAACATCGCGCTGGTGCCGAAGATGATCGGCTGGCCGAAGGCGCGGATCAGATCGCGGGTGGAGGAGATGCTGGACCTCGTCGGGCTCGACCCGGGCGAGTTCCACGGCCGCTATCCGCGCCAGCTCTCCGGCGGTCAGCAGCAACGCGTGGGGGTGGCACGGGCGTTGGCAGCCGACCCGCCGGTGCTGTTGATGGACGAGCCGTTCGGCGCGGTCGACCCGATCACCCGCGATCACCTCCAGGACGAGCTGATCAGGCTGCAGCACGAACTGCACAAGACGATCGTCTTCGTCACCCATGACTTCGACGAGGCGATCAAGCTCGGTGATCGCATCGCCGTGCTGCGCGAACGGTCCCACATCGCTCAGTTC
Organism: Streptomyces sp. 4N124; assembly: GCF_052245395.1. Classification (NCBI taxonomy): domain Bacteria; kingdom Bacillati; phylum Actinomycetota; class Actinomycetes; order Kitasatosporales; family Streptomycetaceae; genus Streptomyces; species Streptomyces sp. 4N124. The sequence continues at coordinate 70,042 of NZ_JBQQBS010000018.1, forward strand.
GACACCCCGGAGGCGATCCTCACCAACCCGGCCGACGACTTCGTCTCGGGGTTCGTCGGGGCCGGGGCGGCGCTGAAGCGGCTGAACCTCACCCGCGTACGGGATGTGGAGATCACCGACTATCCGACGGTCACCGTCGACGACCCGCTCCAGCAGATCTTCAACAAGCTGCGCGCCAGCGGCACCAACGAGATCCTCCTGCTCGACAAGCGCGGACGGCCGTACAAGTGGCTCCGGCGCGGCGACATGATGCGCGCCCGGGGCTCGCTGGCCCGCGCGGGCACGCTCGTGCACGACACGGTGACCCGGGACGCGACCCTCCGCGACGCGCTGGAGGCGGTCCTCACCGACAACGCGGGGCGGGTCGCGGTGACCGGGCGGCGCGGCGAGTACACGGGCGTCGTCGACATGGAGACGCTGATGAACTCCGTGCACGAGCTGCTGGAGGCCGACCGGCTGGACGCCATGGAGCACCAGCACGAACTGGAGGAGACCCGGGCCCAGCAGACGCACGCCGAGCAGGAGGGCGTCGGAGGGGAGAAGAAAGCGTGACCACCTCCTCCGACCAGCGCCCCCGAGGCGAGCACGAGGTCAAGGGGCACGCCTTCCGGGACGAGGGCGAGGCCCCCGGCGACCAGGAACCCCCGCCGCCACGGGCGGTGCCGCGGCGCCGGATCGGCTGGCAGAAGCTCACCTTCCTGCCGGTCGTCCTCATCGCTGTGCTGCTGGCGACCTGGCTGTGGTTCGAGCAGGCCGACCTGGACCCCCTCTCCGAGAACGCGCTGTCGGACGGCGAGGTGTCCAAACTGCTCTGGGAGCACATCCAACTCACCGCGATCTCCACCTTCTTCGTGCTGATCATCGCGATCCCGCTGGGCATCCTGCTGACCCGCAAGGCGTTCCGTAAGGCGACCCCGGTGGCGATGGCGTTCGCCAACATGGGCCAGGCGACACCCGCGATCGGCCTGCTCGCCCTGCTGGTGATCTGGCTGGGCATCGGCCGGAGGGCGGCCCTGATCGGCATGATCATCTACGCCGTTCTGCCGGTGCTGTCGAACACGATCGCCGGTCTGAAGGCCAACGACCCGACCCTGCTGGAGGCTGCCCGCGGCATCGGCATGTCCCCGCTCGGCGTGCTCTCCCGCGTCGAACTGCCGCTGGCGGTCCCACTGATCCTGGCGGGCGTGCGGACGGCGCTCGTCCTGAACGTCGGTACGGCGACGCTGGCGACGTTCGGCGGGGGCGGCGGGCTGGGCGTACTGATCACGACCGGTATCACCAACCAGCGGATGCCCGTGCTGATGCTGGGTTCGATCCTCACGGTCGCACTCGCCCTGCTGGTGGACTGGCTGGCCTCGCTGGCCGAACTGCTGCTGCGGCCACGGGGGTTGGAGGTGGGGACATGAGGCGGCGGCTGTGTGCGGTGCTGGCTGTGGCATTCGTGGCGGGCGTGACGGGCTGTGGTCTGACCAGCGGGTCGCCGATGGTGGATGACGTGCGTCCCGGTTCGATCGGGCAGGGCGAGCCGCTCAAGGGCGCCGACCTCACCGTCACCTCCAAGGAATTCACCGAGCAGCTGATCCTCGGCGCGATCATGGGCATCGCCTTCGAAGCGGCCGGCGCGGACGTGCTCGACCGCACCGGCATCCAGGGCTCCGTCGGCGCACGCGAGGCGGTCAAGGGCGGCGACGCCGACGGGATGTACGAGTACACGGGCACCGCCTGGATCACCTACCTCGGCAACAGCGAGCCCATCGCCGACCCGCAGAAGCAGTGGGAGGCGGTGCGGGACGCGGACGCGAAGAACGGGCTGACCTGGCTGCCGCCGGCGTCGCTCAACAACACGTACGCCCTCGCCATGAACCAGGCCAACTTCAAGAAGTACGGCACCAAGACCCTCTCCGACGTGGCCGCCCTGTCGAAGTCCGACCCGAGCGCGGTGACGCTCTGCGTGGAGGGCGAGTTCGCGAACCGGGCGGACGGGTTGCCGGGGATGCAGAAGGCGTACGGCATGGACGTACCGGCGGGCAACATCACGCAGATGGACACCGGGATCATCTACACGCAGGCGGCGAAGGGCAGTTGCACCTACGGGGAGGTCTTCACCACCGACGGGCGCATCAAGTCCATGAACCTGGTGGTGATGCAGGACGACAAGAAGTTCTTCCCCAACTACAACGCGGCGCCCTCGATCAACTCCGAGACGCTGAAGGAGTATCCGGCGATCGCGGATGTCCTCGACCCGATCACCAGGCGGTTGGACAACGCGGTGGCGCAGGAGCTGAACGCGAAGGTGGATGTCGCCGGGGAGGATCCGCATCAGGTGGCGTTGGACTGGATGGTGGGGGAGGGGTTTGTCAGGGAGGGGTGAGGAGGGCCTGGGGCCACTTGCAAAGAATCCGTTGCAAAGGCCTCTTTGCAACGCTACCTTTGTACGCGTGACCGAGCCCGAAGAATCCAAGGTGCGTGACCTTGATGCCCGTTCGCTGCGCGGGCTCGCGCATCCCCTGCGCATACAGCTGCTGATCGCGCTGCGGCGCCATGGACCGGCCACCGCGTCGATGCTCGCCGAGCGGCTGGGCGAGTCGAGCGGCGCCACCAGCTACCACCTGCGCCAGCTCGCCGCGCACGGCTTCATCGAGGACGCGCCGGAGCATGGCAAGGGGCGGGAACGGTGGTGGCAGGCGGCCGACGGTGGCCTGCGGTTGGACGAGAAGCTGCGCAGGGACCCGGATCCCAGTGTGCGCGGTGCGGCCGCGCTGTTCATGCACGAACTGGCGAACGTCCACACCCGGGAGGTCTCGACCTGGGTCGGCAACCAAGGCAGCTGGTCCGTCGAGTGGAACCGCGCGAGCGACATCAGCGACTTCACCCTGCGGCTCACGCCCGAGCTCGCCGAGGAACTCGTCAAGAAGATGCACGACCTGGTGGACAGCTACGCGTCACTGCCGTCTCTGCCCGAGGACACCCCGGACGCGGAGACGGTACGCGTCCACACGCACGTCTTTCCCAGCCCGACGCAGTGAGAGGCGACCGCCCGATGCACCCCGAGATCCATCTCGCCCTGCACCACATACGCGCCGCCGAGCTGCACGCCGAGGCAGCCGCCCACCGCCGCACCGCGAAGCCCGGCCGTCCCCTGCGGACCCGCGTCGGCTGGACCCTCGTAGAAGTGGGCCTGCGTCTGGCCACCCCGAGGCCGACGCCGGCGCCCAGCGCTAGCAGCTAGGTACGGAACCCTTCCCGCTCTCCAACGCCACCAGCGCACTGACCGCGCCCTTGAGGGTGGTCACCGGAATCAGCCGCAGCCCCTTCGGCAGCTCCGACTTCGCGTCGCCGCACTCGTCCTTCGGGACCAGGAACACGGTCGCCCCGTCGCGCCGCGCGGCCTGCGTCTTCAGGGCGACGCCGCCGACCGCGCCGACCGTTCCGTCGGCCTCGATCGTCCCCGTGCCGGCGACGCTACGACCGCCGGTGAGGTCGCCGCCGCTGCCGTTTCCGTTGAGCTTGTCGATGATGCCGAGGGAGAAGAGGAGCCCGGCGCTGGGGCCGCCGACGTCGGCGAGTCTCAGGGTGACCTTGACGTTCTTGTCGCTGAGGTCGAGATAGTTCAGCGCGGCCTCGGTGGCCGCGTCCTGCGACGCGCGCATCTGCTCCGTGTTGTGCCGCTCGATCTCCTTGACGCTCTCGCCGCTCGGATAGACCGAGTCGCGCGGCATGACCGCCCGATCCGTACGGAACCACGAGTCGATCACGTCCCCGAGCGAAACGTTCGTTTCCGGGTTGGTCGCCTCGATCGTCGTCATCCGCAGCTGCCCGCTCGTGTCACGGGTCGACGCCCCGGAAATCGTGATCACCGGCGTCCCCCGGTTCTCCCCGAGCACATCCGCGGTCAGCCCCGGCTGCGTCAACGAAAACGGCAGCGGCGCGAACACCGCCGCCCCGATCAGACCGACGACGGGCAGAGCACAGACCATCAGGGCCTGCGGGCGCGTGAGACGAGAGAGGAACACGGGATCAATCTAACGGGCGAGGTTGGGGATGATGACCGAGGGCGGCACGGGTGGGCGCAGGCGGCACCCCGTCAGCGCCGGGCCGCGCGACCCACCCCCGCCAGCCCTGACGCACGGCAACTGTTCAGCGCAGGGCTTCGGCGACTTCCCGCGCCGCGTCCACCACCCGCGGCCCCACCCGCTCCGGCACCGCATCCGCCAGCATCACGACCCCCACACTCCCCTCGACCCCGGTCACCCCGATCAACGGCGCCGCCGCCCCACTCGCCCCCGCCTCCAACTCCCCGTGCGTCAGGGTGTACCCCGGCTCCGCCACCGTCCGCTGCCGCGCCGAGAGAATCGCCTTACCCGCGGCCCCCCGGTCCAACGGATGCCGGAACCCCGCCCGATACGCCACGTGATAGTCGGTCCACGTCGGCTCGACGACCGCGACGGCCAACGCCTCCGCCCCGTCCACCAGCGTGAGATGCGCGGTCGCGCCTATGTCCTCGGCCAGCGACCGCAGAGCGGGCAACGCCGCCTCCCGCACCAACGGATGCACCTGCCGCCCCAGCCGCAGCACCCCGAGCCCGACCCGGGCTCGTCCGCCCAGGTCACGTCGTACCAGTGCATGCTGCTCAAGCGTGGCGAGCAACCGGTACACCACGGTCCGGTTCACGCCCAGTTTGTGGGAAAGCTCGGTGACGGTCAGCCCGTGGTCCGTGTCGGCCAGCAGCTTGAGGACACGCAGTCCCCGGTCGAGCGTCTGGGAGGTCTCCGCGGTCACGACGCCCACTCCTTAGTGGTGAGGTCGACGGCCCCCTCGCGGCGGATGCGTCACCGAGTCCCGTCGGTGACGCGCTTCAGAGGCCGCCGATCGGTCGGCGGCCCGGACCGACTGTCCGAACCGCGTCGCTTCACGGCTGCGCTCCGCGGCGGCGCTGCCACGGGGCGTGTGCGTAGCGGGACAGTAGCGAAGGCAGTTCGCTGAGCGGAAGGCTCCGTCCAGAATCCGGTCAGTGACCGGTACGGACTAGCACTCTTTACCGGACGACGTACAACCGTTTACCCCGTTTTGTACGATGCCCAGTACTCCCCGTACACCACACCCGCACACTCTGCACACGACCGGCTACGGACCTCACCTCACCGCATCCGCGTGGCCCACTCCTGCACCTTGGCGATCCGCTGCCGCAGCTGACCCGCCGTGGCCTCCGCGCTCGGCGGCCCACCGCACACGCGGCGCAGCTCGGTGTGGATGACGCCATGCGGCTTGCCGCTCTGGTGGACGTACGCGCTCACCATGGTGTTGAGCTGCTTGCGCAGCTCCATCATCTCCTTGTGGCTGACCACCGGCCGCCGCTCGGCGGGCAGTTCGAGCAGGTCGGCCTCGGAGTCCGGCTTCTTGCGGCTGTGCGCGATCTGCCGGGCCTGCCGCTTCTGCAGCAGCATCTGCACCTGGTCGGGCTCCAACAGCCCAGGAATACCGAGGTAGTCCTGCTCCTCCTCGCTGCCGGGGTGGGCCTGCATGCCGAACTCGGCGCCGTCGTACAGGACTCGGTCGAAGACTGCGTCGGACTCCAGCGCCTCGAAGGGCAGTTGGTCCTGCTCGCCGGTGTCCTCGTCCTGCTGCTGCTCGGCCTCCTGGAGAAGCTTCTCCTCCTCGGCGTACGGGTCCTCCTCGCCCTCCTTCTTGGGCTTGTCGAGGGCGTGGTCGCGCTCGACCTCCATCTCGTTGGCGAAGGTGAGGAGGTCGGGGATGGTGGGGAGGAAGACGGAAGCCGTCTCGCCGCGCCGCCGGGACCGTACGAAACGGCCGACGGCCTGCGCGAAGAACAGCGGCGTGGAGATGGTCGTGGCGTACACCCCGACCGCGAGCCGCGGCACGTCGACGCCTTCCGACACCATCCGGACCGCGACCATCCACCGGTCGTTGCTGCCGCTGAACTCGTCGATCCGGCCGGACGCGCCGGCGTCGTCGGACAGGACGAGCGTCGCCTTCGTGCCCGTGATCTCGCGGATGAGCTTGGCGTACGCACGCGCCGAGTCCTGGTCGGACGCGATGACGAGCGCGCCCGCGTCCGGGATGGCCTTGCGGACCTCGGTCAGCCGCTGGTCGGCGGCGCGCAGCACGCTCGGCATCCACTCGCCGCGCGGATCGAGGGCCGTGCGCCAGGCCTGACTGACCGCGTCCTTGGTCATGGGCTCGCCGAGCCGGGCGGCGACCTCGTCACCGGCCTTCGTGCGCCACCGCATGTTGCCGCTGTAGGAGAGGAAGATGACGGGCCGGACGACGCCGTCGGAGAGGGCGGAGCCGTAGCCGTACGTGTAGTCGGCGGCGGAGCGCCGGATTCCGTCGTTGCCCTCCTCGTAGGCCACGAAGGGAATGGGGTTGGTGTCGGACCGGAACGGCGTACCGGTGAGCGCGAGGCGGCGCGTGGCCGGTTCGAAGGCCTCCAGGCAGGCCTCGCCCCAGGACTTCGAGTCACCGGCGTGATGGATCTCGTCGAGGATGACGAGGGTCTTGCGCTGCTCGACGCGGTTGCGGTGCAGCATGGGGCGCACGCCGACACCGGCGTACGTGACCGCGACGCCCTGATAGTCCTTGCCGAGCGGCCCCGCGCTGTACTCCGGGTCGAGCTTGATCCCGATCCGCGCCGCGGCCTCCGCCCACTGCTTCTTCAGATGCTCGGTCGGCGCGACGACGGTCACCTGCTGCACGACGTGATGGTGCAGCAACCAGGACGCCAGCGTCAGCGCGAACGTCGTCTTTCCGGCGCCGGGCGTCGCCACGGCCAGGAAGTCACGCGGCTGCTCCTGGATGTACCTCTCCATCGCCCCTTGCTGCCAGGCACGCAGCTTGCTGGCGGTACCCCAGGGGGCGCGGCCGGGGAACGCGGGTGACAGGTGATGCGACGACGAGGAGCTGGCGGCGGTGGTAGTCACGGTCTCCGGTGAGGGGGTCGGGCGGCTCGGCTGGGTATGACAACCGGGCCACCCTACCGGCGCCGGGTTTCCGTCAACGGGCGGACCGTGCCGGGGCAGCCTTGGATGGGACTGAGGTCACAGTGGGCTTTGGGGTCAGCGTGCGAAGCGCGGCAACTCACCGCGCATCATCCATCAGCGAGCTCTACTCGCGGGGCCCGCAACCGCGTAGTCACCCAAGCCCCCGCCAACGCCACCCCCGCCATCGGCAGGAACACCGCGGCGAACGCGGCCGGATGCGAACCCGCGCCGGCCGCCTCCGTCGCCGCGTGCGACACCGTGCCGCCGCCCAGCGCCGCGAAGGCCGCGCCGCCCGCCGCGAGGAGGAGGACGTTGGAGAGGCCGTCGGAGATCTGGAGGGCGGCGGAGTTGGTGCCGGCCTCCTCGGGGGCGGAGAGCTTCAGCAGCAGCACACTGGTGGAGGAGATCACCAGCCCCATGCCGAAGCAGCCCACGGCCCAGGCGACGGCAACGATCCAAGCCGGCACCGCCTCGATCAGCACGCTCGGCGCGGCGGCGATCGCGGCCGCCACCAGCACCATCCCGAGCGCCATCAGCCGCTCCCGGTACGGCGCCACCCGCGCCCGCGACTGCACCCACGACCCCAGCGCCCACGTCCCCCCGCCCGCCGCGAGAGAGAACCCGGCCAGCGTCGGCGACAGCCCCCGCTGGGTGACCAGCATCAACGGCACGAAGGACTCCGCGGCAATGAAGGAGCCCGCGGCGATCCCCCGCAACAACACGACGGACGGCAGCCCACGGGCCGCCCGGTACGTACCGCGCGGCAACAGCCCCAGAGCAGCCGGCACGAGCAGCGCCGCACCCACCACGCCGGGCACCAGCGACAGCCACCGCAGATCCTGAGCGGCGTACTGCAGCAGCCCCGCGCCGAGCGAGATCCCGAGTGCGAGCCGGATACGACGCCGGTCGAAGGAGGCCCGGCGCACCCGCGCGGGCTCGTCGGACACCGAGCCGCCCACCGCGCCGTCCACCGGCCCCGCCGCCCTCCGCCGTATCTGCGGCAGCGCGAGCGCCAATGGGAAGACGACGAGGACCGGGATGCCGACGAACACCCAGCGCCAGCCGAGGTGTTCGGTCACCGCGCCCGACGCGAGCGGGCCGACGACGGACGGCACGACCCAGCTCGCCGCGAACGCCGCCATGATCGCGGGCTGCAGCCGCCCCGGGTAGGCGCGGCCCACGACGACATACAGCGCGACGATCACCAGCCCGCCACCGAACCCCTGCACGGCCCGCCCCAGGATGAACAGCCACATCGCGCCCGCCGTGCCGGACAGCACAAGACCAGCCGCGAAGGAGGCGATACCCGTGGTCAACGCCCCGAGCGGCCCTCGCCGGTCCGACCACTGACCGGAGAGCACCATGCCGAACAGGCTCGTCGTGAAGTATCCCGAGAACGCGAACGCGTACAGCGACACCCCGTCCAACTCCCGCGCCGCCACCGGCATAGCCGTCCCGACAGCGGTCGCCTCGAAGGCGATCAGCAGCACGACGGAGACGATCCCGACACTGAGCGCACGATAGGAACGGCTCAGGACGGTCTCGTCACGCTCGGCGGCCGAGGTGGAGCCATCGGGATCAGCAACGCCGGTGTCACTCGGTTCAAGGGCGGTCACGATCGTCAGCGTAAGGGCCACAACCCACTTTGACCCCTGTCGAGAGAACGGCCCCACCTCAGCCCTTGGTCGTACGACCGCCCCGCACTCCCCGCTTCATGAACGCGGTATGGCAGTCCCGTTGCACCACCCCCGCATCCCTTGAGCCCCTCCCCCACAGCGCCCTACGGTCAATGCACGAAGCAAGGCCGTGTGCCCGAGTGGTTGAGGGGCTCGCCTGCAAAGCGAGTTACGTGGGTTCGATTCCCGCCACGGCCTCCAAGAAGGTCCGATTCAGTTCCCGTCTCGGTTCTCCTCGCGCCGCAGCAGCCACAGAGTGAACGCCAACGTGGAGAGGTCCGTGTTCAGTGGGCGGGGCAGTGCGTGCCGCTCGGCCCAGTACAGGACCATCCCCGTCGCGCCGTCGATCACGAGGCTGGTGTCCTCCGCGATGTGGCCGAGGCGTATCAGGTGGTCCGCGCCGGGCGGGAGTGCGAGGTCGCCGTCACGCTCGTCTGTCGCGTACTCGGCGAGGGTTCGTGGTGGGACGTCCGTGTCCAGTGTGAAACGGGTGGCCTCTTCCGGGAGGCCCACGTCGCGCAGGAAGCGGCGGGTGGGGTCGTGGGTGAGGGCCGCGGGGAAGTCGACGTCCTCGAAGCGGACGATCGCCGCGGTGCCGAACTCCTCGTCCAGCAGCCGCGGTGGCAGGTCGAGGGCGAGGCCGCTGCCGGGCTCGGCGATCCAGGCGAGGGGGCGGATCAGGGCGCCCATGCTGCGGAACGCCGGCATCGCACCGCCCGTGCCCTCTTCCCAGACGGCCAGGAGCCGGCGGGAGGCCTCCGCCACCGCGCCCGGCCCGAAGCGTCCCGCGTAGGCCGCGAACTCGTGGCGCAGTCGGGCCAGTTCATCGGCCGTCGACGCGAAGCGCAGCAGCGTGCGCAGCCGGGCTTCCTGGCGCAGCTCGGGGAGCGACAGCAGCTCATCGCCGCCCGGCTGCCGGAGGGCCAGCTCCGGCTCCGCTTCACGCCAGACCCCATGGCCCGGCGGCGCATCCACCCCGAACGGGTCCGGCTCGCCCTCGGTCAGGCCGGTCACCGCGATACAAGTCCCGCTGGTCGTGCTCATGGAATCCCCCGTGCATGAATGGCCGTTCAGTCCCCGAGCGGGGCGCGACGCGGCACCGTGCGGCAGCCGTCGTACGAGCGCGGTCTCAGGCCCGCCGTCCCCACGTCCAGAACACTACGCCGCACCACTGACAACGGCCCGCAGCCCGGCAACGCCAAGGCTGTTGCGTCGCACACAGCCGCTCACGCGAAGTAGATGCCGCCCAGCACGACCACCACCGCCGCGAACACGAACACCAGCGCCCACACCAGCAATTTCCCCACGCTGGGCGGCGGTTCGTACCGCGGCGGACCCGGGTCGGGGGCCGTCACTGGCCGGTCACCACCGCGGCCTGCGGGCGGATGGGGAGGCGGTTGACGGGGCGGCCCGTCGCGGCGCGGACCGCGGAGGCGACTGCCGCCGGGGACGTCACCACCGGGACCGCGCTGGCGGCCTTCGCGCCGAAGGGGGCGACCACGTCGCGCTCCTCGACCAGTTTCACGATGCGGATGTCCGGCGCGTCCAACGCCGTGGGCAAGGCGTAGCCCGTGAGGTCGGGGTGGCGGATCAGCCCGCGTGCCGTGCGCAGGTTCTCCGTCAGCGCGATGCCCACGCCCTGCGTGACACCGGCCTCGATACGTGCCGTCAGCTGGGCGGGGTTCAGCACGCGCCCCACGTCCTGGGCGACGGCCAGTTCGACGACCCGGACCGAGCCGAGTTCGATGTCGACGTCCACGACCGCGCGGATCGCGCAGAAGGCGAGGCCCACGAAGGCGTCGCCCTGTCCGGCTGCGTTCAGGGGTTCCGTCGGGTGCGGGCGGCACTGGGCGGTGGCCCACAGTTCCTTGCCGTCCATCGCCTCGGTGACGGTCGTCGACAGGACTCCGTCGTACGACGTGATCTTGCCGTCGGTGATCTGCAGCAGCTCCGTGGACATGCCGAACTTGTGCGCCAGGGGCTGGAGGAGTTGCGTGCGGACCATCTTCGCCGCCCGCTCTACCGCGCCGCCGGACACCCAGGTGTGCCGGCCCCGGCAGCCGGCGCCCGCCGGTGGCTGGTCGGTGTCGACGGGGGCGACGTGCACCTCGTCGATGCCAAGTGTCTCCTGGACGATCTGTCGAGCGAGGGTGGTGAAGCCCTGGCCGGTCTCGACGGCCGCGCACAGGACGGTGGCGACTCCGTCGTGAACCTTGACGGTCGCCGTGGAGACCTCGTCCGCGCCCTCCGCGCCGAGCATGTGGACCATGCCGAGGCCGTAGCCGACTCCCCGGCGCACCGCGCCCGGTTCGCCCGCGCCTTCGGGGCCGCCGGGCAGCAGCCAGTCCTCCTCGGGCGTGTCCTTGGGGAGCGCCGGAAGGGGGAAGTCCCGTACGGCCTGCAACAACTCCGCCACCGGTGCGGGGCAGGTCACCGTCTGGCCGGTCGGCAGGACGTCGCCCGTGGCGAGCGCGTTGCGCAGGCGCAGCTCCGCCGGGTCGACGCCGAGCTTCTTCGCCAGCTTGTCCATCTGGGCTTCGTAGGCGGCGGCGACCTGCATGGCGCCCTCTCCGCGTACGTGGCCGGAGGGCGGGTTGTTGGTGCGTACGGCCCAGCCCTCGATGAACGCGTTCGGGACGACATACGGGCCGCAGGCGAAGGACACCGCGGCGGCCAGCGCCTCCGAGGAGGTGTCCGCGTAGGCGCCCGCGTCCAGGAGGATCTGGGCCTCGACCTTGACCAACTTGCCCTCAGCGTCCGCGTGGTGGCGGTACCGCAGCAGGGTCGGGTGGCGGTGGGTGTGGCCCAGGAAGGACTCTTCGCGCGTGGCGGTCAGTTTGACCGGGCAGCCGGTCTTCAACGCCAGCAGACCCAGCGGGAGTTGGAAGCCCTGGTCCTCGCGGTCGGCGGTCGCGCCGGGCACGCCGGTGACGACGACCTTCACGCGGTCGGGCTCCAGGCCGTAGCAGGCGGCGGCCGTGTCGCGGTCGCTGTGCGGGTCCGTGGACGCCAGATACAGCTCGACGCCGCCGTCCGGACGCGGCACCGCGAGACCCGCCTCGGCTCCTATGGGCGCCGGGTCCTGGCGGCCGATGCGGTACTGGCCCTCGACGACGATGGCGCCGGCCGCGTCCGGGTCGCCGTGGCGCAGCGGGATGTGGCGGATCAGGTTGCCGTCGGGGTGCAGCGCCTCGGCCTCGAAGGCCTGTTCCGGGTCGGTCACCGGGTCGAGTACTTCGTACTCGACGATGACGGCCGCCGCGGCCATCCGCGCGGTGTCGGGGTGGTCGGCGGCGACTGCGGCGATGGGTTCGCCGTGGTGGCGTACGACCTCGGAGGCGAACACCGGGCGGTCGGCGCTGCCCCGGCCGTACCGGGGGGCGCCGGGCACGTCCTCGTGGGTGACGACGGCGCGGACGCCGGGCATCTCGCGCGCGTGGGACGTGTCGATCGACACAATGCGCGCGTGCGGGTGCGGTGAGCGCAGGACGGCCGCCCAGAGCAGGCCCTCGGCCCACAGGTCGGCCGCGTACGGGAACGTGCCCTCGGTCTTGGCGCCCGCGTCGGCGGGCTGCAGGGACACGCCGAGGCCGTGCGGGATCTCCTCGGGGGCGGGGGCTGCCTCCGCGGCCGTGGTCGCGGTGGCGGCTTCGTTGCTCACGCCGGGCCTCCGTCCTGTCCGTACGCCTGGTCACGCGGCTCGAACGCCGACGGGTTGACGCCGCCGGCTCCCGGGCCCGCCTGGTGCGGGATACGTGCCTCGTCCGCGTCCGTCTCAGCGTCGGCCGCGCGGTGTGCCTCGCGTTCGGCGACGACCTCCTGGACGGCGTCCAGGACACCGCGGTAGCCGGAGCAGCGGCACAGGTTGCCGCACAGCGCCTGGCGGGCCTCGAGTTCGGTCGGCGCCGGGTTGCCCTCCAGCAGGTCGTGCACGGTCATCGCCATGCCCGGCACGCAGAAGCCGCACTGCACCGCGCCGCACCGGGCGAGCGCCCGCTGCACGTCGGAGGGGTGTCCCTCCTCCGCGAGGCCCTCGACCGTACGGACCTCGCTGCCGGCCGCGGTGACGCCGGGCACCAGACAGGAGGCGACGAGCCGGCCGTCGACCTGGACGTTGCACGCGCCGCACTCGCCCTGCGAGCAGCCGTCCTTGGCGCCGGCGAGGCCGAGCCGTTCGCGCAGTACGTAGAGCAGCGATTCGCCGATCCAGGCGTCGGTGACGGGCCGGTCGACGCCGTTGACGCGCAGGACGTACGAGGAGAGGGGGTGTTCCTCGCCGGACGGCGGGGGTGCCTCGTCCGGGGTCTCGGACCCGGCGGACTCCTCACCGGCCTCAGCGTCGGCACGCGACTCCCGCTCCCGCTCCGGCTCCCCGGAACGCTCCACGGGCCCCTCAGCGGCCTCTCCGGCCCCCTGGGCACCCTCGGACACCTCGGCTGCCTCACGGACCCTCTGAGCGGGCTGTGGGGCGGCTACGGCGGTCTCGTGCGCGTTCGGTGAGTCCGCTACGGCGGTTCCGTCCGCGGGCTGTTGGTCGTGGGCCCCGTCGGATGCCGGACGGGCCGGTGCCTCGCCGTGCTGCGAGGCGTGGGCCTGCGCGTGCTGCGCGGCGGCCTCCCCGTGAGCGTGCGAGGCATGGACTTCCGGGTGCTGTTGGGCGCGAGCATCCGCGTGCGGCTGTGCCGCGCGCTCTCCGTGCTCCTCCGCGTGCGGCCGGGCGGGAGCGACCCCGTGCTGCTGCGCCGGAGTTCCCGGGTGTGGCCTCGTGTACGCCTGTGCGGACACCTCGCCGTGTGTCTTGCCGGGTGCGTCCACCGCGGCGTCGGCGGGAGGCGCGGTGTTCGCCTCATCCTGCGCCCACGGCTGCCCGGCCGCCTCCGTCGCCCAGGGAGCGGGCGCGCCACCGGGGAGTGTGGCCGGCGGTGTGCCGCCCCACTGCTCGACCAGGGACGACGTGGTGAACTCGCCCGATTCGTCCGGAAGATCACCCCCGGCGACCGGGATCGACCACTGCCCGGTCACATCGTGGCCCGGCGCCGCGGCCGTGTGCTCCGCCGCCGATCCCGCTGAGCCGTCGACGGTCCCGAAGTTCCACTGCCCGGTCGCCCCCGGGTTGTACGTGAACCGGTCGCTCCCGGTGTCCTGGGGCACCGCGTTCGGGTCGGGCCACTGCACCGCTTCGGCGGGCGCCGGCCAGCCGCCGGTGGCGGCGGGGTCGGTCCCGGGGGACGTGGCGGGGTCGACCGTTATCTGCGGAGGCACATAGCCGTGGCCGGGCGCCGCCAGCGGGCTGTCGGCGGAGGCCAGGAGGGCGTCGATGCCCCCTTCGGGGAGTTTCACGAAGGCGGTGGCGCCGTCGTCGTAGTCGCCCTGGGGCAGCGGGTCCCAGCGGCTGCCGCCCTGGGGCGTGCCCTCTCCGTGCTGGTCGTCGGTCACGACAGCGCCCTCCCCAGTGCTCGTCGGGCCAGCGCGGCGACGGTGCGCCGCAGGTGCAGTACGGCGGGCGGAAGCTGTTGTACGGAGCCGTCCTCGGCCGGGACCGGATCGGGGATGCAGGCCGCGGCGACGTACTCCCCGAAGGCGGCCAGCGCTTCGGGGACGATCGCGCGGCTGTTGTCCCAGTCGATCAGCCGGGCGACCCACTGCTCGGCGTCCAGAGGCCTGAGCGGCATCGGCGCTATGGCGCCGACGGCGCACCGCACTCCGCGCCGGGCGGGGTCGAGGACCAGCGCGACCGACGCGACCGCGCGGCCGGGGCCGGTGCGGCCGGTGGCCTTGAGGAAGACCTGCGGGGCGTGCAGCAGGGGCACGCGCACGTACCCGATGAGTTCGCCGCCGCGCAGCATCTCCACACCGGCCAGCAGGTGCGACACCGGGATCTCCCGGCGGGCTCCGCCCGGGCCCGCGATGATCAGCGTCGCCTCCAGGGCGGCCAGTACGGGAAGCGCGTCCCCCGTGGGGGCGGCTGTCGCGATGTTGCCGCCCAGGGTGCCCGCGTTGCGGATCTGCGGCGGGCCCGCCGCGCGCGCCGCAGCGGCGAGCGCCGGGATCAGGGCGGCGAAGTCGGGGCGGCCCATGCGCGCGTGGGTGAGGCCCGCGCCGAGCAGTGCGTGCCCGTCCTGGTACTGCCAGCCGCGGATCTCGCTGATCTTGCCGAGGCCGACCAGTGCGGCGGGCCTGAGCTGTCCGGAGTTGACGGCGGCCATGAGGTCGGTGCCGCCGGCCACGGGAACGGCGGCGGGCACGGCCGTGAGGGCCGCCACGGCCTCGTCCAGCGTCGTAGGCAGCGTGACGGCCTGCGCCGCCTGCGGTGCGCTCGTGGTCAAACCGGCTGCCCCTTCCCGCTGCCCCACCTGGTCCCACCTGTGTTGCCGTACGGTACGTGCTGACAGGGCGGACGTGGCAACTCTGGCACATCTTCGCAGGGCCCGAACGCGGGGGTCCGCTAGGAGGCATTCGCCCCCCTCACCAGCGAGATGGTCCGTTTTCGCACGACATCAACCGTGCGCGCGAATTGCCACTCTTCGGTGACACTTAGGGCCTTTTCCATGACCTGTTCCCATGCGTGTTCCCATCGCTGGTCCCTTACCTGTCCGGCTACCTGTTCGGCGGCGCCCCCTCGATGGGACGGCCCAGCACGCCCGGCCGCCGCTGCCACGGCAACGGCCCTGTAGGCGGCCGGTAGGCGACTCCCAGGGCGTCAAGTCGCCGGTAGTGGACGGCCATCCGCCGCTCGAAATCGGCGAAGTCCCGTTCCGCGGGGGCGGGCAGGCCGACGCTCCAGGCCACCTCGGCGAAGGCCGCGAGCCTGGGGAACGTCTGGTAGTCCACGCGCGCGTGATCCTCCATCACCTCGGTCCACACGTTGGCCTGCGTCCCGAGGACGTGCCGGGCCTGTTCCGGCGTCAGCTCGGGTGGAACGGGTTCGAACCGGTAGACGTCCTCCAGGGTGCGGACGTAGCCGATGGGGACCGGCTCGTCCGCACCCGCGTCCTGGCGGTGGTCCAAGTACACCTGCTGTTCAGGGCACATGACGACGTCGTGTCCGGCCCGGGCGGCGGCGATTCCGCCCGCGTAGCCGCGCCACGACGACACCGCGGCGCCCGGCGCCAGGCCGCCCTCCAGGATCTCGTCCCAGCCGATGAGCCTGCGCCCGCGCGCGGAGAGCCACGTGTCGAAGTGTCCGATGAACCAGGCCTGCAACTCGTCCTCGTCCGCGAGTCCGAGTTCTGCGATACGCGCCTGGACGAAGGGCGACTCCCGCCACTGCTCCTTGGCGCATTCGTCGCCGCCGATGTGAATGAACTCGGAAGGGAACAGCTCCAGCAGTTCCTCGAACACCCCCTCGTAGAAGCGAAGGGTGTTGTCAGAGGGTGCGAGTACGTTCAGAGAGACGCCCCAGTTGTCCCAGACCGTGAGGGAGGTCGTGTCGATGACGTCGGTGTTGCCGAGTTCCGGGTACGCGGCGATGGCGGCCTGCGAGTGTCCTGGTACGTCGATTTCGGGGACGACGGTGATATGCCGCTCGGCGGCGTACGCGACGATCTCCCGGATGTCGTCCTGGGTGTAGAAGCCCCCGTGCGGCTTCTCCTCCCACAGCGGCGAGGCACGGTGGCCGAATTTCGTGCGGGCCCGCCAGGAGCCGACCTCCGTCAGCCGGGGGTACTTCCTGATCTCGATGCGCCAGCCCTGGTCGTCCGTCAGATGGAAGTGGAAGACGTTGAGTTTGTGGGCGGCCATGAGGTCCAGGTAGCGCAGGACACCGTCCTTGGGCATGAAGTGCCGGGCCACGTCGAGCATGAGGCCGCGCCAGCGGAATCGGGGGGAGTCCCGGATCTCCGTCAGGGGCAGCCGCCACGTACGGCCGGGAAGGGGCGCGCGCCGGAAGGCGTCGGGGCCGAGAAGCTGGCGCAGCGTCTGGGCGCCCCAGAAGACACCGGCGGGCGAGCCGCCCTGGATGTGGACGCCATGGGGGGCGATGACGAGGCGGTAGGCCTCATCATCGAGGCCGGGCCGGACGGACAGATGGAGGACGTCGTACTGGCCCCCCTTCTTGGGCGGCAGCGCGAGCCCGGTCGCCGCGCCGAGCGTCGCGCGCAGCCATCGCGCGGTGCCCTCGGTGCCCGGCCCGGCCTCGATCCCGAAGTCGTCGCCGAGTTCGTAGAAGCGCTCGTTCCGCTCCATGTGTTGAGGTACCGGAATCAGTTCAGTCACGTCAGTCCTTTACCGCTCCGCCCAGCCCCGACACCAGCCGTCGCTGCACGAGCACGAAGAAGATCAGCACCGGAATCGTCATCACCGTGGACGCCGCCATCACACCACCCCAGTCCGGCTCGTCCGGCTTGTAGAAGACCAGCAGGGCCATCGGCAGGGTCGACTGGGAGGTGTCGCTGATGATGAAGGACTTGGCGAACAGGAAGTCGTTCCAGGCCGAGATGAAGGAAAACACGCTGGTGGCCACCAACCCCGGGAAGACCAGCGGGAAAAGGATCTGCCACAGGAATCGCGCCCGGCTCGCCCCGTCGATGTACGCGGCCTCCTCCAGCGCCTCCGGAACGGCTTTCACGAACCCCCGCAGCATCCAGATCGCGAAGGGCAGCGAGAAGGCGATGTGCGGCAGGATCAGCGAGCCCAGCGTGTTCAGCTGGCCGAAGTCCCGCATGAGGAAGAACAGCGGGATCGTCAGCGCCTCCACGGGCACCATCTGGGCCACCAGAAACATGATCAGCAGGGTGGTCCGGAAACGGAAGCGGAATCGTGTCACCGCGGTCGCGGCGAGAAACGCGATGAGCGCCGAGGCGACCACCACCGTGCAGGCCACCACAAGGCTGTTGACGAAGTAGCGGCCGAATTCCTGCTGTCCGAAGACCCGCCGGAAGGAATCCAGCGACGGCGCCAGCGTCCACGGCCGAGGCTCGGTCGACTCGATCTCGCCGGCCGGTTTGAAGGCGCTGAGCACCATCCAGTAGAGGGGAAAGGCGACGACGGCCGCGATCAGCAGCGCCGACACCTCGGCGGCCAGCCGCCAGGGACGCCGTACGAGACCACGTACGAGATTCACAGCTCCTCCCCCTGCCTGCGCAACAACCGCAAGTACACGAGCGTGACCGCCAGCAGGATCAGCAGCATCACCACGCCGATCGCCGAGCCGAGGCTGTACTGCGAGGACGCGAAGGCCTTTTGATACGCGTACACGTTCAGCACGAGGTTCTGGCCCGCGATGCCGCCGCCGTTCGTCATGACGTAGATCTGGGTGAAGACCTTGAAGTCCCAGATCACCGACTGAATCGTGACGACCACGAGGATCGGCCGGAGCATCGGCGCCAGCACCGAGCGCCAGATACGCCACTGCGAGGCCCCGTCCAGAGAGGCCGCCTCCAGCACCTCACTCGGCACCGCCCGAATCCCGGCGTACACCGTCACCATCACGAACGGAAAGGAACACCACACCACTTCCAGCAGGACCAGGAAGAACGCGCTGACGCGCCCGTACGTCCATGAGTAGTCACCGAGTCCCAACACCCTGTTCACCGGCCCGAAGTCCGGATCGAACAGCAACAGCCACACCGTCGACCCCGTGATCGCCGGCGTTGCCCACGCCCCCAACGCCGCCAGCATCAACACCAGCCGCGGCACGGCACGTACGCGTGTGAGCAACACGGCAAGCGCACAGCCGACGGCGAGCGTCGACACCACACAAGCCGCCGCGAACACCACGGTCGCCAGCAGCACCTGCCAGAACTGCGAGTCGGAGAACAGCTCCTGGTAGTTCCCGAACCCCTCGAAGGTGGTCGGTTCCCCACCACTCACCTGGGCCTGCGTGTACTGGAAGAACGAGATCAGCCCGAGCTGATAGATGGGATAGACGAGCAGCCCACCGAGTACGACGAGAGCGGGTGCGAGGTACAGCCAGGGAGCCCGGCTTCCTCGACGCCGCGCACCGGAACCCCCCAAGGGGCGCGGGGAACTGCGCGACAAGCCACCGACAACCCGCACCCGCCGACGCTCCACAACCCCCGAGCTATTGGGCGTCACCGGCGTCACCCGGCGGAGCCAAACGCGTCATCCATCTTCGCCGCCGCACCCTCCGCAGCCGCAGCCACCCCCTTCTTACCGCTGACGACCTCCTGGAACATCGTCGGCAACACCAGCCCCGAATCGATCTCCGCCCACGCAGGCGACGCGGGAACGAACTTCGTGCCCGCGGCCAACGTCTGCGCGAACGGCTTCACATACGGCTCCTTGGCCGACACCTGCTTCCGCACATCCGCGAAGGTCGGCAGAAAACCCATCGCATCGAACATCGACGCCTGCGTCTGCTTCGACGCAAGCTGTTCCATCAGCCCGACGGCCAGCGTCCGATGCGAAGTGGACTTCAGCACACCGATGTTGTTGCCACCGGCGAACGCCGGCGCGATCGACCCGGCCTTGACACCCGGCAGCGGCACCACCGCGTACTTGCCCTTCACCTTGCCCGCCTCGACGGCCGTGTGACTGAAGTCGCCGCCGATCGCCATGCCCGCCTTGCCGGCCGCGAACGCGGTGATCGTGTCGTTGCCGCCCATGCCGGCGCACTTGGCGGCGGGGCAGTTGTCGTCACCGAAGAGGGAGGTGTACGCCTTGATGCCCTTCTGGGCGGCCGCGCTGTCGATGGCGGAGACATACGATCCGCCCTTGCCGGTGGCGAGTTCACCGCCGTTGGCCCAGATGAACGGCATCGCGCCGTACGTGTAGGCGCCGCCGACGACCAGGCCGTACAGGTCGGGCTTCGCGGCGCGGATCTCACGGGCCGTGGAGGCCAACTCGGCCATGGTCTTGGGGACTTCCAGGCCCAGCTCGTCGAAGACGTCCGTCCGGTAGTACAGGGCGCGGACGCCGACGTAGAAGGGCGCGCCGTAGACCTTGCCGTCCACCGTGACCGACTGCTTCGCCGTGGGGTCGGTGTCCTTCGCCTCGTTCCAGTCGCCGAACTCCTTCGTGACGTCGAGGAGTCCGCCGTCCTTCACATAGCCGGCCGTGTCGGTGTTGCCGTACTCCATGACGTCGGGAGCGGACTTGGGGTCGTTGAAGGCGGCCTTGACACGCTGGGCGCGGGTTTCGATCGGGATGTACTCGACCTCGACCTTCGTACCCTCATGGTCCTTCTCGAAGGCGGTGACGACGGAGTCGACGACCTTCTCCTTCGGCTGGTTGCCGACCTCCTGGAAGAGCCAGACCCGCAGCGTGCCGGTCTTCTCGTCCTTGTCGGAGGAGGAGTTGTCGGACGTCTGGGGTGCGCAGGCCGTGACGACGAGGCCGGCGAGGAGGAGCGCGGGGAGTCTGCGGGAGAGCTTCATGGAGTGATCCTCCGGAGTGCGTTGCAACATACGCAATGGTGGTTTCGCTCTGCACAACACCACGGAGGCTAGGGACTGCATGAACACGACCACAAGAGGTCTCAACCACTCTGTGACCAGCAGACGCACCCTGCGCAACGCACAGACAGCACAAAGGCCCCCAGGGCACGCAAAACGTGCCCTGGGGGCCTTACTTACGTACGACCGGCCGGAGAGCTACTTGTCGCCCTTGCCGCCCTTGCCCTTGTCGTCGCCACCGCCGGCGCCCATGGACTCGTAGATCTCCTTGCACATGGGACACACCGGGTACTTCTTCGGGTCGCGGCCCGGTACCCAGACCTTGCCGCAGAGCGCCACGACGGGGGTGCCGTCGAGGGCGCTCGCCATGATCTTGTCCTTCTGGACGTAGTGGGCGAAGCGCTCGTGGTCACCGTCGCCATGGGACACCTGCGGCGTCGGCTCTACGAGGGTCCCCGTACCAGTCCCGCGCTGCGGCTGGGTCTCAGGCTCAAGAGTGCTCATAGGCCCAAGGGTACTGAAGCTCACATGTCTCAGTTGAGCGAAGGGTCGTCCGGATAGGTGGCGACCATCGCGAGCTCGTTGCGCTGGCGGCGCAGGACCTCGCGCCAGAGTCTTTCCGGGGACGGGGAGGACACGTCGCCGGGCTCCGACTCCACGACGTACCAGGCACCCTCCACAAGCTCGTCCTCCAGCTGGCCGGGGCCCCATCCGGCGTAACCGGCGAAGATGCGCAGGGAGCCGAGGGCCGCGGCGAGCAGTTCCGGCGGGGCCTCCAGGTCCACGAGCCCGATCGCGCCGTGCACCCGGCGCCAGCCCAGCGGCACGTACCCGCCCGCGGGCTCGCCCGGGATGACGGCCACGCCGAGGGCCGAGTCCAGCGAAACCGGCCCGCCCTGGAAGACGACACCGGGCTCGCCTGTCAGGTCCGCCCAGCCCTCCAGGATGTCGCCCACGTCCACCGGGGTGGGGCGGTTGAGGACGACACCGAGCGAGCCCTCCTCGTCGTGGTCGAGAAGGAGCACCACCGCGCGGTCGAAGTTCGGGTCCGCCAGGGCGGGCGTTGCCACGAGCAACCGCCCTGTGAGCGAGGACACCTCGGTCATGCCAGACATGATCCCGCATCTTCCCTTCGCGCGGGGAGGCAATGCGGGTTCGGGAGTGAATGCAGCTCAGGGCTCACAGGTGCGTTCCGGGCGCACGACTCGGCCGGTGACCCCATGTGCCCGTTTGCGAACGGTTCGTGTTGTGACAGAGCTATGACGGAGCTGGGTGGTACTTGGGCTTACGGAAGGGGGGTCGGCGGCGATTACTCTGTCTCTCCGGCCCTGCCCAACTCATCGGAACGCGAGATACATGACCGTCAACGACGATGTCCTGCTTGTCCACGGCGGAACCCCGCTGGAGGGCGAGATTCGTGTCCGCGGTGCGAAGAACCTCGTACCGAAGGCGATGGTCGCCGCCCTGCTGGGCAGCGCGCCGAGTCGACTGCGCAACGTTCCGGACATCCGTGACGTGCGTGTCGTACGCGGACTGCTGCAACTGCACGGGGTGACGGTCCGTCCCGGAGAGGAGCCGGGTGAACTGGTCCTGGACCCGTCGCACGTGGAGAGCGCGAATGTCGCCGACATCGATGCCCACGCGGGTTCTTCGCGCATCCCCATCCTGTTCTGCGGTCCACTGCTGCACCGCCTCGGGCACGCGTTCATTCCCGGCCTCGGCGGCTGCGACATCGGCGGCCGGCCCATCGACTTCCACTTCGAGGTGCTGCGGCAGTTCGGCGCGAAGATCGAGAAGCGGGCGGACGGGCAGTACCTGGAGGCTCCGCAGCGGCTGCGCGGCACCAAGATCCAGCTGCCGTACCCGTCCGTCGGCGCGACCGAGCAGGTGCTGCTGACGGCGGTGCTCGCGGAGGGCGTGACGGAACTGTCCAACGCCGCCGTGGAACCGGAGATCGAGGACCTGATCTGCGTCCTGCAGAAAATGGGCGCGATCATCGCGATGGACACCGACCGCACCATCCGCATCACCGGTGTGGACAGGCTCGGCGGCTACACCCACCGCGCCCTCCCGGACCGCCTGGAGGCCGCCTCCTGGGCGTCCGCGGCGCTGGCGACCGAGGGCAACATCTACGTCCGTGGCGCGCAGCAGCGCTCGATGATGACGTTCCTCAACACCTACCGGAAGGTGGGCGGTGCCTTCGAGATCGACGACGAGGGCATCCGCTTCTGGCACCCCGGCGGCCAGTTGAAGTCCATCGCGCTCGAAACGGACGTCCACCCGGGCTTCCAGACGGACTGGCAGCAGCCGCTCGTCGTGGCGCTGACCCAGGCGACGGGCCTCTCGATCATCCACGAGACGGTCTACGAGTCCCGCCTCGGGTTCACCTCCGCGCTCAACCAGATGGGCGCCCACATCCAGCTCTACCGCGAGTGCCTCGGCGGCTCGAACTGCCGCTTCGGCCAGCGCAACTTCCTCCACTCGGCGGTCGTCAGCGGCCCCACCAAGCTCCAGGGCGCCGACCTGGTCATCCCCGACCTCCGCGGCGGCTTCTCGTACCTCATCGCGGCCCTGGCGGCCCAGGGCACGTCCCGCGTCCACGGCATCGACCTCATCAACCGCGGCTACGAGAACTTCATGGAGAAGCTGATCGAGCTGGGCGCGAAGGTGGAGCTGCCGGGCAAGGCGCTCGGGTAGCACGGCGGCTCGGGTAACAGGCGTTCATACGACGATGGGGCGGCCCCTGGTGAAGGGGCCGCCCCATTGGCGTTACTCAGGCGCCGTACACCGTCCCGTGGTGCACAGGCAAGGTCACTACTGGCCCTTGGCCGCTTCCTTGAGCTTGGAGCCCGCGGAGACCTTCACGCTGTAGCCGGCCGGGATCTGGATGGGGTCGCCGGTCTGCGGGTTGCGCGCGGTGCGAGCGGCACGGTGGGTGCGCTCGAAGGTCAGGAAGCCGGGGATGGTGACCTTCTCGTCGCCCTTGGCGACGATCTCGCCGACGGTCTCGGCGAACGCGGCCAGAACGGCGTCGGCGTCCTTGCGGGTCACCTCGGCGCGGTCGGCCAGCGCGGCCACCAGCTCACTGCGGTTCATGTTGTTACTCCCGTGTTCTTCTTGCCGTATGAGGCGTGCCACGCGGCGGAGCCGCATATCGGGCACTTCGAAGTCGATGCTGCCAGGGCCCTCGGACAATCCCCGGACCCGGGTCCGCCATCGGACCCTCGCGCCCAGGGAGGCATCCTGCCCCTACCTGCGGCGGGAAAGCCAATCCGGCACCCGTAGGAGTCGTGAGAACACCCTTGGGAGTCACACGAAAAGAGGGCTGAGCCTGGCCGCAACGATAAACGGCGGCCAAAGCCCCTGCGTTCCGCGACGCGCCGGGTAAGGCCCGTCGTGGCGATCCTCACAGCAGGCCACACACCGACGAGCCTACGACGCCGTCGCGCCCGCCGCCTTGGCGGCCTCCCGTACCGCGCCCGCCACCGCGCCCGCGACCTTGTCGTTGAAGACGCTCGGCACGATGTAGTTCGGGTTGAGCTCGTCCTCGGTCACCACGTCCGCCAGGGCCTTCGCCGCCGCGAGCATCATCTCGGTGTTGACCGTGCGGGACTGGGCGTCGAGCAGGCCGCGGAAGACGCCCGGGAAGACCAGCACGTTGTTGATCTGGTTCGGGAAGTCGGAGCGGCCGGTGGCCACAACAGCCGCCGTCTGACGGGCGATTGCCGGGTCGACCTCGGGGTCGGGGTTCGCGAGCGCGAACACGATGGCGCCGTCGGCCATGGCGGCCACGTCATCGGCGTCCAGGACGTTCGGGGCGGAGACGCCGATGAAGACGTCGGCGCCGCGCACGGCCTCCTTGAGGGTGCCGGTGACGCCCTCGGGGTTGGTGTTGTCGGCGATCCAGCGCAGCGGCGAGTCGGGAGCGGCGGCCACCAGGTCCTCGCGGCCGGCGTGCACGACACCGTGGATGTCGGCGACGACGGCGTGCTTCACGCCCGCGGCGATGAGCAGCTTCAGGATCGCCGTACCGGCCGCGCCGGCGCCCGACATGACGACGCGTACGTTCTCAACTCCCTTGCCCACCACGCGAAGTGCGTTGGTGAGCGCGGCCAGCACGACGATCGCGGTGCCGTGCTGGTCGTCGTGGAAGACGGGGATGTCGAGGGCCTCGCGCAGCCGTGCCTCGATCTCGAAGCAGCGGGGTGCGGAGATGTCCTCGAGGTTGATGCCGGCGAAGCCGGGGGCGATCGCCTTGACGATCTCGACGATCGCGTCGGTGTCCTGGGTGTCCAGGCACAGCGGCCAGGCGTCGATACCGGCGAACCGCTTGAACAGGGCCGCCTTGCCCTCCATGACGGGCAGCGCGGCCTTCGGGCCGATGTTGCCGAGGCCCAGCACCGCCGAGCCGTCCGTCACGACCGCAACGGAGTTGCGCTTGATGGTGAGGCGGCGGGCGTCCTCGGGGTTCTCGGCGATCGCCATGCAGACGCGGGCCACACCCGGCGTGTAGATCATGGAGAGGTCGTCACGGTTGCGGATGGGGTGCTTGGACTGCATCTCGATCTTGCCGCCGAGGTGCATGAGGAACGTACGGTCGGAGACCTTGCCGAGCGTGACGCCCTCGATGGTGCGCAGCTGCTCGACGATCTCGTCGGCGTGCGTCGTGGAGGTCGCCGCGATGGTGACGTCGATGCGGAGCTTCTCATGGCCGGAAGCCGTCACGTCGAGGCCGGTCACCGAGCCTCCGTGGGACTCGACGGCCGTGGTGAGCTGGGAGACCGCGGTACCGCTCGCGGGCACCTCCAGCCGGACCGTCATCGAGTAGGAGACGCTGGGCGCCGTTGCCATGGCCGACTTCCTCTGCTTTCACCGTGTGACGCTGGATGCCGTCCGATCGTCGCACCTACTGCCGGGTAGCTGGTAGCCGCCCCGGATTGCGGACTTTTTGTTCACAGCGAAAGAGGCTCACGTCACAGGGTGACGTGAGCCTCTCGCACACTCAGTGACACCGACCCGCCATGCTCGCCTCGCGGCAAGTGGTCGCTCGTAGCGACGAAGGTTGGGCCCGGGGGCTTGGATCGGGCCGGTGCCACACCCAGGCTAACAAACAGATCCCGTAGGGCCATTCCCGTACCTGGAGTCCATCTGGATCAATCCCGGAGAAGGTCCGGAACCCCGGTCGCGTCCGGCTCGTCCCGCTCCCCCGACACCACCGTCAGCTGCTGGGTGGCCCGGGTCAGTGCGACGTACAGCACACGCAGGCCGGCCGGGCTCTCGTCGGCGATCTCCGCGGGCGAGACGACGACCGTCGCGTCGTACTCCAGGCCCTTCGCCTCCAGGCTGCCGAGCGCCACGACCCGCTCGCCGAGGCCGGTGAGCCAGCGGCGGGCCTCCTCGCGCCGGTTCATGGCGACGACGACGCCGACTGTGCCGTCGACGCGGTCGAGCAGCCGGGCGGCCTCTTCGCGGACGGTGCGGCCGAGGGAGTCGCGGACGGCGGTGAAATGTGGCTCGACGCCGGTGGAGCGGACCGCCCTCGGTGACTCGGAGCCGGGCATGGCCAGTGCCAGTACCTTCGCCGCCAGCTCGGCGATCTCGGCCGGGTTGCGGTAGTTCACGGTGAGCTGGAAGCGGCGGCGCGGGCGGGTGCCGAGGGCTTCGTCGCGGGCCTGGGCCGCCTCCTCGGGGTCGGACCAGGACGACTGGGCCGGGTCGCCCACGACCGTCCAGGTGGCGTGCCGGCCGCGGCGGCCGACCATGCGCCACTGCATGGGCGTGAGGTCCTGGGCCTCGTCGACGATGACATGCGCGTACTCGACGCGTTCCTGCGCCAGCCGCTCGGCCCGTTCCCGCTGCGACTCCTCGCGTACGGGCATCAGCTCGTCGAGCCCGGTGAGCTGGTCGAGCGGGTCCAGCTCGCGCTTCCTGCGGGGGCGGGCGGGGGTGCCGAGGATCGCCTGGAGCTCGTCGAGCATGGCGATGTCGTGCACGCTGTGGCCGTTCCGCTTGAGCGAGCGGGCCACCTTGCGGATCTCCCCGGGGTTGAGGATCCGGCGGGCCCAGCGGCCGAGACGGCGTTCGTCGGCCATGGCGGCCAGGACCTGCTTCGGCGTGAGCTCCGGCCACCAGGCGTCGAGGAAGGCGATGAAGGCGTCCTCGGACGTGATGTCCTCGTCGAACGAGGAGCGCAGCTCGGCGGCCAGCTCGGGGTCGGTGTGCCGGGTCGCGGCGCCCGACTGCTCCCACAGCGCGTCGAGCAGCAGCTTGCGGGCGCGCGGGCGGAGCAGGTTCACGGGCGCGGTGCCGCTGAGGACGGCGTGGCGGATACGTTCCAGCTCCGCCGCCTCCAGTTCGAGGCGGCGCCCGAAGGCGACCACGCGCAGCCGGGTGGGCGGAGCGGCAGGTGCCTGCGCCGATCCGGCAGCGGCGTCTTCGGCCTCCTCACCGAACGCGAGCTGGCCGGATACGGCAGGCCGCCCTGCCGTGACACCCAGCTCCAGCGCCCCCCGCGCCGCCTTCCGCAGCACCTTCAGCATCCGGTACGAGCCCTTGGCGCGGGCCACCGACGGGGAGTCGTACAGCGTGGCCTCGGTGCCGTCGACGAGGGAGCCGATGGCGCGGATGGCGACCTGGCCCTCCTCGCCGAGGGAGGGGAGGACGCCCTCGGTGTACGCGACCAGCAGCGGGGTCGGCGAGACGATGAGGATGCCGCCCGCGTACCGGCGCCGGTCCTGGTACAGCAGATACGCCGCCCGGTGCAGCGCCACCGCGGTCTTGCCGGTGCCGGGGCCGCCCTCGACGTACGTCACGGAGGCGGCGGGGGCGCGGATGACCAGGTCCTGCTCGGCCTGGATGGAGGCGACGATGTCGCGCATGGTGTGGCTGCGGGCCTGTCCGAGCGCGGCCATCAGCGCGCCGTCACCGATCACCGGGAGCTCGTGGCCGTCCAGCGTGGCCTTCAGCTCGGGGCGCATCAGGTCGTCCTCGACGCCGAGGACACGGCGGCCCTTGGAGCGGATCACCCGGCGGCGTACCACCCGGCCCGGATCGACCGGGGTGGAGCGGTAGAAGGGTGCGGCGGCCGGGGCGCGCCAGTCGATGACCAGTGGTGCGTAGTCCTGGTCGAGGACGCCGATCCGGCCGATGTGCAGGGTCTCGGCGATGTCGGCCGTGCCGTCGTCGCGCACGGCGCCGTCGGCGGGCTCGACCGCGGTGTACGCGCCGTCGGGTCCCTTCTTGCCGTCCTTGCCGAGCAGCAGGTCGATACGGCCGAAGAGGAAGTCCTCGAACTCGTTGTTCAGGCGGCTGAGGTGGATGCCCGCCCGGAAGACCTGCGCATCACGCTCGGCGAGTGCGCCGGGCGTGCCGACCTGGCCGCGCTTGGCGGCGTCGTTCATGAGGAACTCGGCCTCGTGGATCTTCTCCTCGAGCCGCTGGTACACCCGGTCCAGGTGTTCCTGTTCGACGCCGATCTCCCGGTCGCGCACGGAGTCGTCGCGTACGGAGTCCTGGGCGGAGGAGTCGAGCGCGGTTTCCTGTTGAGCCTGTGCGGCCACCGGGCCCCCTTCTGACGTGCTGGGCAGCCGTCAAAGGTACGCGAAGGGGGCCCCGGAAAGCTATGCGTCTACCTCGACAAGCCGCTTCCCTTCGAAGGTCATGACCTCGAAGTGGTCGATCTCGTTCGGTGCGAAGGCGGCGCCGCCGTGGACGTAGAGCGGGTTTCGGGCCTGCTCGGTCTTGGCGTTCTCGATGCCGTAGCCCCAGTTCGGGACGGACCAGGAGGTGATCGTCTCACGTTCGCCGTTCTTGCCGACGGCGATGAGAGAGCACTTCAGAGGGCCTTTGACGTTCTTGAGCTCAAGGACGGCGTGGGTGCCCCAGGCCTTCGGTTCCAGAGCGACGCTGGCGCTGACCTTGGTGGTCGGGTCGGTCGCCGAGATCTTGTCGGACATGTGGTCGAAGGCTTCCTTGGCGGGGCTGGCCGCCAGCGTCTCGTTGCCGCCGCTCGAGCCTTCGTCGCCGGCCGTCGTCGCCACCGCGGCGACCGGACCGCCGATGATCAGCGCCGCCGCGGCCGCCACCATGTAGAAGGAGCGGCGACGGGTCATGGCGCGTCGCTCGGCGACTTCGTTGACCAGCTTCTCCGCGAGCCGCGGAGAGGGCTTGGCGGACAGCGACTCGCCGATGGCGGGCGTACCGGTGCCGGGCAGGTCCGCGAGGGCTGCCAGCATCGGCTCCATCCCGGCGAGTTCGTCGAGCTGCTGGGCGCACCATTCGCAGCCGGCGAGATGTGCCTCGAAAGCGGTTGCCTCGGCGTCGTCGAGAATCCCGAGAGCGTAGGCGCCGACGGTCTCGTGCTCGTTCGGGCCCGGAGATCCCTGCATGGGGCCAGACATACCCGGACCACCCGAGCCGAATCCCTGATGTCCCCCGTACACACTCATCACGCCGTCACCCCCCGCTCCTCCAGTGCCAGCTTCATCGATCGCAGGGCATAGAACACCCGTGAGCGCACCGTGCCACTCGGTATGCCAAGCGTCTCGGCCGCCTCATTGACCGTACGCCCCTTGAAGTACGTCTCTACGAGCACCTCCCGGTGGGCGGGGGTCAGGTCGTCGAGCGCGTCCGACAGCGTCATCAACCACAGCGCCTTGTCGATCTCGTCCTCCGCGGGGATGACCTCCAGCGGCGACGGATCGACCTCCTGCGGCCGGGCCTGCCGGCTGCGGTGGCCGTCGATGACGATGCGGCGTGCGACCGTCACCAGCCAGGGGCGTACAGATCCGGTCGCTCGATTGAGCTGACCGGCGTTCTTCCAGGCACGGATGAGTGTCTCCTGCACGACGTCCTCGGCGCGCTGCCGGTCTCCGGCGACCAGCCGGAGTACATAAGCGAGCAGAGGTCCGGCGTGCTCTCGGTACAGCGCACGCATCAGCTCCTCATCTGGTTCCGAGGGCTGGGACATGCGATGTCGGGCCCTCGATGCACGTTCATTGGCCACGACGGAATCCTTGCGCACGCCCACCTCCGATGTCCGGGGGTTCCCCCAGTCGGTCGCTCGACAACCGGTACGGAAGCCAACAGCGGTGTGTTCAAAGTGACGTGACAGTTTTCTCAGCGGTGACGTGACGAGGGGGGACATGGCCGCACATTCCCCCCGCCTTGTCTTTACATTCCCGCCACACTGGCAAGATCGATGCCTTTGCCAGGGGCATGCGGCAGGGTCACGGAGTGTTGTCGAAATCACTTCGACGGCCGTTTTACATACGGGACTTATCGGGCACTAGGCGCGGGCGAGTGCCGCGCGGCGGCGGTGCCGGGCCACCCTTTCGCGGTTTCCGCAGACCTCACTGGAGCACCAGCGCCTCCTGCGGCCCCGGGAGGAGTCGACGTACACAATGGGGCAATTGTCCCCTTCGCACTGCCTGAGACTCGCTCGCGCGACGGGGTCGGTGAGCAGTTCGACGGTGTCCCGGGCGATCGCGCCGAGCAGGGCGGAGTACTCCGGCGGGTCCAACTCCCGCACCAGCGTGCCGTCTTCGCGACGCAGGGCGCGGGGGGCCGGGGGCGCGGTGCGGGCGAGTTCATTGACGCGGGCGAGCGCGCGGTCGTACGGCGGTGTCGCGGGCGACAGCCTGCCGTGCACCAACCGGCCGATGTGGCCGCGCAGTTCACGGAAGCCCACCAGCCAGGAGGCGTCGGCGTGGCTGAGCGGGGTGCCCTGCGGGACGAGCCCCGAGCCGGTGATCCAGGCGTGCAGCACCTCGACGGAGTCGAGCTTTTCGCCGGGGTGCGTGGTCGCGGTCGCGAGGAGATCCAGGCAGATGCGCCCGGCGTCGAAGCGCAGCTCGTACGCGGAGGACGCGTCTGTGACCGTACGACCCATTGCCATGTGCCTGTCACCCACCTGTGCCGTGTTCTGCCGTCGTTCGACTGCGGCGCCGTCGTGGCTGGTCGCGCAGTTCCCCGCGCCCCTTCTCGGCGTCGGGAGAACCGTTCCTTTAACAGTGCCTTCCCTCTCACGCGGCCGGAACCCCTCGTACCGGGCCGACGTGGACGACTGCGTATGCCGACGCGCGTCTGGGCCATGTTCCGTCCACGGTGCGGGCCGTTGACTGAGAGGTATGACGCAGAACAGGACTGCCACTGGATTCGTACTGGGTGCGGCCACGGTCGCGATGGGGCTGATCGCCGGGGCCTTCTATGTTTTTGCCTGCGGTGTGATGCCGGGCCTGGCCCGCAGTGACGACCGGGCGTATGTCGAGGTCATGCGGAACATCAACGACGCGATCCAGAACCCCGTGTTCTTCCTGAGCTTCATGGGGGCGCTGCTGCTGGCGGCGGTGTCGGCGTGGCAACTGCGCGGGGCGACCTGCCGGAAGTGGGTGTGGGCGGGCCTCGCGGCGTACGCCCTGACCTTCCTCGTCACGGTCGTCGTGAACATCCCGCTGAACAACGACCTCGCCGAGACCGGCACTTCGGCGTCGGTCGCGCGTGAGGAGTTCGAGGACATGTGGGTGGCCTGGAACGTCGTACGCGCGCTGCTGTCGACGCTCGCGCTGGCGTTCCTGGCCCGGGCGCTGGTCCTGTACGGCCGCGGCCGTCAGGCGTCGGCGTACTTGGCGTCGGCGGCCGGGTCGAGCGCGAGCCGGTAGCCGCGCTTGACGACGGTTTGGATGAGTTTGGGCGCCCCGAGTGCCGTACGCAGCCGGGCCATCGCGGTCTCGACGGCGTGCTCGTCGCGGCCGGCACCGGGCAGCGCGCGCAGCAGTTCGGCCCGGGCGACGACCCAGCCGGGCCGCCGGGACAGGGCCCGCAGCAGGGACATTCCGGCGGGCGGTACGGGTTTCAGCTCGCCGTCGACCAGGACCGCGTGGCCCCGGATCTCCACCCGGTGCCCGGCGATCGGCAGCGCCCGCGCCCGGGCCGGCAGCTCCTGGCAGAGCAGCTGGACGAGCGGGCCGAGCCGGAAACGCTCCGGCGAGACCGTGTCCACGCCACGCGCCTGGAGCGGCAGCGCGGTGACCGGGCCGACACAGGCGGGAAGTACGTCGTGGTGCAGGGCGGCGAGCAGTTCGGGCAGCAGACCGCGCTCCTCGGCGCGGGACAGCAGGGACGCGGCGGCGGGCGCGCTGGTGAAGGTGAGCGCGTCCAGGCCACGGGACACGGCGGCGTCGAGCAAACGGTCGACCGGCCCGATGTCCTCCGGCGGCATCCACCGGTAGACCGGCACCCCGACGACCTCCGCGCCCGCGGCCCGCAGCGACTCCACGAACCCCGGCAACGGCTCACCGTGCAGCTGTACGGCGATACGACGCCCCTCGACCCCTTCCTCCAGGAGCCGGTCGAGCACCTCCGCCATGGACTCGCTGGACGGCGACCAGTGCTCGGTCAGCCCCGCGGCCCGTATCGCGCCCTTGACCTTGGGCCCGCGCGCGAGCAGCTCCACCCCGCGCAGCCGGTCCAGCAGATCCTCGCCGAGGCCCCACCCGTCGGCGGCCTCGACCCAGCCCCGGAAGCCGATCGCGGTCGTGGCGACCGCGATGTCCGGCACGTTCTCGACGATGTCCTTGGTGGCGGCGAGCAGCTCACTGTCGTCGGAGAGCGGCACGATCCGCAGGGCCGGGGCGTGCAGAACGGCGGCACCGCGTCGCTGGAGCAGCGCCCCGAGCTCGTCGGCCCGGCGCGCGGCGGTGACACCCACGGTGAACCCGGCGAGGGGCCCGTGTTCCGGTCGCTGCTGTTCGTCGTACATAAACTCTCGTCCCGCACTCGAGTCGTTGCACCGTATGACCCAGGTGAGGCCACGGCCCTGCATGAGGCACTGCCCCACATCAGGCACTACCTCAGATCAGGCGCTACCTCACATGAGGCATTTCGGCTCTTCTGCCTGCATGCCGACCGAGCCTGTCAACGGTGCGTGACAGGCTCGGTTCGACTTGATGTCGCTGGTGTTACGTCACACCTCGGCGTAGCTGAGCTGCGCTTTCGCCTGCGAAGCCTCGGCGGTGGCCGGAGCCTGCGCGGCCGGGCGGCGAAGGTATACGGCCCAGGTGACCACGAAGCAGACGCCGTAGAAGGCGAGGAAGGCGACGAAGGCGCCGGTGCCGGAGCCCACGCTCAGGAACGACTGCCGGAAGGCGAGGTTGATCCCGAGCCCGCCGAGTGCGCCCACCGCGCCGATGAGTCCCATGGAGGCACCGGAGAGCCGGCGGCCGTAGGAGGCGGCCTCCTCACCCTCGAGTCCCATGGCGGTCGCCTTGGTCTGGAAGATGCCGGGGATCATCTTGTACGTCGAGCCGTTGCCGAGCCCGGTCAGCACGAACAGGATGATGAACGCGGTGGTGAACAGCGCCAGCGACTCCTGCATCGACGCCATCACGATGACGCCGGTGGCCGCGGCCATGGCGACGAAGTTCCACAGCGTGATCTTCGCGCCGCCGTAGCGGTCGGCGAGCCAGCCGCCCACCGGACGGATCAGCGAGCCGAGCAGCGGGCCGATGAAGGTGACGTACGCGGACTCCAGCGGCGTACGCCCGAACTGCGTCTGCAGGACGAGCCCGAAGGCGAAGCTGTAGCCGATGAACGAGCCGAAGGTGCCGATGTAGAGGAAGGACATGATCCAGGTGTGGGCGTCCTTCGCGGCCTCCTTGGCGGCGCCGGTGTCGTTCTTCACGGACGAGATGTTGTCCATGTACAGCGCGGCGAGGACCGCGGCGACGATGATGCAGGGGATGTAGATCCCGAGCAGCACGCGCGGGCCGGCGCTGGCGCCGATGACCGCGAGGCCGACGAGCTGCACGACGGGGACACCGATGTTGCCGCCGCCGGCGTTCAGGCCGAGCGCCCACCCCTTCTTCCTGAGCGGGAAGAAGGCGTTGATGTTGGTCATGCTGGACGCGAAGTTTCCGCCACCGATGCCGGCGAGCATCGCGCACAGCAGGAAGGTGGTGAAGGACGTCCCCGGCTCCATCACGATGAAGGCGGCGATGGTGGGGAGTAGCAGCAGCGAGGCCGAGACGATAGTCCAGTTCCGGCCACCGAAGATCGCGACCGCGAAGGTGTAGGGGACCCGGACGATCGCGCCGACCAGCGTCGCCATCGACACGATGAAGAACTTGTCGGCCGGGGTGAGCCCGTACTCGGGCCCCATGAACAGCACCATCACGGACCACAGGGTCCAGATCGAGAACCCGATGTGCTCGGAGAGCACGGAGAAGATGAGGTTGCGGCGGGCCACCTTCTCTCCGGTCTCGTTCCAGAAGGTCTCGTCCTCGGGATCCCAGTGATCGATCCAACGGCCTCCCCTGCTCGGGGCGGGGGCCTGGCTAGGGGCTGTCATGACGCCTCCACGGTGCTCCGGGGCTCGGGCGGTTCTTTGCGGTGCTGAGCGGTATGAGTCCTGAAGGTAGGGAGGGCGCGTTTCCTGTCTGTGGCGTCGGGTGACCGGAAAGGAACTTTGCTCTCACCCCGGCGAAGGGCGGGATGAGAGGTTGTACGGCGAAACGAACACGGACGGCCCTCACCGACGGGCGGCGCGGCCCGTCCTCTCCCCCGAGGGAGGACGGACCGCGCCGGTCATCCGCTCACCTCACGCGCTCACCAGAAGACGCGCAGGTACGGCCACGACTTCGAGCCGGGCAGCCCGTCGACGTCGAGGACGTGCCGTCCGTAGTGCGCGTTGACGCCGGTCTGGAACTGCTTCATCGCGTTCTTGGACTTGCTGCCGAAGACGCCGTCGACCGTGCCGGTCGGGTAGCCCATGTCCTTGAGGATGCACTGGGCCTCGATGCCGGCCTTGGTGACCCTGCTCGACGACGGGACGACGGTGTTGCCGCTGTAGTAGCCGGCCTGCTTCTTCCCGCCGACGTTCTTGATGGTGCAGGAGTACGCCTGCGCGGAGACGCCACTGTCGGCGGACCCGTCCGCGGCCACGGCGGTGACCGGGGCGACGAGGACGCTGCCGAGGGCGGCGGTGGCGGCGAGGAGGGCGATGCGCTTGCGTGTCGCGGTCATGAGATCCCCGTTTCGGTTCGCTTCACTTCGGGTGGGCTGTGCTGCTCACCGAGATTGCGGGTGCCGGGCAGGGGTTTCCACAGCAGCCGCGGAAGTGACGTACTCATGGGATGTCCCGGGCGCTGACCTGCGGGGATGAGGGTCGCAGGGAGGACACGGCGGGACGGTGGCCGATTCCGGACGGGTGCGGGAACCGACTTCCGGGGCGGTCCGTGGTTGCTGACGGGGGAAGGGAAGGACCAAAGGGACGACGGACTGCAGGGACACGGACGCGAACGGGGTGGGGCATGTCGCGTTGGAATGAACTGCCGGAGGGACTGGACCCGCGGGTCCGGCAATTGGTGGTGCGATTACGCCGCCTGAAGGATCACAGCGGGCTGAGCCTCAGGCAGCTGGCGGCGAAGACGGGCTACAGCTCGTCGTCATGGGAGCGGTATCTGGGCGGCCGGTCGCTGCCGCCGCGGGAGGCCGTGGAGGCGATGGCGCGGATCGGGGGTGACGATCCGACGCGGTTGCTGGTGCTGCATGAGGTGGCGGCGGAGGCGTGGGGCACGCGGCGCGGGACAGCTGCCCCGGAGACCGAGGTCACCGTCGCGAGAGTGCGTCTCCTCGCGCGCCGGCTCCGGGTGCTCCGGCGTCCGCTCCCGCTGCGGAGGCGGCCGGTGCGGATCGCGGTGCTGGCGGGGACGGCGACCGCGGTGCTGGCTGTCTTCTCGGCCCTCATGATCGTGACCGTCGGCGACGGTGAGACCCGGGCGGCACCGCACGGCTCGTCCTCCGCGTCGCGGTCGGCACCGACGTACACCTGCCGTGTCGAGCGGATCGACGGCCACTGGTACGCGGGCAACAGCCGCACCCTGGACGCGATCCTGACCAACGGCATGGCAGGGCCGAAGGTGGCCGAGGCGCAGTGCCTGTTGCGGCGGGCGGGGGCCGCGCCGGGGGACGTCGACGGGATCTACGGCCCGCTGACGGAGCGCGCGGTCGAGCGGGTGCAGCAGCGGGCGGGGCTGGTGGTGGACGGGATCATGGGGCCGCACACGTGGGAGGCGCTGCGGGGATGAGTGGGCGGACTCAGGGTTCGGCTCCGTCACCGGAACGCGCACGGCTGACCACCGCCCTGCGGGAGCTGAAGGCCCGCACCGGGCTGAGCCTGGCGGGCCTGGAGGACCGCACTCCGTACAGCAAGTCGTCCTGGGAGCGCTATCTCAACGGCAAGACGATGCCGCCACGGCAGGCGGTACAGGCGCTGTGCCGACTCGCCGGTGAGCCGGAGGGGCGACCGCTCGCGTTGTGGGAGATCGCGGAGGCGGAGTGGAGGGGGCGGGCGGGGGAGCGGGCGGGGGAGACGGCGGCTCCGGGCGACGGTCCAAAAGACAGGGGCGTGTCTGTGGCGATGATCGTGACGGTGGTGGTGTCTGCCGTGGCCGTCGGGGGCGTGGCGCTGGCTCTCTTCCTGCTGCTGGGCGGGGAGGAGGAGCCCCAGGTGGCGACGGTGTCCTCCTCCCCCACGGGGCCTCGATGCCGGGGCGCCGAGTGCGAGGGCAGGAACCCGATGCACATGAGGTGCGGTAGCGGTCCCGACACGCTCGCTTCTTATCGCACAGCCACCGGGGCACGGATGGAGCTGCGTTACAGCGAGGCGTGCCGGGCGGGCTGGGCCCGGGTGTGGGACACGCGGGTCGGCGACCGGATCGAGATGACGGCGGGCAACAGGCCAGTACGTACCGCCGAGGTCGTCGACGAGGTGGACGCGCAGGCCTACGTCTATACCGCCATGACGGAGGCCCGTC
Source organism: Streptomyces sp. 4N124 (assembly GCF_052245395.1). Classification (NCBI taxonomy): domain Bacteria; kingdom Bacillati; phylum Actinomycetota; class Actinomycetes; order Kitasatosporales; family Streptomycetaceae; genus Streptomyces; species Streptomyces sp. 4N124. The sequence continues at coordinate 105,882 of NZ_JBQQBS010000018.1, forward strand.
CGGGGACGGTGGTACGGGCTTGCTTTCGGCCTGCGGCGGGGGGCGGGGAGAGGGAGTGCTTCGATGAGCGGGTGGGGTGACCCCCGCTGCTGAGAGGGTTGGGCGTGCGGGCATCCGCCAGCAGACGGCGGTGCAGCGCGGGCAGCTTCATGCGGTGCCGGAGCGGCGGAGCTCGGGGAAGGCTTCCTCCCATGTCTCACGCACACCACGCCCCAGCATCTTGCGCAGGATCGGCCAGTGGCGGACGAGATGTTCGCGGCTGAGGTAACGCACAAAGTCATCCCTGGACCCGTTGTTGAGGATGATCCGGTACAGACCCAGCAGCAGCTTTACGTCACCGAGGTCGAACGCCCGCAGCCCGGACCATGCGAGCTCCAGCGGAAGCTCGACGGACCCGCTCTCGGGACCGGCCAGCTCGTCGAGCGTCGCCGGCAGCCGCTCCGTCCCGTAACCCCAGCGGGAGGGCGCTCTGCTGCTTCCGTCTGCGTATTCGGCCACGGCAGCAGTATGCCGGGCGGGTACGACAGAGGCGGCCGGAAGGACGATCACGCGGCGACTCGCACGCTGCTCTCGGCCGACGGCCCGACCTCACACCAGAGCAGCTTCCCACCCGCGCCGAAGAGACCATCCCCGAGCAGACAGCCACCCCATGCGTCCGCGTAATGGCATACGAGGAACAGCCCGCGCCCGCCGACAGCCTCCGCGGGGACAGAAGCCAGAGTGCCCGGCCCCTTGTCGAACGGAGGAGGGATATGAGGGTTGGTGTCCCAGACGCTCACCCGCAGCCGGCCTCGGCCCATGCCGCGCAGACGGAGAGCCGCGGGACCGGCGGAGTGACGGTAGGCGTTGGTGACGAGCTCTGAGGTCAACAGCTCCGCAGGGTCCAGCAGTTGAGTCATGCCGTGCGCAGAGAGCACGGCATGGAGAGTGACACGGGCGATGTGTACGGCACGTGCGTCGTGGGGCAGTTGGAGGGCGTACGCCCAAGTTGGCGATGCTTCGCACTGCGACGGGGATACGGTGACCATGAACGCCTCCTGCGGTGGGGGGACTTGGTTCGCTCAAGGGCCGGGCCAGCGGTGGCAGTGCCACGCATGAGCGCGGTGCGCTTCCGGCTTACGGGCTGGGCCGGTTGAGCGGTTCGGGACTCACCGTAGCGGCGCCCGTAGGATGGTTTCTACGAATTCTGCGAATGCATCTGACGAGCCACTCGTATGGGTGACCACGCAGGGGGCAAGACAAGGGAGCGGACGGACATGCCGCCACGGCAGACACCCACAGCACGCCAGATCCGCCTGGGAGTTGAGCTGCGCAAGCTGCGCGAGCACGCGGGCCTCACCGCCCGCGAGGCCGGCGAGATGCTCGGCGCCAACCAGGCACGCATCAGCAACATCGAGACGGGCCGCTTCGGCCTCAGCGAGCAGCGCGTCCGCACCCTCGCCCACAACTACGACTGCACCGACGAAGCTCTCATCGACGCGCTCGTAGCCATGGCGGCACACCGCGAGCGCGGCTGGTGGGAGGAATACCGGGACACGCTCCCGCCTCGCTTCCTGGACGTCGCGGAGATGGAACACCACGCGACCGCCCTCCGCGTGGCCCAGGTCATCAACATCCCCGGCCTGCTCCAGACCCCGGAGCACGCCCGCACCCTCTTCCGCCAAGCAGTCCCGACACTCCATCCGCACGAGATCGAATACCGCATCTCCCACCGCATCAAGCGCCAGGCCATCCTCCACCGCGAGCAGCCGCCGCAGTACACGGCGATCATCCACGAGGCCGCGCTGCGCATGCGGTTCGGCGGCAGAGAAGTGGCCCGCGCCCAACTGGACCACCTCGCCAAGATGAGCGAACAGCCCCACATCACGCTCCGGGTGATCCCCTTCGACGGCACGACGTTCCCCACCGTCGGCCATGGACTCGACTACGCCTACGGCCCCGTCCCCGCGCTCGACACGGCACAACTCGACGCCGCGCACGGCAGCGAACTCATCGATGCGGTAGCACAGTTGACGAAATACCGACTGATCCTGGACCGCATGGAGGAGGCCACCCTGGAACCCAACGCATCCCGCGACCTCATCCACCGCATCACCCAAGACACCTGAAAGCCGAGCCGTGAACGAACTCAACTGGCAGAAGTCCACGTACAGCGAGGAAGCGTCCTCCTGCATCTACGTCGCTTCCGCCCCCACCGGAACGATCCTCCTCCGCGAAAGCGACGACCCGGCGCAGACCATCCTCACCACCGGATCCCGCCAACTCGGCGTGCTGATATCGGGGATACGCCAGTTCACTCCCCACAACCGGGAAAAGTGATCAGAGCCGTACCAGTGCCGACGTGTCGCCGGCCACGGGCCCGGTACTGAACGAACCACGCAGGCCAACCCGACTCTGTCGTCGTACACCTTCAGACTGACGAGAAGGCCGCCCGTCGTTATGTTACGTCGCGCCTCAACTGTCTCTGACAGCCCACCAAGCCATCCTCGGCGTGGCCGGGCTGCACAACTTGGCCGTGGCCATGTATGCCAACCCAGCCATTCCCCCACACCGGTACCGGACGTCATGTTCTCGGCCCGTGCGACGGGTGAGCTATTCGGCGACGAAGGCACACTTCTGGACGACGATGTCGCCCAGAGCCGTGCTCGTCGCCAAGAACGCTGTCCCGTCCGGCTGGGCAAGTGCGCTTACCACGGCCCCCTGCACAGAGAGTTCGACCGCCTCACCCGTGTCCGCGTCCCAGGCGCGGATGATCTCGTCAGCACCCGATGCGAACAAGAGTCCGCCCCCACTCACGTCTGCCGTCGCGAGCGCGAACACATCTGTTCCGGTTTCGATCGACGGGCCGATCGGAGCTCCGGTAAGTACGTTCCACCTCCGAAGGAGACCCTTTTGATCGCTGGAGACGAACCCTGACTCCCCGGCTGAGGGCAATGCCTTGACGATGCGGATCTTGGAGGTATGCCCCTCGACCGCCTCCCCGACCGGGTCTCCGGTCACCGCGTCCCAGCGCCGAATCCAGCCGTTCTCGTCACCCGACACGATCACCCCAGCCCCGTCCGGCAGCGGCACGAATCCCACAGCCAATACCGTTCCGCTCGTTCGCTCCCCACCCGGCGACGATCCCAGCAACGCACCGCTCACCCCGTCCCACCGATAGACCTCACCGTCGTGGCCTGCGCCGACGAGGACAGGCCTCCCCTCAGGCACCAACCCGACGCTCAAATCCCAGATGGTCCACCCCTCCCAGGTAAGTTCCGGGCGGTGCCGTCCCGTCCAGGCGTCCAACCACTCGACACCGTCCTCAGTAGCGACAGCGAGCGACACGCCCCCGCCAGGAAGCCGCGTCAACGCCATGTCATTGCAGCCGGACATGCCCTCGTCATAGCACCAGACCAACTCACCGGTACGCAGGTCCCACCGGTGCACTTCCGACCCGTCCGGCACCGACGAGAACAGGAGCGCCTGTCCATCCTGCCCCACCTCAAGCATGGGCCGGACAGCATGGCCGAATCCTGATGAGATCCGAGTGATCTCCTGCGCGATCATCTGCCGCATGGCCGCCATCTCTCTCAACGCCTGGTCCCACCCGATCTAACCGTAAAGTTCCACTGCCCGGGAAGTAGTCCCTTGGCCATACCTCTGGTCACAACCGGCATGGCCCCACCCTTGCCCACGGACTGCCTGAGCTCCTTCAAATACGAGGCGTTGACCGTGCGCCCGTAGATCTGTCCGTTTGTCCCTTTGAATTCCCCTGTCTCCTTTGCCCCGAGGAACTTCGACAGATGCTTCGAGCACTCAGTGGAACAAACCTTGGTGGTGACGTAAGCGTTCTGCACCTTAACAATTTTGCCGCCCAGATCTTGCTTTTGAAAATTGACGTCCGCTCTATACCTTGCGGCAACCTCTTCGGCATGCATACCTGGATCCGTGGCCTTCACAACAGCCACACCAAGTTTCCCCAGCTGCCCTTCCAGGTCCTTCTTAATCCCAGAACTAGAGAAGACTATGAAACGTGCACCAGTCTTCCCGGCGCCCTCGTCCACGTCGACCTGCGAGACGACGAGCGTGAAATCGCGGTTACTCAACCCAGCGGACGCAGCAGCTGCTTTCTCTCTATATTCGTTTATGTACCACATGAGCGAGTAGTAGAGGTTCGCAGCGAAGGCCGCTGGGAGTTCCCTACGCTCGACGCTGCGCCGGATCAGGCCGGACGCCTCATCGCTTTTCCCTGAGCAGTTGTGGTAACAACCACCTGGGAGTGTCCCCCCGGCGGGGATGCCAGGGGTCGAGCTACGGGGGCCAGAAGGCCCGTCGGACCGTGGTTCGCTGTGACCGGTTCCGTCGTCCAGCCAAAGCCCCGAAGGGTCGCTGGATGTGACGGGGCTGTTGTTGGCGTACGCGTACCCATTCATCTGGAGCGGGTCAGTTAGGTCGATGACAGGGTCCGCCGAGAGGAAGCGGCCCGAGTTCTGGTCGTACTCGCGCGCACCGATGTGCGTGAGGCCAGTAGCCGCGTCGTCGATGCCGACGCCGAGGTAGCTTCGTTTGTTGGGCCACACCGTCGGCTTGGTGCCGCGGATCTCTCCATACGGCTTGAAGTCGCGGCGCGTAACCGGCTGAGTGCCGGAGAGTTCCACCGTCGTGTTCGCCGTGCCTTGGTGATCGGCGATCAGCGCGTTGAGCTTGTGGCCTGTCATCGCGCCGTTGCTCGTGGTGCGGACCACCGTTGGAGCACCGGTCTGGGTGTAGGAGCGTGACGCGCGGGTGATCTTGCCTGTCGCGTCGGTTGACAGTTCCGTCTCACCCAGGTACAGCGTCGAGCCCGTCGACGAGTTCTCCAGGATGCGGTTGCCGTCCGCGTCGTAGACGTACGTCGTCTTCTTACCGTCATCGGTGATCGAATCGAGCTTGTTCTCCGGTGTCCAGACCAGGTTCTGGGTCGTGTTGTACAGATCCCGGACCTCGGTGTTGCCCGTCGCGTCGTACGTGTACACGCTGCCCTTGCCCGACGGCGAAGAGGTGACCGACGTCATCGTGTGCGGCTGGGTCTTGTACGACGGGGTCGTGCCGTTGCCCGTGACCGTCTTGCCGTAGCCGTACGTGAACGAGACGTTCTTTGTCGCGTCTGCCGTGTCGTGCTCGGTCATCGTGACGCGGTTGCCGATCCAGTCGAAGCCGAACGACTGGCGATACGCGGTGCCCCCGGTGGACACCGTGGCGGCGTCCGGAGCCGCGGCCGCGAGCGTCGACGTCAGTGTGGAGTCGGGGCTGGTGGCGTCCGTGGACTCGTCGGGGGCTTCGGCGACCGGGCCGGAGGAGACCGCGTAGTCCGTGCGTGGGCCCCACGTGGTGCCGTTGGCCGCCTTGCAGCCGGTGCCGCCGCCGTTCGGCGTGATGCTCGACGTCCAGGCGTGCACCAGCTCGCCCATGACGTCGTATGTGAAGCACTGGGTGTCCCAGGTGCTGCCCGAAGTCCCGGCCAGGCTACGGGCGTTGGAGGTGATCATGCCCGATGCGTCGTAGGAGTAGTAGCCGTCGGTGATGCGGTGCGGGCCCGCAGTCTCGCGGTCGGTGACGGTGCGCTGGAGGCGGCCGGTGTGCGGGTCGACGAAGTTCGTCGTCCACACCCGGTAGGGCTGGGCGCCGGAGACCGTGCGCAGCACCTCGCCGTAGGGCGAGTAGCTGGCGTCAGAGGTGTACCAGGTCAGACCGGAGGTGGACTCCACCAGGCCGTCGCCGTTGTAGCGGGTGACGACCTTCTCGCTTGCCAGGCCGCCCTTCGCGGGCAATGTCACGGACAGGGGCTTGCCTGTGGGCGTGTAGGTGTAGCTGTAGGCGTATGTGCCGGACAGGCCGTCCACGCCTGGAACCGCAGCCGCGCATAGGCCGAACCGCTCGCCGCCGGAGTGTTCGTCGCCGGCACCCCGCCGAAGCCGTCCAGGGCGCCGACGTCGTCCTGACCATGCTCTTCGACGGCCCCGCCGCCCTGGCCGTCATGACACAGGCCGCACCCGCCCTGCGTCCCGGCACCGTGTGGGTGCAGTCGACCACCGTCGGCATCGAAGCGATCACCGACCTGGCCGCCTTCGCCCGCACCCACGGAATGACTTCTGGCTCTTCGACGACAGCACGACGAGGAGTTCTCCGACGATCCGGCCGTCGTGAAACTGTGCGCGGATGCGTTCGAGGCCGTCTGGGCCCGGGCGGAGCTGGCCCGACGGGGCATCAAGGGCGCGCGCTCTACCCCCGGTGACTCCCCCCAGCCCTCTGCTTCGCCCTCCCATTCGGCCACAACCTCGGCCTCCGCCTGGCGGCGATGTCCTCGATCCAGCCCACCCCCACGATCGCCAGCCCGATCAGTGGCCACACCAGCAGGAACATCCACAGCATGTACGTGGCGTCGAGGGCGGCCACTGCGCTCTCGCTCTGCATGAACGGCAGCTCGTACACGGGGTCGATGATCGGGACCGTGGCCATGATGAGCATGTTGTGCCAGAGGTAGATAGTGACGGCGCGGTTGTTGGACAGCGTCACGAGCTTGTCCCACCTCGCGAGGCGGCCGGGCAGTTCCTGCCAGGACGGGGAGTAGACGAGGAGGATGACCACGAAACCGAAGGACCAGGTCGCCTGCGCCAGTGGGATGTCGTTGAGGTCCCAGCCGTCGGGGCCCAGGTGGCCGGATGCCCACCACAGGCCGAAGGCCATCAGCAACGTTGAGCAGGAGACGGACATGTAGCGGGGGATCTTCGCCAGCAGGCCCTCGTGGTGGGCGAAGCCGAGGACCCAGCAGCCGCCGTAGACCGCGAAGTCGGTGACCGCGTTGCCCGTTTCGCCGGGGATGGTGACAAGTCCTGTGCCCAGCACGGCCGTCAGGCCCAGCGGGGCGAGCAGGGTCGGCCAGGGTGCCCTGCGGAATGCCCACAGCAGCAGGGGGGATGCCACCACGAACCACAGATACGCCCGCAGGTACCACAGCGGACCCGCCGTCTGCACCGCCCAGGTGTCCTCCACCAGGCCCGTCTTGGAGCCGATGCTCCAGGGGAAGGGCGGGGCGCCGATCGGGACGACGTAGTTGACCAGCTTGAGGAGGGTCCAGACGGGGCCCTCGTCCGAGCCCTTCGTCGGGTTCCAGCCGTCCGCGAACATCAGGACCAGGATCACCGCGCTGAACGCCCAGAGCGGGGGCAGGAGGCGCCGGATGCGGCCCTTGATCACTCCCCGTGCCGGTCGGTTCAGCGAGCGGGCCATCAGGGAGCCCGCCAGCGCGAACATCACGCCCATGGAGGGGAACAGGACGGTCAGCCAGGCCCAGCCGAACAGGTGGTACACGACCACGCGGACCAGGGCGATCGAGCGAAGGAGGTCCAGGTAGCGGTCCCGGCCGGGCTTCACGGCAGCGGGTGCCGGCTGCTCTGCCGTCCGCTGCTGCGGAACGCTGTACGACGTGCTCACGCCCGTCGTCGGCTCGTAACTCTGCGTCATCCCGCCGGCCTCCGATCGGCCCCGTCCTGGGGCGTCCGCGGCCGCGGCACTCCGCCGCCCGGCGCTTCGACGACCCCCGTGCGGCGCAGCTTCTGCCAGCGCAGGCGGCCGCCGGTCAGGGCGGTGATCCAGGACTGGAGCAGGACGACGTACATGAGCTGCCGGTAGAGGATCTGCTGGAGGGGCAGCGAGATGAGGTGGGTCATGCGTTCGCGGTCGAGGCGGAAGGCGTAGGCCGCGCAGACGGCTTGGATCGCCAGGACGCCCAGCCAGGCGCCGATGGTCTTCGTCGTCGGGCCGAAGATGATGCCGTAGAGGAGGAATACGTCGATCAAGGGGGCCAGGAGCGGGGCCAGGACCATGAACAGGGACACCAGGGGCAGGCCGACGCGGCCGAAGCGGCCCGACGGACCCCGTTCCACCAGTGCCCTGCGGTGCTTCCAGATCGCCTGCATGGTGCCGTACGACCAGCGGTAGCGCTGGGACCAGAGCTGCTGGACCGTCTCCGGGGCCTCTGTCCAAGCACGGGCGTTCTCGGCGTAGACGACCCGCCAGCCGTCGCGGTGCATCGCCATGGTGATGTCGGTGTCCTCGGCGAGCGTGTCGTCGCTCATGCCGCCGACGCGTTCGAGGGCGCTGCGCCGGAACGCTCCCACCGCGCCCGGGATCGTTGGCATGCAGCGCAGGGTGTCGTACATACGGCGGTCGAGGTTGAAGCCCATCACGTACTCGATGTGCTGCCAGGCGCCGATGAGGGAGTCGCGGTTGCCGACCTTCGCGTTGCCCGCGACCGCGCCCACGCTCGGGTCGCCGAAGGGCTGGACGAGTTCGCGGACGGTGGCCGGTTCGAAGACGGTGTCGCCGTCCATCATCACGACGATGTCGTAACGGGCGTTCGCGAGACCGCGGTTGAGGGCGGCCGGCTTGCCCGCGTTGAGCTGGCGGACCACCCGGACGTTCGGCAGGCCCATCGCCTCGACGATGCGGGCGGTGCCGTCGCTGGAGCCGTCGTCGACGACCACGACCTCGATGGGATGCTCACTGGCCATCAGTGAACGGACGGTGTTCTCGATGCACTTGGCCTCGTTGTACGCCGGCACCAGCACCGACACCGGTTCGGTGACCGTCGGTCCCCAGCTGAAGTCGCGCCGGCGCACCCGCCGGGCGTGGACGCCGGAGAGCAGGAGCATCAGGACAAAGCGGCTGATGACCAGGAAGCCGATCACGGCCAGGGCGACGACGAGCACGTCCGTGATCCGCTCCGAGGCCTGGACCAGGAAGACCCAGGCCTTGCCCTTCCACCGGTCGAGGCCGGTGACCTGAGTGTGCGCACTGGGCGCGTCGAGGGCCTCGGTGAGGTTGTCGAACTCGTAGCCCCGCGCCTTGAGATCGGGCAGGAACCGGTCGAGGGCCGCGACGGTCTGGCTGCGGTCGCCGCCGGAGTCGTGCATCAGGACGATCGCGCCCTTGCCGTCCTGCGGGGTGGCGCGACGGATGATCTCGTCGACGCCGGGCCGCTGCCAGTCCTCACTGTCGGTGTTGTTGACGATCGTGATGTACCCGCGGCTGCCGATGTAGTCGGTGACCGGCCAGGACTTGTTGTCCATGGCGTCGGCGAAGGAGGAGTACGGCGGCCGGAAAAGGGAGGTACGGATGCCGGCCGCGCCGCTGATCGCGAGCTGGTTCTGGGACAGCTCCCAGTCGATGCGCTGCTTCGACTGGTAGGAGAGGTCGGGGTGGTTGAAGGTGTGCAGGCCCACCTCGTGGCCCTCGTCCACCATGCGCTTGACGAGGTCGGGGTAGCGCGAGGTCATCGTGCCGGTGACGAAGAAGACCGCGTGGGCGTGGTGCTCCTTCAGCACGTCCAGGACCCTCGGGGTCCAGACCGGGTCCGGGCCGTCGTCGAAGGTGAGGACGAGCCGGTGGTCGGGGACGCGCAGGCTGGTGGTGCGGCCACTGCGGGTGTCGATGACGGGGCCGCCCTTGAGGATCTGCTCCGGCACCCGGTCGGTGGCGGCGGGCGGCTGTACGCGGTGGTCGGCGAGGATCTCGCTGTGCACATACCCCCGCAGCATCAGCATCGCCATCAACGCGACAAGGACGAGCGAGGGCAGCAGTAGGCGCATGGGCAGGCGGCGGCGCCGGGAGCCGTCACGGGCTCCGGTCGCGGGCCCGGGACGGCGGGTGCGGGATGCCATCAGGTGATGTTCTCCGGGGACGGGATTGGAGCGGAGGTGCCGCCCGGCTCCTGTGTGACGGGGCTCGGGTCGCTCGCGCCGTCGGCCACAGCGCCGGGGGTGTCGACGGTCGCGGAGGCACTGGACGAGGGCGAGGGCTCGCCGCCGCCGGTCGGGCTCGGGTCGGGCGAGGCGGAGGCCGACGGGTCGTCGGACGGCTCCGGGTCAGCGGGGTCGTCGGACGGACCGGTGCCCGGGTTCTGGGGCGTCCGGGTCGCCGAGGGCTCGGGGTCGGCGGACGTGCCGGGGTCCACGACGCCGGCGGAGGCGCCGGGAGCGGTGGCGGACGCGCCGAGTGAGGGCGTCACGTCGGCTCCCGCGGACTCGGTCACGCCGGGTGAGACGAGGTCGGTGCCGGTGTGGGCGGCGCCGACTGGGCGGGGAGCGGCGGGGTGTCGACGTTGCCGGCCGGCTGGTCGTCCTTCTGGCCCGGTACGGGCAGCCAGGGCGCTTCGGAATTGCCGGACATCAGGGTGGCCAGGATGACCACGGCGTAGACCGCGCAGGCCATGCCCACGGCCATGCCGATCCGGCGGTACCTGCGGCTGCGGCGCCCCGACTCGTCGACGAACACCGGTCCGTCGGAGGAGGGGGACGAGGAAGAGGGGCCGCCCGCGCCGGACGGTCCGCCCTTCGCCGCGTGCAGGCGCATGTTGTCGAGCTGCAGCCCTATGCCGTCGAGCTGGACCGTCACCTCGTGCGGGTCATGGGTGTGCCCGTCCGTCTCGCCGGACTCGGCCCACGGGTCTCTGGGAGCGATGCGTCCATCGGCTCGCGGCAGCACCTCGGTCTCGTCAGCCGTGGAAGCGCCCGACGCCGTCCGTTGCCGCGCTCTCATTCCCCCGGTCTCCGGAAAGGCCTGGGTGCCGGCACCCGGCGCATCGCCCGACCGCTCTCCCGTCACCGGCAACTCCCGGGTCCCCGAAGCCGCGTCAGGCCACTCCGGTTGGGCGTCTTCTCGCCAATTTTTCACGCGCACGCACATCCCCCCACGGGACAGTTCTGGGCGCGCACACGACTCCGAGCACCCGTCGACCGAACCGTGCCCCCACCCGGTCCGAGCGCCCCCCTTACCACACCGTGCTCAGGGCATGAATGTAGCGCACCGGGGAGGATCCATGTTCGTCACGTGTCAGTTATGCGTACTTACTGTGTCCACGTCAATGGCTGGAATCCATCCCTCGGCGGGCCTCCGCAGCCATCCCTCCTCGGCGGCGAGCTGGGCCGCGGCCCGTCGAAGTGCGTCGAATCCGGGGTGCACCAGCCCCTTTCGCCACACCAAACTGACGAGCGAGAGGGGGACGGGGTCGACGAGGGGCCGTACCACCGTCGAAGGCATGGCCGGAAAATCCACCACGGCGAGGATCGGGTTACGCATCTTGGCCATGATCCGCTGGAACTCCTCGTCACCCACCGCGAGCGGAGCGGGCGCGGCGACCTCGATGCCGCGCCCCTCGAACAGCCGACGGGCCAGATCGGTCCACTCCGGTGTACGGGGATTTCCGGCGCCCGCATACACCGTCTCGCCCGCGAGCGCGTCGAGCGGCACTGTCTCAAATCCGGCCAACCGGTGATCCTCGGGCAGGACGACCGCCATCGGCTCGTACCGCACCGGCCGGTGCTCCAGCTGGGCCCGCAGCGCCGGGTCCAGCCCCGCGAACCGCCCGAACGACGCGTCCAGCCGCCCCGCGATCAACTCCCCCGCCGCGCCGGTCAGCCCGCTCTCGAAGCGGGCCATGAGCTCCTGCTCGGGGGCGAGTGCGCGCGCCCGGTGCAGCACCCGGCGACCGGTGACGAGACCCGGCGAGTTCAGGTCCACCAGCAGCGGTCTGGCCTGCCCGAACGCCGACAGCAGCGCCTCCTGCGCCGCCAGCACCCGACGCGCGTACGGCACCAGCCGCTCGCCGTCGGCCGTCAGCGTCACCTGGCGCGTGGTCCGTAGGAACAGTTCGACGCCCAACTCCCGCTCCAGGCGCCGTACATCACGACTCAACGCCTGCTGGGCGACGTAGAGCCGGGTCGCGGCGCGGGTGAAGTGCAGTTCTTCGGCAACGGTGACGAAAGCACGCAGCAAGCGGGGATCGAGGTGAGCGGGCATGACGGGAACTTACAACGCAGGTGCGTGAATCGGCCCGCAGAAGGTGTTGGACCCCTTGATCACCTACGGGCGACGGTTGCTCCATGCCCAGCCGTTACCGCCGTTCCGTGTCCAGCCCCTACCGCCACCTCTTCACCCTCCCCGGCACCCGAGCCTTCACGATCGGGAATCTCATCGCCCGGCTTCCCATGGGCATGTTCAGCGTGAGCGCGATCCTGATGATCGCCGGTTCGCGTGGCTCGTACGCCCTCGCCGGCGCCGTCACCGCCACCGGCCTCGCGGCGACCGCCGTGACCGCCCCCTGGATCGCCCGGCTCGTCGACCGGCACGGGCAGGCCCGGGTCGCCGTACCCGCCACCACCCTCGCCGCACTGGGCAGCCTCGCGCTGCTGCTGTGCGTGCGCCTCGACGCCCCGGACTGGACCCTGTTCGCCACGTACGCCGCGACCGCCACCACCCCCAACCTCGGCGGCATGTCCCGCGCCCGCTGGGCCCACCTGCTCAAGGACGACACCGACGCCCTGCACACCGCGAACTCCTTCGAACAGGCCGCGGACGAGCTGTGCTTCATGCTGGGCCCGGTCCTCGCGGCCTTCCTCTGCGGCACGTTCTTCCCGGAGGCGGGCACGCTGACCGGTGCCGTACTCCTGCTCACCGGCATGCTGCTGTTCGCGGCGCAACGCGCCACCGAGCCGCCGATACAGCCACGGAAACCGGCGAGAGCCCCCCTCCGCACCCCCGGCATGCCCCCGCTCCTCGCCGCGTGTCTCGCCCTGGGCGCGGTCTTCGGCTCGATGGAGGTCGTGACGCTCGCGTTCGCGGACGCACAGGGCCACAAGTCGGCGGCGGGCGCGATCCTCGGCCTCCAGGCGGCCGGTTCCTGCGCGGCGGGCCTGGTGTACGGAGCGATGAAGCCGACCGGACCGGCGGAACGCCGTTACCCGTACTGCGTGGCCGCCATGACCGCGCTCATGACCCTCCCGCTGCTCGCCGCGGCCCTCACCGGCTCGCTCCTCGTCCTGGCCGGCGCCCTGCTCGTCGCCGGAATGGCCACGGCGCCGACCATGGTCACCAACATGACCCTGATCCAGCGGCACACCCCGGCCGACCGCCTCAACGAGGGCATGACGCTCGCGGTGACCGCGCTGCTCGGCGGTATCGCGTGCGGCAGCGCGCTGGGCGGCTGGACGACGGAACATCTGTCGGCGACGGCCGGGTTCTGGATACCCGTGACGGCCGCCTCGGCGGCATTGATGATCGCGCTCTCCAGAGCACGCTCCAGAACGTCCCCCGGAACACTCCGCCGAACCAATTCGCGTCCAGCCCATTGACGCCCTCACAGCCCCCACATACCTTCGCCCGTCGAAGCGCTTCGACGTCATGCATCGAATCGATTCGACGACCGCTGTCGAACGACCGCTGCGTGACCCCAAGAACCATCGAGATCCATCAAGATCCATCCGGCTCCGACTCCCCTGGAGGCACGGGATGTTGACGGCACGAAGGCGTGTGGTGGCGACGGCGGTGATACTCGCCGGGTCACTGCTCCTGACCTCCTGCGGAGACTCCGACAGCGGGTCCTCAGGAGACGGCAAGACGCTCAAGCTGTGGCACTACGAGGCCCCGAACAGCGCGATGGGACTGGCCTGGAACGAGGCGATCAAGGAGTTCAAGGCCAAGCACCCGGGCGTGAAGGTGGAGTTCGAGGAGAAGGGCTTCGAACAGATCCAGAAGACCGCCCCGATGGTCCTCAACTCCTCCGACGCACCCGACGTCATGGAGTACAACAAGGGCAACGCGACGGCGGGCCTGCTGTCCAAGCAGGGCCTGCTCACCGACCTGTCCGAAGAGGCCACCAAGCGCGGCTGGGACAAGAAGCTCAGCGCGAGCGTCCGCACCACCAGCGTGTACGACGCGAACGGCGTCATGGGCTCCGGCAAGTGGTACGGCGTACCCAACTACGCCGAGTACACGATGGTCTTCTACAACAAGGACCTCTTCGCCAAGTACAAGATCCCCGAGCCGAAGACGTTCGACGAACTGACCGCCGCGATGGACACGTTCGTCAAGAACAAGGTCACCCCGCTCGCCAACGGCGGCGCCGAGTACATCGCCCACCAGTACCTCTACCAGCTGGCCCTGTCGAAGGCCGACCGCGCCTGGGTGGACTCGTACGAGCTGTACAAGGGCAAGACCGACTTCCACGACGCGGCATGGACGTACGCCGCCGACACCTTCGCCGACTGGGTGAAGAAGGGCTACATCAGCAAGACGTCCAGCAATGTGAAGGCCGAGGAGACCGGGGTCTCCTTCATCCAGGGCAAGGCGCCGATCCTGTTCTCCGGCAGCTGGTGGTACGGCCGGTTCGTGGACGAGGCGAAGTTCGACTGGGGCACCTTCCTGTGGCCCGAGTCCAACCTCACGCTCGGCTCCGGCGGCAACCTGTGGGTGGTCCCCAAGGGCGCCAAGAACAAGGAACTCGCCTACGACTTCATCGACATCACCATGTCGGAGAAGATCCAGAACCTGCTGGGCAACAAGGGCGGTGTCCCGGTGGCGGCCGACGCGAGCGCCATCACCGACCCGAAGTCCAAGACCCTCATCGACAACTTCAACACCCTCTCCCAGCGCGACGGCCTGGCCTTCTACCCCGACTGGCCGGTCCCCGGCTTCTACGACGTCCTCGTCTCCGAGACCCAGAAGCTGATCACCGGCAGCGAGCAGTCGGACGGCTATCTCGACGCCCTCCAGGAGGCGTACGACAAGGGCGTGCCGAAGCAATGACGGTGACCGTCGAGCGGCGGGTGACCGGCCACCCGCCCCCCGCCGGTCACCTGCGCCGCCCCCAAGACTCGTCCGCCCCCTTCCTGCTGCCAGGTGTCCTCGCCTTCCTGGCCGTGATCATCGTCCCGTTCCTGATGAACACGGGCGTGAGCTTCACCGACTGGCAGGGCGTGGGCTCTCCGGAGTGGTCCGGGCTCGCCAACTACCGGGAGCTGCTGGACGACTCCGAGTTCTGGGCGTCGTTCCGGCACAGCCTGTTCATGGTCGTCGCCATGGCGGCCGTACCGACGGCGGTCGGACTGGTGCTGGCCGCCGCGCTGTTCGACTACGTCGGCAAGCACTTCGGCTCCAAGACGGTCGCCGTCCTGCGCGCCTGCTTCTATCTCCCCCAGGTGCTGCCGATCGCGGTCGCGGGCATCGTCTGGAGCTGGATCCTCGCCCCCGAGAACGGCTCCCTCAACGAACTGCTCAAGGCGATCGGCCTGTCGAGCTGGCAGCAGGACTGGCTCGGCGATCCCGACATCGCGCTCTACAGCGTGATGGGCGTGATGGTCTGGGTGCAGCTCGGCTTCCCGCTGGTCATCTTCATGGCGGGCCTCCAGCGCGTCGACCCGCAGCTGCACGAGGCGGCCGAGCTGGACGGCGCCGGCTGGTGGCGCCGCTTCTGGCACATCACGCTGCCGCAGATCCGCCCGGAGATCTACGTCGTCCTGACCTGGTGCACGATCGCCGCGCTCAAGGTCTTCGGCGCGGTGTACGTCCTGACAAAGGGCGGACCGGGCGGCGCCACCAACGTCCCGTCCTACTTCTCCTTCACCACGTTCTTCGAGAAGACGCAGGTCGGCTATGGCGCCGCGATCTCCACGGTCCTGACGGTGATCATCCTGCTGCTGTCGCTGATCGGCCTGAAGCTCCAGACCCGCGCGGAGGAAAGGGAGGGATCATGACCGGCGCCCTGCGTCGCTACCCGGTGCTGATCGCCCTGTGCATCGCCGCCCTCTTCATGATCGTGCCGTTTCTCATCGTCACGCTCAACGCGTTCAAGTCACCCGCGGAGTACTCCCAGAACGGCCCGCTGAGCCTCCCCGACGGCCTCTACCTGGACGGCCTGAAGGACTTCTGGGAACGCGTCGACTACACCCAGAAGCTCGTCAACTCCCTGCTCATCAGCGGCGGGGTGGCGGTGCTCGCGGTGATCCTGTCGATCCTCAACGCGTACGCGATCGGCATCGGCCGCATCAAGGGCCGCACCTGGGTGCTGGCCTTCTTCGTCCTCGCGAACATGCTGCCGCAGGAGGCGCTGGTCTACCCCATCTACTACCTGAGCAAGGAGGCGGGGCTCTACGACACCCGGCTCAGCGTGATCATCGTGTTCACGGTGATCCAGGCGGCGTTCGGCACGTATCTCCTCTCCTCCGTTCTCGGCCAGTTCCCCCGGGAGATCATCGAGGCCGCCCGGATCGACGGCGCGAACAAGTGGCAGATCCTGTGGCGGATCGTCGTCCCCGTCAGCCGTCCCACCATCGGCGTGCTGCTCGTCTTCTTCTTCATCTGGACCTGGAACGAGTTCCTGCTCCCCCTGGTCATGCTGATCTCCAACGACAACCAGACGGTGTCGGTGGCCCTCGGCGTCCTCCAGGGCCAGCGTCTGATGGACGCCACCATGACCAACGCGGCCGCCCTCCTCGGCGTGCTCCCCGCCCTCGTCTTCTTCCTCGTCTTCCAGCGAACGCTCACCCGCGGCATCGCCGTGGGAGCCGTGAAGTAAGGGACCCCCACGTGAAGTTCACCGACGGCTACTGGCTGCTCCGCGAAGGTGTCACCGCGGCCCACCCGGTCGAGGTGCTCGACGTCACCGCGACGGACGGCGCACTGGAGATCCACGCGCCGACCAAGCCCATCCGGCACCGCGGCGACCTGCTGAAGGGACCGGTCGTGACGATCAGCGCCCACACGCCGATGCCCGACGTCATCGGCCTCACCTTCACCCACTTCGAGGGCGAGCAGCCGCGAGGCCCTCAATTCGACCTCACCAAGGAGGAGACCGCCGCCCACATGGAGTACGACGAGGAGAACGCGACCCTGACCTCCGGCGCGCTGTCGGTCCGGGTGGCCCGCACCGGCCCCTGGCACGTCGACTTCCTCGCCCACGGCCGCACCCTCACCTCCAGCGGCCCCAAGGGCATGGGCATCATGCGGGACGGGGAAGGCTCGCACTACCTGCGGGAACAGCTGAACCTCAAGGTCGGCACCTCCGTCTACGGCCTCGGCGAACGCTTCGGTCCGCTCGTCAAGAACGGCCAGGTCGTCGACATCTGGAACGCCGACGGCGGCACGGCCACCGAACAGGCCTACAAGAACGCCCCGTTCTATCTGACGGACGCCGGCTACGGCGTCTTCGTCGACCACCCGGGCAAGGTCTCCTTCGAGGTGGGCTCGGAGACGGTGTCGAGGGTCCAGTTCAGCGCGGAGACCCAGCAGTTGACGTACTACGTCATCTACGGCCCCTCCCCCAAGGACATCCTCCGCAAGTACACGGCCCTCACCGGCCGCCCGGCCCTCCCGCCCGCCTGGTCGTTCGGGCTGTGGCTGTCGACGTCCTTCACGACCTCGTACGACGAGGAGACGGTGACGTCGTTCATCGAGGGCATGCGGGAGCGCGAACTCCCGCTCTCCGTCTTCCACTTCGACTGCTTCTGGATGCGCGAATTCAACTGGTGCGACTTCCAGTGGGATCCGCGGGTCTTCCCTGATCCGCAGGGCATGCTGTCCCGGCTGCACGCGAGAGGCCTGCGCGTCAGCGTCTGGATCAACCCGTACATCGCCCAGCGCTCCCCGCTGTTCGCGGAGGGCAAGGCGCTCGGGCATCTGCTGAAGCGGCCGGACGGCAGCGTGTGGCAGTGGGACCTGTGGCAGCCCGGCATGGCCCTGGTCGACTTCACCTCCTCCGCCGCCCGCGACTGGTACGCGGCCAAGCTGGAGGCCCTGCTCGCGCAGGGCGTCGACTGCTTCAAGACGGACTTCGGCGAGCGGGTGCCGGTGGACGTGGCCTGGTCCGACGGCTCCGACCCGGAGCGGATGCACAACTACTACACGTACCTCTACAACCGCACGGTCTTCGACGTCCTGCGCAAGCACCGGGGCGAGGAGGAGGCGGTCGTCTTCGCCCGGTCGGCGACGGCGGGCAGCCAGAAGTTCCCCGTGCACTGGGGCGGCGACTGCGAGGCGACGTACGAGTCGATGGCCGAGTCGTTGCGGGGTGGCCTGTCCCTCGGGCTCTCCGGCTTCGGGTTCTGGAGCCATGACATCGGCGGCTTCGAGGGCACGCCGACGCCTTCGCTGTTCAAGCGGTGGCTGGCGTTCGGGCTGCTGTCCTCGCACAGCCGGCTGCACGGCAGCTCGTCCTACCGGGTTCCGTGGCTGTTCGACGAGGAGTCGGTGGACGTGCTGCGGCACTTCACCCGGCTGAAGCTCAGCCTGATGCCGTACTTGTACGAGGCCGCCCGCACCGCACAGGCCGAGGGGACGCCGGTCATGCGGGCCATGGTGCTGGAGTTCCCGGACGATCCCGGGTGTGCGCATCTGGAGCGGCAGTACATGCTCGGGGCGGATCTGCTGGTGGCGCCGGTCTTCGACGATGAGGGGTATGTGACATATTACTGTCCCGAGGGCACCTGGACCCACTTCGTCAGCGGCCAGACGGTCACCGGCCCGCGCTGGGTGCGCGAGAAGCACGGCTTCCTGAGCGTGCCGCTGCTGGTCAGGCCCGGTGCGGTGATCCCGGTCGGCGCGGTGGACGACCGGCCCGACTACGACCACGCCGACGGGGTGACGCTACGGGCGTACGGGCTGGAGCGGGGCGCCCAAGTGACGGTGCGGGTCGGGGAGGTGGCCTTCACCGTCGTACGCGAAGGGGACACACTGCGGGCCTCGTGCAGTGACCCGTCGGCGCCGTGGGGGCTGGCCGCGGGCGAGCGGGTGGTGCGGGCGCCGGCCGGGACCGGGTTCCTGACGGTGGAGCTGGGCTGATGGTGAAGATCACTGATGTGGCCCGGCACGCCGGGGTCTCCCCCAGCACCGTCTCCTACGCGCTCAGCGGCAAGCGCCCGATCTCCGAGGAGACCCGGCAGCGCGTCGAGGCGTCCATCCGCGAACTGGGCTACCGGCCGCACGCGGGCGCCCGAGCACTGGCCAGCAGTCGCTCGAACGTGCTGGCGCTTGTGGTGCCCTTACGGGCCGGCATCCACGTCCCGGTCGTCATGCAGTTCGCGGTGTCGGTGGTGACGACGGCACGGCGGTACGACCATGATGTGCTGCTGCTCACGCAGGAGGAGGGCGAAGAGGGGCTCAGAAGGGTCGCCGACACGGCGCTCGTCGACGCGCTCGTGGTCATGGACGTCCAGCTCGACGACCCCCGGCTGCCGCTGCTGCGCTCACTGGACCGGCCGTCGGTGATGATCGGGTTCCCGGCCTCCTCGGAGGGCCTGACCTGCATCGACCTCGACTTCAAGGCCGCCGGCGAGGCATGCGTGGAGCATCTGGCGCGGCTCGGACACCGGGTGGTGGCGCTGATCGGGTCGCCGCCGGAGGTGTACGTCCGCCAGACCGCGTTCGCCCAGCGCGTGGTCCAGGGCTTCACCGCCGCCGCCGACCGGGGCCGGCTCTCCTCCTCGGTCCACCCGTGCGAGGCCACGCCCGCAGCCGCCCGGGCGGTCGCCGAGCAACTGCTGCGGGAGCAGCCCGCGTTGACCGGTGTCGTCGTCCACAACGAGGCCATCCTGGAGCCGCTGATCGACGCCTTCGGCCGACTCGGCCTACGCGTCCCCGCCGACCTGTCCGTCACCGCCATCTGCCCCGACGAACTCGCCGACTCCCTCCGCATCCCGGTCACCTCGGTCGCCCTGCCCTCCGCCGAAGTGGGCGCACGGGCCGTGGAGCTCCTGATGAACAAGCTCGGCGGCAAGACAGTGCCCGAGGCCACGCTGCTGCCGCCCCGAATGACGGAACGCGCGAGCACGGCGCCGCGGAACGCGCCCTGAACCCCGTATGTGCAAGGCCCTACATGAAGGAGCCGTGGCATGAGAGGCAAGAGAAGACGCAGAACCACGCTCGTGGTGGCGCTGGCCCTGGTCGCAGGGCTCGGCGCCACCGTCCCCGCCCACGCCGAAGACCCTGCCCACCCCTTCCGCAACCCGTCCCTCCCCGTCGAGAAGCGCGTCGACGACCTGCTCGGCCGACTCACCCTGGCGGAGAAGATCTCCCTCCTCCACCAGTACCAGCCCGCCATCCCCCGCCTCGGCATCCAGCCCTTCCGCACCGGCGCCGAGGCGCTGCACGGCGTCGCCTGGCTCGGTGAGACCACCGTCTTCCCGCAGGCCATCGGGCTGGCCTCGACCTGGGACCCGGCGCTGATGGAGCAGGTCGGCTCGGCGGTCGGCGACGAGGCGCGCGGCTTCCAGCAGGAACGCCCCGCCGGCTGGGGCCTCAACCTCTGGGCACCCGTGGTCAACCTCCTCCGCGACCCGCGCTGGGGCCGCAACGAGGAGGGCTACAGCGAGGACCCCGAGCTGACGGGTGCCCTGTCGACGGCGTACGGCACGGGCCTGACGGGCGGCGATCCCGACCACCTCAAGACGGCGCCGACGCTCAAGCACTACCTCGCGAACAACAACGAATGGAACCGCACCACCACCTCCTCCGACCTGCGCCCGCGCGTCGCGAAGGAATACGACGAGGCCGCCTTCAAACCGGCGATCGAGGCGAACGCGGCAACAGGCGTGATGTCCTCGTACAACCTGGTCAACGGCCGCCCGGCCACGGTGAATCCGGACCTGAACGACGTCGTACGGAAGTGGACCTCGTACGACCTCCTGAACGTCACCGACGCCTTCGCGCCCGGCAACGTCCCCGGCTCCCAGAAGTACTACCCGACCCTCGCCGAGGGCGACGCGGCGGCTCTCAAGGCCGGCAACGACAGCTTCACGGACAACGACACGAACTCGGGGGTGACGATCGCGGCGATCAACTCGGCTTTGGAGCAGGGCCTGTTGGAGGAGTCGGACGTCGACGAGGCCGCCTCCCACATCCTGTCCGTGCGGGTCCGGCTCGGCGAGTTCGACCCGGGCGGCGGCAAGTACGGCTCGATCGACAAGTCCGTCATCAACAGCCCGGCGCACCAGAAGCTGGCGCGCAAGGCGGCGACCGAGGGCGCGGTGCTGCTGAAGAATGACGCGGCTCTGCCTCTGAAGAAGTCCGAGAAGGACGTCGCCGTCGTCGGCCCGCTCGCCGACACCCTCTACACGGACTGGTATTCCGGCACCCTTCCCTATGCGGTCACGCCCGCCGACGGCATCGCCGCGAAGCTTTCCACCGAGGTGGCCAGCAGCGAGGGCGTCGACCGGATCGCGCTGAAGAACGCGGCGACGGGGAAGTACATCACCGCGGGCACGGACGCGGACGGCGAGCCGCTGAAGGAGACCGAAGCCTCGGGTACGGCCGGACAGTTCGACGTCTTCGACTGGGGCGGCGGCGTGGTGACCCTGCGCTCCGCGGCCAACGGCAGGTACGTCGGCTACAACTGGGCGAACTTCGTCAACGACCAGGCGCAGCCGAACGGTTGGTACGTGCAGCAGCAGTTCAAGATGGAGGAGCAGCCGGACGGCACGTACCTGCTCCGCTACGCGGGCTACGAGACCGAGGAGTCCTGGTGGACCAACCCGGTCTACCTCGGCCCGACCGGCGAGGACGGCACGCTGGGCCTGGTGGCGAAGGACGCCGCCGCGCACTACACGAAGGACGTCGTCCGCAGCGGCGTCGACGAGGCCGTGGCCGCCGTGAAGGGCAAGGACACGGCGGTGGTGGTGATCGGCTCCAACCCGTCGATCAACGGCCGCGAGGCCCACGACCGCACCGACATGGGCCTCGCCCCGGCACAGGAAGCCCTGGTCAGGGCAGTCCATAAGGCCAACCCGAACACGGTCGTGGTCGTCGAGAACAGCTACCCGACCACCCTCGGCGCCCTCCAGCGGGAGGTCCCGGCCGTCCTGTGGACGTCCCACGCGGGCCAGGAGACCGGCAACGCGCTCGCCGACCTCCTGTACGGCGACGCGAACCCGTCGGGCCGCCTCACCCAGACCTGGTACCGCTCCGAGGCGGACCTCCCCTCGATCCTCGACTACGACATCATCAAGTCCGACCGCACCTACCAGTACTTCAAGGGCCAGGCCCTCTATCCCTTCGGCCACGGCCTCTCCTACACGAACTTCCGCTACGGCGCCCTGAAGCAGACCGACGGCGGCTATGCGCTGACCGTCACCAACACCGGCCGCCGCACCGGTGACGAGGTCGTCCAGCTCTACGTCCACCAGCGCGTCTCCCGCGACAAGCAGCCGCTGAAGCAGCTGGAGGCGTTCCAGCGGGTGTCGCTGAAGCCCGGCGAGACGAAGACGGTCAAGCTGAAGGTGACGCCCAAGGACCTCGCACACTGGGACGTCACCCGCTCCAAGTGGGTGGTGGAGAAGGGCACATACGACGTGCTGGCCGGCGCCTCCTCCGCCGACATCCGCGCCCGTACCACTGCGCAGGTGGCCGGGGAGACCATCCCGGCGCGCGATCTGTCCCGTACGACCCGTGCCGAGAACTTCGACGACTACGACGGCACGCGTCTCGTCGACGAGTCGAAGGCGCGCGGCACGGCGGTGGGCGCGGCGGCCGACCGGGCGTGGCTGAAGTTCGGGGACGCCCAACTGAGGTCGGGCGCCAACAAGTTCACCGCACGCGTGTCGGGCGCGGCAGGCACGGTCGAGGTCAGGCTCGGCTCCCCGACCGGCACACTCGTCGGTACGGCGGTGACGGACGGGACGCCTTCGCCGTACGACTACGAGACGGTGACCGCCGATCTCTCGCGCGCGGCGAAGGGCCGTACGGACGTGTATCTCGTGCTGAAGGGAGAGGGCCTGCGCCTGGCGACGTTCAGTCTGCGCTGACGGGCACCTGGCGCAGGCCCACCCTCAGCAGTGGGCGGGCTTGCGCCACGCGCACTCCAGGTCGGTGCCGCGGGCCGTCTTCGGCTGGACCGCCGTCGCGGCCTCTTCCGTCGACTTCGCGAGCGTGACCACGATGGCGTCCTCCAACGGCTTCACGGAGGACGCCAGATAGTTGTTGAGGACGATGCTGAAGACCAGCTCGCGTCCCCCGGCGTCCGTGACATACCCGGACAGGGCCGAGGCTCCCGTCAACGACCCCGTCTTGGCCCGGGCGTTGAGCGCGCCGGCCGTTCCGCACATCCGGGAGCGCAGGGTGCCGCCGACGAACCGGTCGGGGTCGCAGGCGACCGGCAGCGAGCGCAGCCAGTCGGCGTACCAGGGCTCGGCACGTACGGCGAGAAGGAGCTCGGCGAGCTGAGCCGCGGGGAAGTTGTCCATCCGCGACAGCCCCGATCCGTCGACCTGGCGGACCTTGCCGGTGTCGACACCGATGCCCTTGAGATACCCGCTGACGGCGGCGAGCCCGGCACTCCAGCTCCCCTGCTGCGACACCTCGTACCCCATGGCCTTGGTGAGGATCTCGGCGTGCATGTTGTTGGAGAGCTTCATGAACGGGATGAGCAGGTCCTTGAGGGCCATGGAGTCGTGTGCGGCCAACTTGCTTGCGGATGCGGGCGTTTGACGCCCCAGCCGAGTGGGCCCGGCGACCTTGACGCCATGGTCCGCGAGCGCGTCCCGGAAGACGGCGGCGGCGTATCCGGTGGGCTCCCACACGGTGACCCACTCCTTGGCACCGGCGCCGCCCACGGGTGTCGTGCCGCTGACGACGATGTCGTTGGTGCCGTGCTCCCGCTCGACGGTCAGGTCGTTCGGGCCCCCGGCGGCGACGGTGGTGGCACGCACGTCGATGTCGACATAGTCCGTGTCGGGCGTGACGGCGACGACGGGCTCGTCCCCCGCCTTCGCGCCCGGCTGCACCGTCACGATCACGCTCCCGGTGTCGTAGTCGGTGTCCGGCGCCACGCTCAGCGCGCTGATCTGCGCGGAGTAGTACGAGGACTCGTCGTCGGCGGCCCAGGAACGCCCGAGCCGCTGGGCGTCGAACCGGGTGTCGTCGGCGATCAGCCGCCCGTCGACGCGGGTGACACCGGCCGCGGCGACCTGGGCGGCGAGCCGGTCGTAGTCGGCGGCGAGCAGGGTCGGGTCGCCGGTGCCGCGCAGATACAGATCGCCGCGGAGCACGGACCCGGACCGCCGTCCGGCCGCCAGGACATCCGTGGTGAACCGGTGGTCGGGGCCGAGGATCTCCATCGCGGCGGCCGAGGTGGGCAGCTTGGTGTTGGAGGCCGGCATCAGCCGGGTGCTGGGCAGATGCTGGTACAGCAGCTCACCGCTCGCGGCATCGGCGACCACGACGCTCGCCACGCCGCCCTCCATCCGGGCGTCGCCCAGGATGGTGTCGACGGCCTCCGGCAGACCGGTGCGGTCGGAATCCGCACCGGCCTGCGCGCCGGGCCCCAGGACGGCGGCGAGCGCCGCCACCAGGGCCCAGATCCATACGCTTCTACGGGAGTTGAGACGTCTCCCGGACCATCTCACGGGTGTGCTCATGCCAAGGGAGCATCCCTGATACCGGAGCCGGGCAACAGACCGCCTCAGCCACCGAGCCCCCAGGCCCGCCCCATCCGGTACGCGGCGCACAGGTCGACGTCGAGGATGTACGCCCCGGCGGTCCCGCACTGCTCGGCCCCGCTGCCGGGGTCGACGGGCTGTCCGTGGCCCATGCCGGTGATGCTGTAGGTCTCGACGGCGGTGTTCCCGCCCGAGTCCCGGAAGACCTGGTGCGGATATCCGGCGACGGTGTCGCTGACGTCGGCGGACTGGTCGGTCCCGTGGACGTCGGTCCACTGCTTCACCAGGTCGGTCATGTTGACGGGCTTCACGGTGTAGTCGGCCGTGCCCTGGAAGGCGACCAGGGTGGGCCAGGGCCCCGTGTACCCGGGGCGGGCGGCGCGTACGCGGTCGCCCCACTGGCTCGGGGTCTGGGTGGCGCCGACGTACATGCAGACGTACGGCGACCCGGCGGCCTGCGCGCAGCCGTACGGCAGCCCGGCGACGATCCCGCCCGCCGCGAACTTCTCCGGGTACGCCGCCATCATCACGGCGGTCATCGCGCCCCCGGCGGAGAGCCCGGTGACATACACCCGCGAGCCGTCCCCACCGGCGTCGGCGAGTTGCCGGTCGACCATCTGCGCGACGGACGCGGCCTCGCCCTGACCGCGCGCCATGTCGCCGCTCTGGAACCAGTTGAAGCAGGACGAGGCGTTGTTCGCGCTCTGCTGCTGCGGCAGCACCACCGAGAAGCCCCACCGATCGGCGAGCTGCGTCCACCCGCTGCCGGTGCCGTACCCGGACGCGTTCTGCGTACACCCGTGCATCGCGACGACGACCGGCCGCCCCGCGGGCAGCCCGTCAGGGACGTACCGGAACATCCTCAGCGCACCCGGGTTCGACCCGAACCCGGTGACCTCCTGGAGGGAGGCGGCAGCGGCTCTGCCCGGAGTCAGAAACCCGGCGAGAAGGGCGACCAGCAGGGTCGCCAGGACAGTGATACGACGTGCGGCTCTGGTCTGTGTCATGCAGCGGGACAGTAGAACCGCGAACCACCGGCCGATATGTCGCCGGACAACACAACGAGGGCCCGGCGTCATGTGCCGCCGGGCCTCGAGAAGGGGGGTGCGGGTGGCGAAGCCCCCGCTCGCGCGGCGAAGCCGCGCAATAACGACGAAGGCGACGCGGCCCGCGCTGTCCGCGGGCACACGTCGCCTTCGCCTTCGTGGAGATGGCGGGAATCGAACCCGCGTCCAACGGTGCAGAATCAGGGCTTCTCCGTGTGCAGTTCGCTGCGATTTTCTCGGCCCCGGCGATCACGCGAACAAGTCGCCGACGGGCCCAGTCACTGTTTGATTTCCCATCGAACCCCGTGACCGGGCTCGATGGTTTAGTTCCCTAGATTATGCCAGGATCCGGGCCGGGAACACTCCCGGGCTGACACCCTTTATGGGCCTTCACTCACTGCTTATTAGGCAGCGAGGGCGAAGGCGCGGGAATCGCTCTTGGTATTGGCGATTATTGGTTGCGACATATGGTTTACGAGATCATTGCCGCTTCCTCGACACGCTTCCCCTGCTTCGACAGCCGCTGTCGAAACCGATCATCCCCATGTTGATTTTTCAAAGTGCGGCAACCTTCACCGCGCGCACCGGTCACCCGGTGTTGGTGCCATCGTACGTGACCAACGCACCCGCGTGCCACCGTATTCCCGCCCGTCAGGCGCTCCGCTGCCGCCGCTTCGCCGCCGCGATCGCCCGGTCCGACTCCCGCCGGTCCTGCTTCTCCCGCAGGGTCTGGCGCTTGTCGTACTCCTTCTTGCCTCGCGCGAGAGCGATCTCGGCCTTCGCCCGGCCGTCCTTGAAGTACAGGGCGAGGGGCACGATGGTGTGACCCGTCTCCTGGGCCTTCGCCTCCAGCTTGTCGATCTCCTCGCGGTGCAGGAGGAGCTTGCGCTTGCGGCGCGCGGAGTGGTTGGTCCAGCTGCCCTGGTGGTACTCGGGGATATGGGCGTTGTGCAGCCACGCCTCGCCCTGGTCGATCTGGACGAAGCCGTCGGTCAGCGACGTCCGTCCCTCACGCAGCGACTTGACCTCGGTCCCCATGAGGACGAGACCGGCCTCAAAGGTGTCGATGATCGCGTAGTCGTGGCGGGCCTTCTTGTTCTGGGCGACGATCTTGCGCTTGCCGCCCTTCTCGCCGTCCCTGGCCTTCGCGGCGGCAGCGCCGCCCTGCTTGGGCTGGGACTCCTTGGGTACGTACATTCCCTTGCTCATAGTGCTGGCCATTTTCGCACTACAGGGGGGTCCGAGGGAAAGGCGATTACGAAGCGTCCCCGAGCCCGCTCAACACCGTCTCCGCCTGCTTCAGCGCCCCGGCGTCGGCCTCGAGGTCGGGCGTGAGGCCCTTGCCGTCGACGCCGCGGCCGGACGGCGTGCGGTAGTGCCCGACGGTCAGCTCGGCGACGGAGCCGTCGGGCAGCCGGGTCGGCATCTGCACGGACCCCTTGCCGAAGGTGCGGGAGCCCACGACGACCGCGCGACCGCGGTCCTGCAGGGCGCCGGTGAGCAGCTCGGCCGCGCTCATCGTGCCGCCGTCGACGAGCGCGACCAGGGGTCTGGTGGTGTCGCCGCCGGCCTCGGCGTGCAGGGCGTGCTGGGCGCCGTCGACGTCGTACGTGGCGACGAGGCCGCCGTCGAGGAAGGCGGAGGCGGCGGTGACGGCCTCGGTGACCAGTCCGCCGGAGTTGCCGCGCAGGTCGAGGACGATCCCGGCGCCGGCGGGGGCCCGCCGCACGGCGTCGCGGACCACGTCGCCCGAGCCCTTGGTGAACGCGTCGATGGTGATGACGGTGACCCGGCCGGCGAGATTCCGGACGGTGACCGAGTCCGTGGACAGACGGGCCCGGCGCAGCGTGAGGCTCCACGCGTGCGTGCCGCGTTCCAGGCCGAGCCGGACGGTCGTACCGGCGGCGGCGTCGGTCGCGTCACCGCGCAGTAAGGAGACGACCTCGGTGACGGGCCGCCCCTCGACGCGCGCGCCGTCGACGCTGCGCAGCCGGTCGCCGGCGCGGATCCCGGCGGTGGCCGCGGGCGACCCGGCGCTCACCTTGGTCACCTCGATACGGCCGTCCCGCTCGCCGCGCGTCCACAGCCCGACGCCGGTGTACTCGCCGTCGAGTGACTCCTCGAAGTCCTCGTACTCGCCCTGGGAGTAGACGGCGTCCCAGCGGTCGCCGCTGCGGCTCACCGCGCGTTCGGCGGCCTCCATCGGGGACTTGCCGACGGCCATCGCCTCGGCGGCGGCCTCGGTGACCTCCCCGGGCCGGGCGGCGGAGGCGGTCGAACGGGGCGTGCCCGGCGTGGTCTTCCGGTCGGGTCCGGGCAGGGAGCCGGTCGCGGCACCGGCGACGAGCACACTCGCGAACACCAATGTCAGGGCGGCCCCGCGGCCGAAGCGGCGGGGCTGACAGAACAGGTCACGGCCTGACATGCCGGTGAGTCTAGGACAACGCGAAGGGCCGCACGGCCGGTTGACCGTACGGCCCCCTTGGCGTGCGTCACACCTTCAGGTACTTGCGCAGCGCGAAGAACGCGGCCAACGCGGGCATCAGCAGGCTTGTCGCGAGGATGAGCGGAAGCTTCGTCAGGACGGCGTCCCAGCCGATGAAGTTGATCAGATTCAGCTTCTCGGACAGGGCGAGACCGTGGTCGATGATGAAGTACCGCGCGACCACCAGGAACCCGCACGCGACCCCACCACCGATCAGCCCGGCGACGGCGGCCTCCATGATGAACGGCGCCTGGATGTAGAAGCCGGAGGCGCCGACCAGCCGCATGATGCCGGTCTCGCGGCGCCGGCTGAACGCCGAGACGCGCACGGTGTTGACGATCAGCATCAGCGCGACGACCAGCATCAGCGCCATCACGGCCCGCGCCGCCCAGTTCATGCCGTTCAGCAGCCCGAAGAGGTTGTCCAGGATCCCCTTCTGGTCCTGCACCGACTGCACGCCGTCCCGCCCGTCGAAGGCGGTCGCGATGACCTGGTACTTCTCCGGATCCTTCAGCTTGATCCGGTACGACTCCTGCATCTGGTCCGGCGTGAGCGAGCTGGCCAGCGGGGAGTCGCCGAACTGCTCCTTGTAGTGCTTGTACGCCGCGTCCTGCGACTCGTAGGTGACCGTGTCGACCACGGACATCTTCTTCAGGTCGCCGAGGATCTGGCCCTTCTGGTCCTTGGTGACCGCGCCCTTGGCGCAGTTGGGGTCGGACTCGGCGTCGCTCTTGTTGCAGAGGAAGACCGAGACGTTGACCTTGTCGTACCAGTAGCCCTTCATCGTGTTGACCTGATCGCTCATCAGCAGCGACCCGCCGAACAGGGCGAGGGACAGGGCGACGGAGACGATGACAGCGAAGGTCATCGTCAGATTGCGGCGGAGACCGACACCGATCTCGGACAGAACGAACTGGGCGCGCATGGCGTCTCTTTCAGGCCTTTCCGTGGACGGGGATGCGGGTCAGTGCTGGTAGCCGTAGACGCCGCGTGCCTGGTCGCGGACGAGGCGGCCCTTCTCCAGCTCGATGACGCGCTTGCGCATCTGGTCCACGATGTTCTGGTCGTGCGTCGCCATCACCACGGTCGTGCCGGTCCGGTTGATCCGGTCGAGCAGCTTCATGATGCCGACGGAGGTCTGGGGGTCGAGGTTGCCGGTGGGCTCGTCCGCGATCAGCAGCTTGGGCCGGTTGACGAAGGCCCGCGCGATCGCCACGCGCTGCTGCTCACCACCGGACAGCTCACCGGGCATCCGGTCCTCTTTGCCGCCAAGGCCGACGAGGTCGAGCACCTGCGGCACGGACTTGCGGATCTCGCCGCGGGACTTGCCGATCACCTCCTGCGCGAAGGCCACGTTCTCGGCGACCGTCTTGTTCGGCAGGAGGCGGAAGTCCTGGAACACCGTCCCCAACTGGCGGCGCATCTGCGGCACCTTCCAGTTGGAGAGGCGCGCGAGGTCCTTGCCCAGGACGTGCACCTGACCGTGGCTGCACCGCTCCTCGCGGAGGATCAGCCGCAGGAAGGTGGACTTTCCGGAGCCGGAGGACCCCACCAGGAACACGAACTCGCCCTTCTCCACTTCCAGGGACACATCCCTGAGTGCGGGGCGGGTCTGCTTGGGGTAGACCTTGGAGACGTTGTCGAATCGGATCACGGATGCACCACGGTTAGCCGGGGGTAGATGAGCGTGACCATACGCGAACGGGGAGCATGAGCGCAGTCACCGGTGGGGATGCGCGAGGCTTGTGCGGTTTTGTGAGCGCCCGAAGGGGCGCGGGGAACTGCGCGACCAGCCCCACACAACCCGCAGCCGCGGGATAATGAGCAACCACCCCTCTGAGAGCGACCCGCGCGGCTTCCGCAGGAACCTGGCATCGTGGAGAGGGGAACGTTCTCGTACCTGAGGGCGTTCAACCCCAGAGGGAACCCGCAAGGAGGGCGAGGCGCATGACGTACGACCGGCTGGTGTGCGCGAACTGCGCGGCGCCCGTGAACGAGGGCCGCTGCCCGGTCTGCCGGGCGAACCGCCAGCGACTGCAGCAGGAGAACCCCTTCGCGGGGCTCAACCCGATGGCGCTGATCGCGCTGCTGGCGATACTGATCGCGGCCGTGGCACTGCTGGCGCATCAGACCGCCTAGAGCGACCTCGGTCACACACCCCAGAAGACAGAAGACATGTGAAGGGCCCGGAGCGACATCGCTCCGGGCCCTTCATCACTCACAGCGCATACGTTCCGTATGCCTGCGGCTACCGTCAGGCAGCCGCACCGCCACGGCCGCCCATGAGGCGCGGCAGGACACGGAAGCCGATGCCGCCGGCGATCATCGTCGCGGCACCGATCAGCAGGAACGTGGTCTGAGCGGCACCGGTCTCGGCGAGCTCGTCACCGTTGCCCTGGGCATTGGTGTCGGTCGCGGCGGCCTCCGAGCCGGTGTCGGTGAGGGAGGACGAGCCCTCCTGCTGCGCCGAGGAGCCACCGTCGGGGTCGGTGTTGCTGTTGCCGCCACCGCCGGCGTTCCCGTTTCCGTTGCCATTCCCGTTGCCGTTGCCGTTCCCGTTGCCCGGGTCGGACGGCTCGTCCGTGGCGGGCGGCTCGGTGGGCTCGGGCTCCTCCGTCGGCTCGGTCGGCTCCTCGGTCGGGTCCGTGGGGTCCGTCGGAAGGCCGGTGGGCGGATCGGTCGGCAGGCCCGTCGGGACCGGCGGCGTCGGCGAGGGAGACTCGTCGCCGCACAGGAGGCCGAGGAAGCAGTCGTCCCCGGGCTCCTCCGCGGCCGAAGCGGCGCCCGCGGCGGTCAGCGAGGCCCCGGCGGCGATCACGGTCGCGGCGGCGAGGCGCGCGACGCGGATGCGCGTCTTGTTGGTCATCTGGTTGCTACCCCCAGTAGCTGATCGTCATTGAGGCGGCGCTCGGGGCTGTGATCGACGGGATAGCTAACTCACGGCCCCCCGGTTCACATGCGCCCCAGAGACACGCATGCCACGCTTTACCCTTCCCATTTTTCAAAGCAACGTCAAGGCCGTTTCCGTTCGCGATGTCCAATTCCGGCAACTATGCGATGGGTTGGAGTCTGTGAGTGTGATGTAAAACCCGGACATGCAGGCACGCAAAAGGCAACTGCCGCCGAGGTGGCGGCAGTTGCCTTGTCGACAAAGTTACTTCTCTTGCTGCTTGCGCCAGCGAATTCCGGCCTCGAGGAACCCGTCGATCTCGCCGTTGAACACGGCCTCGGGGTTACCTACTTCGAACTCGGTGCGCAGGTCCTTGACCATCTGGTACGGGTGCAGGACGTAAGAACGCATCTGGTTGCCCCAGGAGTTGCCGCCGTCGCCCTTGAGCGCGTCCATCTTGGCCTGTTCCTCCTGCCGGCGCCGCTCCAGGAGCTTCGCCTGCAGAACGTTCATGGCCGTGGCCTTGTTCTGGATCTGCGACCGCTCGTTCTGGCAGGAGACGACGATGCCGGTGGGGAGGTGGGTGAGCCGCACCGCGGAGTCGGTGGTGTTCACGCCCTGGCCGCCGGGACCGGACGAGCGGTACACGTCCACACGCAGCTCGGACTCGTCGATCTCGATGTGGTCGGTCTGCTCGACCACGGGGAGGATCTCCACGCCCGCGAAGGAGGTCTGCCGGCGCCCCTGGTTGTCGTAGGGCGAGATACGCACCAGCCGGTGCGTGCCCTGCTCGACGGAGAGGGTGCCGTAGGCGTACGGCGACTGCACGGCGAAGGTGGTCGACTTGATGCCGGCCTCTTCGGCGTACGACGTCTCGTACACCTCCGTCTTGTAGCCGTGCTGCTCGGCCCACCGCAGGTACATGCGCTGAAGCTTCTCGGCGAAGTCGGCGGCGTCGACGCCACCGGCCTCCGCGCGGATGTTGACGAGCGCTTCGCGGGAGTCGTACTCGCCGCTGAGAAGCGTCCGCACTTCCATCTCGTCGAGGGCCTTCTTGACGGCGATGAGCTCGGAGTCGGCCTCGGCGCGGGTGTCCGGGTCGTCCTCCTCCTCGGCCATCTCGAACAGCACGGCAAGATCGTCGATCCGCGAGCGCAGGGCCTCGGCCTTCCTCACCTCCGCCTGGAGGTGGGAGAGCTTGCTGGTGATCTTCTGCGCCTCGTCCGGGTTGTCCCACAGGGACGGCGCGGCCGCCTGCTCCTCGAGCACGGCGATGTCTGCCCTCAGCTTGTCGAGGTCCAGAACGGCCTCGATCGACTCCATGGTCGAGGAGAGGGACTTGAGCTCTTCGGATACATCGACGACTGCCACACCCCCAGCGTAACGGCTCCGCCAAGCGAGGAAGGCCGGGTGAGCGTCGCTTGCTGTTCAGCCCGTCCGGCGGATGGGACGGGTAGGGGCGGCGGGGGCGAGGACGCTCAGGGCGTGGCCGGCGCCGAGTTGTTTGTGTCCTGCGGAGTCGCCCCCGCATCGTCCCCCGACGTAGCCAGCCACGTCCCCACCCCCGCGGCCACCACCAGCACCACCGCGGCCACTCCCACCGTCACCCTCCGCCGCCGAGTGACAGCCCGATGCCGCGCGGACCCCGGCCGCGGCGCCCCCGCCGCCCGCGGCACCCGGGCCGTCCCCCGCGCACCCCCGGCCAGCTCATCAGGCCCCGGCACCCTCATCGACGTATGCGTGTCCCGATTGGAGTCGGCCGGCTTCGCCCCCGGCACCAGCGGCACCGCCCCCCGCCGCCGCACCCGCTCGTCGGCCGGCGCACCGGTCCCGACGGCCTCCTCCTCCGCTTCCTCCGCCGCCTCGGCATCCGCATCCGGCTCGTCCACATCCAGCGGCGGCATCCCGGCCATCAGAGGCAACAGCTCCCGCAGCCGCGCCCCCATCTCGGAGGCCCGCAGCCGCGAGGCCGGCGCCTTGGCGAGGCACTGGACGAGCAGCTGCCACAGTTCGTCGGGGATGCCGGGGAGAGGGACCACCGTCTCCGTGACGTGGCGGCGCAGCACCGCGCCGGGATGCCCGCCACCGAAGGGCGTGAAGCCGGCCAGCAGCTCGTACAGCACGGTCGCCAGCGCGTAGATGTCGACCGACGCCCGCGGCGGCAGCCCCTCGACGATCTCCGGCGCGAGATAGTCCGGCGTGCCGATGATCTTCGTCGCCCGGGTCCGCCGCGGCGAGTCGATGAGTTTCGCCACACCGAAGTCGGTCAGCAGCGCCCGGTGCGAGCTCCCGGGCCCGAGCGGACCCTGCATGTCGAGCAGCACATTCTCCGGCTTGACGTCCCGGTGCACGACCCCGGCGGCATGCGCGGCCGCCAGCCCGTCCGCGACGTCCGCGACGATCGCGACGGCCGCCTCGGGGGCCAGCCGCCGGTCGCGGTCCAGCCGGGTGCGCAGATCGGTGCCTCGTACGAGATCCATGACGAGGGCGAGGTCGTTGCCGTCGACCACCAGGTCGCGCACGGACACGACGTTCGGGTGCTCGAGGCCGAGCAGTGCCGTGCGCTCCTGCACGAAGCGTCCGACGAGCTCCTGGTCGGACGCGAGGTCCTCGCGCAGCAGCTTGATGGCGACGGGCCCTTCCGGCCCCTCGCCCAGCCACACCGTGCCGGCGCTGCCCCGCCCCAGGATCTGGTGGGCGGTGTACCGGCTGCCGATCTTCCGTGCCAAGGCTGCTCCTACAGACGCGTGTTAATCGCTAAAACTACGCGTCCGACGAGCCAACCTTCACCACGGAGGCGGAAATCACCCGCCAGGTGTCGACAAATCACCAACCCCGCCACCACGGAGGCGACTTCAGTTGGTGCCGGAACTCCCGCCGCCCAGGTCCTCGACCCACCCGCTGACCGTGCTGAACATCTCGCCGATCTGGTCCCAGTAGCTCCTGCCCGTGCCGATCCACTCCTGCAACGGGCTCAGCTCCCAGACCAACCACCCCGCGACGAACAGGATGACGATCGTGAACAAGCACCCCTTCAGACAGCCGAGACCCGGGATCTTCATCGGGTTGGCGCTGCGCTGCCGCGGCTGCCGGGGCTCGCGCTGAGGCTGCTGCGGCTGCTGGGGCGGCGCGTACCGCTGGGGCTGCTGGGGCTGCGGCGGGGCGTACTGCTGCGGCTGTTGCTGCTGCGGATAGCCGTAACCCTGCTGCGGCTGCTGCTGCCGTCGCTGCTGTCGGCGCGACGGCGGCTGCTGCGGCTGAGGTTGCGGCGGCGGCTGCTGCGGGCGGGCGACCTGCCGCTGGGGCCGGCGGCGCAGCGGGTCCTGGTTGGGGTCGAGGTGCTGGACCTGCGTCTGCTCATTGCGGTCGCGGGCCGCCCGCAGCTGGTTCTGCCAGGGGTGCGGGTCCTCGGGCCGCCCCGGCTGCTGACCCGGCTGTCCCTGCGGCACCGGCGGCATGACAGCGGTCGGGTCGGCCGCGCCGGCCGGGCCGCTGGTGTGCGGCATGACGCTGGTCGCGGCGTTCGGGTCGTAGTTCCCGGCGCCGTGCGGCAGCACCTGTGTGGGGTCGGCGGAACCGGGGATGCCCGATCCGGGTACGGTCGCGGGCGCCGGGTCGGGTGCGAGCAGCGCACCGACGTTCTCGGCGGCGGCGATCTGCGCGGAGTTCGCGTGCACCCCGATGCCCTCGGCGACGACACGCAGGCCGCGGGCGAGGTTCTCGGCGCTGGGCCGCTCGTCCGGGTTCTTGCGCATGCAGCGCTCGATGACCGTCCACAGCGCGTCGGGGACGGTGGAGGGGCGGCGCGGTTCGGCGCTCAGATGCTGGTGCAGGACTTCGAGCGCCGAGCTGCCGGCGAACGGCGGACGGCCGGTGACCAGCTCGTACAGCAGGATGCCGGCGCCGTAGATGTCGACGGCGGAGGTCTGCGGGCGGCCCTCGGCGGACTCGGGCGCGACATACGCGGGCGTACCGACGAACTCCTGGGTGCGGGTCAGGCCCGGGGAGTCGGCGAGGCGGGCGATGCCGAAGTCGGTGAGCATCGGGTGCATCTGGCCGCCCTGCTGGGCGAGCAGGACGTTGGCCGGCTTCAGGTCGCGGTGGACGACGCCGTCGGCGTGGCTGGCGGCGAGCGCGTCGGCGATCTGCGCGGTGAGCAGGGCGGCGCCGACGGGGGTGAGGGGGCCGCTCTCGCGCAGGTAGCGATGGAGGTCGGGGCCGTCGATCAGATCCATGACCAGGGCCAGCAGATCGCCCTCGACGACCAGGTCACGGACCCGAACGATGTTCGGGTGGGTGAGCCGGAGCAGGACGGACCGCTCTCTCAGGAAGCGCATCACGATGTCGGGATCGCTTGCGAGCTCTTCCTTGAGGACCTTGATCGCGACGGTCTCGCCGGGCTGGCCTGGCACGGCCGCCTCGGCGCCCGCGGTCTCCCGCTGACGGGCTCGCCAGACGGTGCCCGTGGCGCCGCGTCCGAGCGGCTCCTCGAGCAGGTACTTGCTGCCTACCGGCCGCACGTCATGTGCTCCCTGCTGCTTGCCTGCGTTTCCGACCCACTGTAGTGCCGCCGCGCCTGGCACCGGGCTGCCGTCTTCCTGTGCGCGCTCAGTTCCGCTTTCCGTTCCGTTTACGTACGCCTTCCCGAACCTGTTCGAAGGAAAGACGCTCGACCCGGTCCGCCGGTTGCCGGACCCGGACGTGACCGATCTCAATCCGCTCCCGAACGATCAACGGTGGGGTATTGGTCAGGCACTTTTGCGGGCAGAGCCGACCAATCAAGATCACTTGGCACCTGGCGGGGGGCGCGTTGTCAGTGGCAGGTGCGAGGATGCCTTCAGTACTGGCCGACGTGCTCGTGTGGGGTGGGGAAGCCCGCGCCGCGCCCGTGCAGAAGGGACCGCTGACGGCGATGCAGATCCGGCTGACCGTCGTAGACCCCCTGGGGGCGCCCGCGCCCGGCCGTGCCGCGAGCTGCGACGTACTGGTCACGGCCCCCGCGGGCACGGCCCTGTCGGCGGTCGCGTCGGCGCTCGCCTCCGCGGTCTCCGGGAGCGACGGGCCGGCCGTGCTGTTCGCCGGCGCGGAGCGGCTCGACGACCGGCGCAGCACGCTGGGCGAGCCCCCGCTGATCGACGGCGCCGTACTGTCCCTGGGCGCCCCGGCCGAGCCCGAACCGCACCCCGAGGTCGACGACGCCCCGACCCGCCTGGACATCGTCGCGGGCCCGGACGCGGGCGGCGTCCACCTCCTCCACGGCGGCCAGATCCACATCGGCCGCTCCGCCGACGCCGACGTCGCCCTGGACGACCCGGACGTCTCCCGCCTCCACTGCGCGGTCACCGTCGCCGCCGGCGGCCGCGTCACGGTCGCCGACCTCGGCTCCACCAACGGCACGACGCTGGACGGCGCCCCCGTGACCACCCGCCCGGTCCGCTTCACCCCGGGCGCCCTGCTCCGCATCGGCGAGTCCGCCCTCCGCCTCGCCCCGGCCGGCGGCCCAGGCCCACGCCTGGCGACGGCAGCCGACGGGGAAGGGCACGTCCGAGTGCCCGCCGAGGACGCCGAGGACCCGCGCGCGCCACACGCGCGTGCGGCCGACACGGCAGGGACCGGGGGGCCTTCGGGCGGGACGTCTCACGCGTATGGAGCGGGGGCTTGGGCGGCGGCACAGGGGCAGAGCTCCGGTGAAGCGGCGGTGGTGCCGGAACAGGGCGGGGCGCCGCACATCGAGCGCCGGGGGACAGCCTCGGGCACGACGGATACGGCAGGTGGCTTGGCTTCGCGCGGGCTCGCGGGTGGAGGCGACACCCATGGCGGCCGGTTCGGAGTGGGCGGACCGAGCGTGACGTCCGGCAGCGCGTCGCCGGATGGTGGTGGCTTCGGGGCGGCGGGGGGCGGCGGGCGCGGGGGTGGCGCTCACGGTGCGGCGGCCGAGGGCGGGCGCGACAGCGGCTCCTTCCGTACGGCGGCCGGTGGCGGACCCGTCGACGCGGCCTCCGGCACCACAGCGCACGGCTCGCAACCGGACCGCTCTGATGCGAGGGCCATGGGCAGGCTCGGCGACATGGATTCCGGTGTGGG
This sequence comes from Streptomyces sp. 4N124, assembly GCF_052245395.1. Classification (NCBI taxonomy): domain Bacteria; kingdom Bacillati; phylum Actinomycetota; class Actinomycetes; order Kitasatosporales; family Streptomycetaceae; genus Streptomyces; species Streptomyces sp. 4N124. The sequence goes on from NZ_JBQQBS010000018.1 coordinate 142,608, forward strand.
GGCCGGGGGCATCCTCGGCGGTACCGCTTCCGGTGCGGCGGCGGGCGGCGACACGTTCGGCGGCTCCCACTCCGGGGCGGTAGGGCGCTCGCCGGGCAGCCCGGATCTCCGTACGACGACTGACAGCGCCCGCACCGAAGCAGGCTCCGGCGCGACGGCCGGACGCTCGCTCGGCGACACCGCCCCCCGCACGGCGGGCGAGTGGGCACCGGGCGGCCCCGATGCCCGTACGGAGGCCGACGGCGTTGGGCGGGGCGGCGCGGGTGTCGGTGGGGCGGTGCACGACCGGCTCGGTGACCGGACGTCCGATGCTGAGGCGTCGGCCCACCCTGCCGAAGGGCGGAGCCGACGGAAAGGGACTCCCCTCCGTGGGACCGATGTGCCGCAGGGTCTGCGGAGGCGCGGAGGGCTGACGGCGTGGGCGCGGCGGTTGGCCGGGGGGCGCGCCGAGCAGGGGACGGCGGCCGGGCGCGGGGCGTACGACGAGGCCGTGGCCGATGTGGTGGCGGAGCCCTTGGTGCCCGTACCCCAGCTGCCGGAGACCTGGCCGGACCCGGCGGCGCTGCTGCTGACGGCGCTGGGCCCCGGCCCCCGGCTGTGGGAGCGCGGCCCGGGGCACCCGGAGGCGCTCACCGTCCGGCTGGGCACGGCCGACCGGGCCGCACCCGACGGCTCCGGACTGCTGCCCGCCGTACCGGTAACCACCGATCTGCGCGAGGTCGGGGCGCTGGGGCTGGCCGGCCCACGCGCGCGGCTCGCAGGGCTGGCCCGCGCGGTCGTGGCCCAGCTCACCGCGCTGCACTCCCCCTCCGACCTGGAAGTCGTCCTGATCAGCGCGGACCGCTCCCGCCCGCTTCCGGAGCGCACCGCCGAGTGGTCCTGGCTGGGCTGGCTCCCCCACCTCCGCCCGGGCCACGGCCAGGACTGCCGTCTCCTGCTCGCCTACGACCGCGAACAGGCCACGGCCCGCCTGGACGAACTCCTCCGCCGCATGGAGGACCACCTGACGGAGCTGCGAAGCGACCCGGGGGCCACGGGCCACGGCCTCGCCTCCGCCCGGACGGCAGGCGGGCCGACGCCCCCGACCGCAGAGGGAACCGTCACGGCCGCCTCCGACACCAGCGCCACCACCAGCCCGACCCCCACAGCCTCCTACGACACCCCCGCGCCCCACCCCGATCACACCCCCGACCTCACCACCCCCCAGGAGCCGATCCGCGGCGCGGTCCACCGGCCCTCCTGGGCCGCCGCGGACGACGAGGCCGTACCCGACAAGGGCGCATTCCCGGGGCCGTACACCGTGGTCGTGGTGGACGGGGACCCCGGTGGCGCCGATGTGCGGGAGGCAGTGGCGCGGCTGGCGTCGGAGGGGCCGCGGGTCGGCATACATGTGGTGTGCCTGGACGAGACGACGCCTGCCTCGCCCGTGTCGCCGGTGACCGAGACGTACGAGGCGGCGTGCGCGGCGTCCCCGGCGTTCCGGGAGTGCGGGGCCGTGGCGCTGCTCAGCGGTGATGTGGCGACGGCGCTGCGGCTGCTGCGGGTCGCGGGGGCGGGCGCCACACGGCCAGGCCCCGTCGGACACGGCACGGTCGCCGCGGTGGACGCCGTCTCGCTCGCCTGGGCGGAGCGGTTCGCGCGGGCGCTGGCGCCGCTCAGGACGGACGGTGCCGGGGGTGAGCGGCAGGGCAGGCTGTCGGCGCCGTTGCCCCAAGCGGCCCGGCTGCTGGACGAGTTGGGGCTGGCCCGGGCCACTCCGGCGTCGCTGATGGCGCGGTGGGCGGACGCGGCCGACGACGCGGAGGCGCTCGGCGGGCGGGCGCTTGCCGTGCTCGGGGCCGGGCCGCGCGGGCCGGTGTGCGCGGACCTCGTCGCCGAGGGACCGCATCTGCTGATCGAGGGACCGCACGGCAGCGGGCGTACGGAACTGCTGCGGGCCGTGGTCGCGTCACTGGCCGCCGCCGAGCGGCCGGACCGGCTGAGCGTCGTGCTGATCGACGGCCGGGACAGCGTGAGCGCGGGCAGCGGTCACGGCGAGGGCTTGCGGGTCTGTATGGACGTACCGCATGTGACCACCCATCTCGCCGCCAACGATCCCGTCCGCATGCGGGAGTTCGCCCAGTCGCTGAGTGCCGAGCTGAAGCGGCGGGCCGAACTGCTGGGGCGGGCCGACTTCGCCGAGTGGCACACGGGGCGGGAGGTGTCCGGCCGTCTGGTCGCCCAGCGTTCGGCGGGTGCGGGTGCGGGCGTAGGTGTGTCCGGTGCCGGGGATCTCGACGCGCCACCCAGTTCGACGCTGCGGTTGCGGCCGGGGGCGGCGCGTCAGCGGGCGGAGGCCATATCGCCGTTGCCGCGGCTCGTCGTGGTCGTCGACGAACCGGAAACACTGGTGTTGCCCGCGCTCCGTTCACCGGGGCGGCCGGCCGCCGGGTCCGTGATGCGGGCGCTGGAGGCCGTGGCCCGGGAGGGCGAGCGGCTGGGCGTGCACCTGGTCGCCGCGGCGGGGGTCGGCGGCCGTACGGCCCAGACGGAGCCGGCGCAACAGGCGACTCTGCGGGTCACGCTCGACCCACCGGCGCCGGGACCGGACGAGCCGGCACCGGGGCGCGGGCGGTTGATATGTGACGACGGTCGGGTGACGCCGTTCCAGGGCGGGCGGGTCACGGGCCGTATTCCGCGTACGGCGACCCTCCGGCCGACGGTCGTACCCCTGGAGTGGGAGCGCATGGGCGACCCTCCGACCCGGCGTCCCGTACGGGAGCTGGGGAACGGGCCGACGGACCTGGCGCTGCTGGCGAGCGCGCTGGAGCGGGCGGCGCGGGAGGTGTCGGCGGTGGCAGTGCCGTCGCTGTTGTAGGGCGGAGGGGCGCGGAATCGGCAAGGGGCGACTGGTCCGACCTAAAGGGGCGCGGGGAACTGCGCGACCAGCCCCCACGGCGCCGCACCCGTCAGTCCACCGCCCCGCCCTACTCCCACCACGCTTGGTCACGACGCGGTCACGATCGCCCGCTTGACACCGATCGCACTCTTGCCGACCCCCACCACCCGGCGTAGACCAGACCGCACGGGACAGCGTTCGGACGTTCGACGAGGAACGAAGAACGGGGCAGTGATGCGCAGCACGTACAGCACCATCCGGAAACACACGGCCGTGAAAGCCGCAGCCACCGTCCTCGCGGGAGCCCTCGCGCTCACGCTCACCGCCTGCGGCGGAGACGACGACAACGGAAACGAGCAGGCCGGCGGCGGCAAGGAGACGGGCACCACCGTGACCCTCCCCAAGCTGAACGGCGAAAGCCTCGAGGTCGCCGCCGTCTGGAGCGGCGCGGAGCAGGACAACTTCAAGAAGGTCCTCGCGGAGTTCGAGAAGCGCACCGGCGCCAAGGTCTCCTTCGTGCCCGCGCAGGACCCGATCGTCAACTTCCTGGGCTCGAAGATCGCGGGCGGCCAGCCGCCGGACATCGCGCTGCTCCCGCAGCCCGGCGCGATCAAGCAGGCCGTGGACAAGAAGTGGGCGAAGCCGCTGGGCGCCGAGGCGAAGGCCGAGCTGGCCAAGAACTACTCGCAGGGCTGGCAGGACATCGGCAAGGTCGGCGGCGAGCAGTACGGCGTCTACTACAAGGCCGCCAACAAGTCACTGATCTGGTACAACACGGAGGTCTTCGACAACGCGGGGGCCACGGAACCGAAGACCTGGGACGAACTGCTCACCACCGCCCAGACGGTCTACGACTCCGGTGTCACCCCGTTCTCCGTCGGCGGCGCCGAGGGCTGGACCCTCACCGACTGGTTCGAGAACATCTACCTCTCCCAGGCGGGCCCGGAGAAGTACGACCAGCTCGCGCAGCACGAGATCAAGTGGACGGACCCGTCCGTGAAGGACGCGCTGACCACGCTGGCGCAGGTCTGGGGCAAGAAGGACTATGTCGCCGGCGGTGCGAAGGGCGCCCTGCAGACGGACTTCCCGGCCTCGGTGACGCAGACCTTCACCGGCGGCGACCAGCCCAAGGCCGGCATGGTCTACGAGGGCGACTTCGCGCAGGTCAACATCGGCACGGCGGGCGCGAAGGTCGGCACGGACGCGAAGGTGTTCCCCTTCCCGGCCGTGGGCGACACCGCACCCGTGGTCTCCGGCGGCGACGCGGCGGTGATCCTGAAGGACTCCAAGGCGGCGCAGGCGCTGGCCACCTTCCTGGCCTCCCCGGACGCGGCGACGATCCAGGCGAAGCTGGGCGGCTATCTCTCGCCGAACAAGAACGTGGACAACTCGGCGTATCCGAACCCGGTGCAGCAGAAGATCGCCAAGGCCCTCGTCGACTCCGGCGACGACTTCCGCTTCGACATGTCCGACCAGGCCCCGCAGGCCTTCGGCGGCACTCCCGGCAAGGGCGAGTGGAAGGCGCTGCAGGACTTCCTGACCAACCCGAAGGACGTCGCGGGCACGCAGGCGAAGCTGGAGGCGGACGCGGCGGCCGCCTACGGAGGCTGACGCGATGACGTCGGCCACGGCGGCAGGGGTCCCTCCGACCCCTGCCGCACCCAAGTCGCGCAAGAGCGTGACCGGCACCCGCAAGACCGTGGCAGCGCTGTTCCTGCTGCCCGCTCTTGTGCTGCTGGGCGCGCTCGTGGTCTACCCGATCGGGTACTCGGTCGTCCGCAGTTTCTACGACCAGTCGGGCTCCTTCACCGGCTTCGACAACTACGAGTTCCTGTTCACCGACGACGGCATCCGCACCGCCCTGAAGAACAACGTCATCTGGGTGGTGTTCGCGCCGACGGTCGCCACCGCGCTCGGTCTGATCTTCGCGGTGCTGACCGAACGGGTGAGCTGGGGCACGGCGTTCAAGCTGGTCGTCTTCATGCCGATGGCGATCTCGATGCTGGCGGCCGGCATCATCTTCCGCCTCGTCTACGACCAGGACCCGGAGAAGGGCGTCGCGAACGCGGTGTGGGTGGGCATCCACGACACGTTCGCCGAGTCGTCGGCCTTCCCGAAGGCGCATCCGGGCCGTGAGTCACCCCTCGTGGCGCAGGGCGGCGGCGCCTTCATCACCAAGGCGACGGTCCACACCGGCGACACGGTCACGCTGCCCCTCGTGGGCGTGGCACCCGACCAGATGCCCGGCGACGCCAAGCGGGCCGTCGCCCCGCAGGCCGACCCGGGCAGGATCACCGGCACGACCTGGCAGGACTTCACCCGCGGCAAGGGCGTCGGCACGCTCGGCGCACCGGACGCGACCGAATTCGGCTACCCCGGCATGAAGATCGAGGCGGTCAAGGACGGCAAGGTCGTGGAGACGGCGAGGGCCGGCGACGACGGCACGTTCTCCCTGTCGGAGAAGGCCGACGGCGCCCAGCTCCGCCTCCCGGCGAGCAACTTCAAGGAGCCGTACAACGGCCTGGACTGGCTCGGCCCGTCGCTGGTCACGCCGTCGATCATCGGGGCGTACATCTGGATGTGGGCCGGATTCGCGATGGTGCTGATCGCGGCAGGGCTCGCGGGCATCCCACGTGATCTGCTGGAGGCGGCGCGTGTCGACGGCGCGACCGAATGGCAGGTGTTCCGGAAGATCACGGTCCCCCTCCTGGCGCCTGTCCTCGCGGTCGTCATCGTCACCCTGATGATCAACGTCCTGAAGATCTTCGACCTGGTCTTCATCATCGCCCCGGGCTCCGCACAGGACGACGCGAACGTCCTGGCGCTGGAGCTGTACCGCAAGGGCTTCTCCGAGGACCAACCCGGCATCGCCAGCGCCATCTCGGTGTTCCTGCTGCTCCTCGTGATCCCGGTCATGTGGTTCAACATTCGTCGGCTCAGGCGGGAGGTACGGCGATGACCGCGGACGCCGGCAGTCTCAGCAAGGCGGCACCGCCGCCCACCACCACGGTCAAGGCGAAGCAGTCCCTCGGCTCACGCCTCGCGGAAGGTGTCAGCGGCGGCGCGGTCCGGGTCTTCCTGATCGTCGTCGGCCTGTTCTGGCTGGTCCCGACGATCGGTCTGCTCCTCTCCTCGCTGCGTCCTCCGGAAGAGATGACGATCAGCGGCTGGTGGGACGTCTTCAGCAAGCCGTCCCAGCTCACCATCGAGAGCTACGACAAGCTGCTGCAGAACAACGACATCACCGAGTCGCTCGTCAACACCCTGCTGATCACGGTCCCGGCGACGCTCCTCGTCGTCATCATCGGCGCGCTCGCGGGCTACGCGTTCGCGTGGATGGAGTTCCCGGGCCGCGACTGGTGGTTCCTCGGCGTGGTCGGCCTGCTGGTGGTGCCGGTGCAGGTGGCGCTGATCCCGGTCGCCGAACTCTTCGGCAAGATCGGCCTGTTCGGCAACATCATGGGCGTGGTCCTCTTCCACACGGGCTTCGGTCTGCCCTTCGCGGTGTTCCTGCTGCGGAACTTCTTCGCGGAGATCCCGAAGGAACTGCTGGAGGCGGCCCGGCTCGACGGTGCGGGTGAACTGCGCCTGTTCGCCCGGGTCGTGCTGCCGCTGGGCGGGCCAGCGATCGCGAGCCTGGGCATCTTCCAGTTCCTGTGGGTGTGGAACGACATGCTGATCGCGCTGGTGTTCTCCGACACCGACAGCCAGCCGATCACGGTCGCCCTGCAGACACAGATGCGCGCGTTCGCCGACAACGTCGACATCCTGGCGCCGGGCGCGTTCATCTCCATGGTGATCCCGCTGGTCGTGTTCTTCGCGTTCCAGCGGCAGTTCGTGTCCGGGGTGATGGCGGGCGCGGTGAAGTAGCGCGTACAACGGCCTGATTGAAGGCGTACGACGGGGGCGAGCCCGGGCAACCGGCTCGCCCCTTCGCCTGCCCGGGCTCGGCTCGTCCCCCGAATGCCGTACCCGACGTAACCAAGCCACTCCACCGGCCGTTCCCGGGCCGACCGCCCGCGCCGACCCATGGATGTGCCGTGCCCAGGTTCAGTGTCATCGTCCCCGCGTACCGGGTTCAGGCGTATCTCCCCGCGTGCCTGGAGTCGGTGCTCTCCCAGTCGTGTCCGGATCTGGAACTGATCGCCGTGGACGACTGCTCGCCCGACGCCTGCGGTGCGCTCGTCGACGAGTTCGCGGCCCGCGACCCGCGCGTACGGCCGTTGCACCTGCCGGAGAACGGCGGCCTGGGCCGGGCCCGCAACGCCGGGCTCAAGGCGGCGACCGGCGACTACGTCCTGTTCCTGGACGGCGACGACATCCTCGCCCCGGACGCGCTGCGCGCGATCGCCGACCGGCTGAAGGAGACGGGCGAGCCGGACGTGCTGGTGTACGACCATGCGCGCACGTACTGGTCGGGCGAGACGGTCCGCGACCAGTCCGCCGAGCACCTCACCGAACAGGGCCCGGCGCCCTTCCGTCTGGCGGACCGGCCGGAACTGCTGAACCTGCTGACGGCGGCCTGGAACAAGGCGTACCGCCGGGAGTTCGTCGAGCGCGAGGCCCTCACCTTCCCGCCCGGCCACTACGAGGACACCCCCTGGACCTACCCGGTCCTCCTGACCGCCGGTTCCCTCGCCACCCTCGACCGGGTCTGCGTGCACCACCGCAAGCGCCGCCGCGCCGGCATCCTCGGCACCACCAGCCGCCGCCGCTTCGACGTCTTCGAGCAGTACGACCATCTCTTCGCGTTCCTCGACGGCCGCCCCGAACTCGCCCGCTGGCGGCCGCTGTTGTTCCGCCGGATGGTCGACCACCTGGTGACGGTGTACACCCGGCCCGACCGCATCCCGCGCGCCGCCCGCACCGAGTTCCTGCGCAAGTCCCGTGCGTACTACCGCCGTTACCGCACGCCGGGCGCCCCGGTCCCGCCGCGCACACGTGCCCGGCACGCACTGATCCGGCTGGGCCTGCATCGCACCTACGGCACGCTCCGCCTCACCTCGGCCCTGTGCGGCAGGGCAGTCCGGCAGTCGGCCCGCCTGATCAGATCGGCGCGAGCCATCGCGCTCCGGCTCCACTACCGCATCCAGCTACGTCTCCCCCTGCGCAAGGACCACGCCGTCTTCTCCTCCGACCGAGACTGCGGCCACGGCTGCAACCCGGGCGCACTGGAAGCCGCGTTCCGCTCCCTCGCCCCGCACATCCGCACGGCATGGATCGCGCGCCCCGAGCACCACCACACCGTCCCGCCGGCGACCCGTCGCCTCACGCCCGGCACGGCCGCGTACTGGACGGCACTCGCCCGCTCCAAGTACGTAGTCACCAACACCGAGTTCGACGCCCTTCCGGACAAGCGCCCCGGCCAGATCGTCGTCCAGACCCTGCGCGGCACCCCTCTCAAGCACGGGGGCCTGGACCTCCAGGAGCGCCCGGCGGCGGCCCGCGACACGGACTTCGCCGCACTCCTTCGGAACGTGGACCAGTGGGACTACGTCATCTCGGCCAACCGCCACTCCACACTGACCTGGGAACGCGTCTTCCCGGGCGGCTACACGACCCTCGCATACGGCTGCCCCCGCAACGACGTGTTCCAGCAGGCCACTTCGGCGGACGTGACCCGGCTGCGCGAGACCCTCGGCATCCCCACGGACGCGATCGCGATCCTCTACGCGCCCACCCACCGCGACTACCGCCGCACCCAGCGCACCCCCCTCGACCTGGAGCGCTTCGCAGACCGCCTCGGCCCCCGCTTCGTAGTCCTGGCCCGGGCCCACCCCCGCCACGGCGGCCCGCTCACCGCCCCGACGGCCCGCGTCATCGACGTCACCGGCCACCCGAGCGTCGAGTCCCTGTGCCTCGCCTCGGACGCCCTGGTCACCGACTACTCGTCGATCATGTTCGACTACGCGGGCCTGGACCGCCCGATCGTCCTCCACACCGAGGACCGCGAGGCGTACGAGGCAGTTCGCGGCACCTACTTCGACCTGCGGTCCTTCCCGCCCGGCGCGATCGCGGACAGCGAGGACGAGCTGATCGACATCTTCGCCACCGGCCACTGGCGCGGCTCCCGCTCCGCCCAACTGCGCTCCGCGTTCCGCGAGCGGTTCTGCCCGTACGACGACGGACGCGCCGCCGAGAGGGTCGTACGCCGTGTCGTCCTGGGCGAGGGGGACACGGCCCTCCCACCCGTCGTACCGCTCACCGAACGCCACCCGGTGGCGTCGCTCGCGCCCTCCCCGCTACCGAGGATTCCGCAGCCGGCGCAGGCGCCCCACTGATCCCTCAGTTGGCCGAGCGCGTCTGAACACCGACTTCACATCAGGGAGTTCCCATGCCCTCCAGCCCGACACGGCCCACTCCCACCAGGCCGCACACCTGGCGTCCGGCGGGACGGCCCGGCCGAGCAACGAGTTGATGCTCCGCACCACCAACGCGCCGGTGATCCCGCTCGGGAAGCGGACCCTGGCGCTCACTCGCTGAGGTGAGCGCAAGGTCGTCGGCCCCGGGCGGGAACATACGGCGCATGCTGGATTACTCGACGACGAGGTCGACGTCGATGTTGCCGCGGGTGGCGTTGGAGTACGGGCAGACCTGGTGGGCGGTCTCGATGAGCTTGCGGCCGGTCGCCTCGTCCAGGCCGTCGGGGAGCTCGACGCGGAGGGTGACCTTCAGGCCGAAGCCCTCGCCCTGCTTGCCTATGCCGACCTCGGCGGTGACGGCGGCGTCGCTGACGTCGACCTTCGCCTGGCGGCCGACGAGGCCGAGGGCGCTGCCGAAGCAGGCGGCGTAACCGGCGGCGAACAGCTGCTCCGGGTTGGTGCCCTCGCCGTTGCCGCCCAGCTCCACCGGCGGGGCGAGCTTGAGGTCGATCTTGCCGTCGGAGGAGACGGCACGGCCGTCGCGGCCGTGGGTGGCGGTGGCGACAGCGGTGTAGAGCGCGTCCATGGAAAATCCATCCCTCTCAGGTCACGGTCGGCGGCCCTGTGCGGCCGCCTCTCGACGACCACAAGTAGAGCACACAATTCAATTGCGCACAACTAAATGGCGAGCAAGCGCTACCCTGGATGCATGACCACCACGCCCACCGCGGACTGGCTCCGCCTCGACCAGCAGATCTGCTTCTCCCTGAACGCCGCGTCGCGCGCCTTCGGCGGCCTCTACCGCGTCCTCCTCAAGGACCTCGGCCTCACCTACCCGCAGTACCTCGTGATGCTGGTGCTGTGGGAGCACGGCGACCTGCCCGTCAAGAAGCTGGGCGAACACCTCCGCCTCGACTCCGGCACCCTCTCCCCGCTGCTCAAGCGGCTGGAGACGGCCGGCCTGGTACGCCGGGAGCGCAGCGCGCGCGACGAGCGATCGGTGGAGGTCCGGCTCACCGAGGAGGGCACGGCGCTGCGCGAGCGGGCGCTGGAGGTGCCGCGCCGGATCGGCGCCGCGACCGGCTTCGATCTCGACGAGATCCGGGAGCTGCGGACCCGGCTCGACCGGCTCACCACGGCACTGGACGCGGCGACGGAAGAGGCACAGTGACGCCTGCCGCACTGTGCCTGATTCACTGTGACCGACCAGCAGCACCCAGCACACGGGCCAACTGACGAGGGGACGGCCGCAACATGACCTGGCTGATCACCGGCGGCGCCGGTTACATCGGGGCGCATGTCGTACGCGCCATGACCGAGGCGGGCGAGCGGACGGTCGTGTACGACGACCTGTCGACCGGCATCGCCGAGCGCGTCCCGGACGGCGTCCCCCTGGTGGTCGGCTCGACCCTCGACGGCGACCGCGTGACCCGCGCCCTCACCGACCACGCGGTGACGGGCGTGGTGCACCTGGCGGCGAAGAAGCAGGTGGGCGAGTCGGTGTCCCTGCCGCTTGAGTACTACCGGGAGAACGTCGAGGGCCTGCGCGTCCTCCTGGAGGCCGTGACACAGGCGGAGGTTCCCTCGTTCGTCTTCTCCTCCTCCGCCGCGGTGTACGGCATGCCCGATGTGGAGCTGGTGACGGAGGAGACGCCGTGCGTGCCGATGTCCCCGTACGGCGAGACCAAGCTGGCGGGAGAGTGGCTGGTCCGCGCGACGGGTAAGGCAACGGGCCTGGCCACGGCCTCCCTCCGCTACTTCAACGTGGCAGGCGCGGCCGCACCCGAACTGGCGGACACCGGCGTCTTCAACATCGTGCCCATGGTCTTCGAGCGCCTCACGGAGAACGCGCCCCCGCGCATCTTCGGCGACGACTACCCCACCCCTGACGGCACCTGCATCCGCGACTACATCCACGTGATGGACCTGGCCGAGGCCCACGTCGCCACGGCCCGCGCCCTCCAGTCCTCCCCCGGCCGCGACCTCACCCTCAACATCGGCCGCGGCGAAGGCGTCTCGGTCCGCGAGATGATCGACCAGATCAACGCCGCCACCGGCTACAACCTCCCCCCCACCGTCACCCCCCGCCGCCCCGGCGACCCCGCCCGCGTCGTCGCCTCCGCCGACCGCATCACCACGGAGCTGGGCTGGAAGGCGAAGCACGACGTGCATGACATGGTGACGTCGGCGTGGGAGGGGTGGGTGCGTCTGCATCCGGGGGCGGCGCGGGCGTAAAGCCGCCGATCGCGGTTCAGAGCGCCTTCAGCCCCGCCGCCGTGGCCCGAGTCAGCGCCTCCAGATACCCCTTCGGCAGCTTCGGGCTGCGGATCACCACCGAGCGCCAGTACAGGGGCCCGGAGATGAGGTCCAGCGCCAGGTCCTGGTCGATGCCCTCCCGCACCTCACCGCGCCGCTGAGCCGCCGCCACGATGCCGCTCGCCACCCCGTCCTGCCCCTCACGCACCGCCTTCTGCATGGCCTCGGCGATCTCGGGATTGCGGGCGGCCTCGGCCTGGAGGTCCGGGATGATCTGTGAGGCGACGGGATGCCTCAGCGCCCGGGACGTCACCTCGTAGAGGAGGCGCAGGTCGCCCTCCAGGGAGCCGGTGTCCGGGGCGGGCAGGCCCTGGACGGCGATGGCCGAGACCAAGTCGAGGACCATGTGCAGCTTGGAGCGCCAGCGGCGGTAGACCGCCGTCTTGCCGACGCCCGCGCGGCGCGCGATGCCCTCGATGGACATCCGGGCATAGCCGACAGCCGCGAGCTCCTCGAAGACGGCCCCCCGGATCGCCTCCGTCACATCCGCCCGGAGTACGGCCGCACCGGCCGGGGGCCTGCGGCGCCGGCGGTCGGCCACCTGGGCCCTTGGCTCGTCGGCGTTCGTCGTCATGCGCACCAGCATAGGACGTTACGACGAGACGGTTGCGTTCCGACGTTAAATCGGAATACTCTCGCGTTGCGACGATACGGTCCCGTCCCGACGTAAGAGAACGTGAAGAAACACGTAAGGAAACAGCAGGGGATCAAGGACCGGGCGTGTGCACCCCCACCCCCCGAGCGAAAGCAGCGGATGTGAGCCAGGTCCTCGACGCACCGCCCCTCACGGCGGCCACTCCGGCCGACGACGATCTCGCGGTACTCGCCGCCCGCCACGGCCTCACGGTCAGCGGCGCCCGCCCGTCCCTGCCCGAGTACATCCGCCAGCTGTGGGACCGACGGCACTTCATCACGGCCTTCTCGACCGCCCGGCTCACCTCCCAGTACAGCCAGGCGAAGCTGGGCCAGGTCTGGCAGGTGATGACCCCGCTGCTGAACGCGGCGGTCTACTTCCTCATCTTCGGCGTCCTGATGGGCACCAAGAAGGGCGTGCCGGACTACGTCCCGTTCCTGGTCACGGGCGTGTTCGTGTGGACCTTCACACAGAGCTCGATCCTGTCGGGCACCCGCGCGATCTCCGGCAACCAGGGCCTCGTACGGGCCCTGCACTTCCCGCGCGCCGCGCTGCCGATCTCCATGTGCCTCCAGCAGCTCCAGCAGCTGCTGTTCTCGATGGCGGCCCTGGTCGTCATCCTGCTGGCCTTCGGCGTCCCGGTCGCCTTCTCCTGGGTGCTGGCGATCCCGGCGCTGCTGCTGCAGTTCACCTTCAACGCGGGCATGGCGATGATCCTGGCCCGGGTCGGCGCGAAGACGCCGGACATCTCACAGCTGATGCCGTTCGTGCTGCGCACCTGGATGTACACCTCGGGTGTGATGTGGAGCATCGAGCACCTGCTCAGCAAGCACCACGACTGGCCGTCCTGGGTGGGCCCGGTCCTCCAGGCCAACCCGGCCGCCGTCTACATCGACCTGATGCGCTTCGCGCTCATCGACAGCTTCCACGCGAGCCAGCTGCCCCCGCATGTGTGGGCCATCGCTACGGGCTGGGCCCTGCTCGCCGGAGTCGGCGGCTTCATCTACTTCTGGAAGGCTGAGGAGACGTACGGCCGTGGCTGATCACACTTCTGAGAACGTCCCCACCGTCATCGCCGACGGCGTCGACATCGTCTACCGCGTCAACGGCACGGGAGCCGGCCGCGGCTCCGCCACCGCCGCCCTCAACCGCATGCTGCGCCGCAAGCAGACCGAGAAGGCGGCCGGCGTGCGCACGGTGCACGCCGTGAAGAACGTGTCCTTCGTCGCGTACAAGGGCGAGGCGATCGGCCTCATCGGCACCAACGGCTCCGGCAAGTCGACCCTGCTCAAGGCGGTCGCCGGCCTGCTCCCCGTGGAGAACGGCGCCATCTACACCGACGGCCAGCCCTCCCTCCTCGGCGTCAACGCCGCCCTGATGAACGACCTCACCGGCGAGCGCAACGTCCACCTCGGCGGTCTCGCCATGGGCATGTCCCGCGAGCAGATCAAGGAGCGCTACGAGGAGATCGTCGACTTCTCCGGCATCAACGACAAGGGCGACTTCATCACCCTCCCCATGCGGACGTACTCCTCCGGCATGGCCGCCCGCCTGCGCTTCTCCATCGCCGCCGCCAAGGACCACGACGTCCTCCTCATCGACGAGGCCCTCGCCACCGGCGACGCCAACTTCCGCAAGCGCTCCGAGGCCCGTATCCGCGAACTGCGCAAGAGCGCGGGCACGGTGTTCCTGGTCAGCCACAACAACAAGTCCATTCGCGACACCTGCGACCGCGTGCTGTGGCTGGAGCGCGGCGAGCTGCGCATGGACGGGCCGACCGAGGACGTCCTCAAGGAGTACGAGGCGTTCACCGGCGACAAGGCCCCCAACAAGCCGAAGCCCAAGCCGAAGGCGGCGGCGCCGAAGATTCCGCAGCCTTCCTGAGTCTCCTTTCGCACTGAGTTCCTTTTCTACGACGTTCCTCTTCTACGACGACCAGGGCGCCCCGAGCTGTTACGGCTCGGGGCGCCCTGGTCGTCGTATCGCCGCCTACGAATGCGTCCGCAGCAGCGTCCGCATCGTCCGCATCGCCACCGACAGGTTGGCCAGGTCGAACGAGTCCGACTTCTGGATCTCCTCCAGCGTGGCGCGGGCGCGGCCGAGGATCGCCGCGTTCTTCTGCTGCCAGAGCTTGAAGCGCTGCTCGGGCGTCGCGGTGCCGTTGCCGACCGCGAGGACGTCCGCCGTCATGGCCGAATGGGCGGCGTACAGATCCTCACGGATGGCGGCGCGGGCCATGGACTGCCAGCGGTCGGCCCGGGGCAGCTCGATGATGCGGTCCATGAGCTGGGTGATGCCGAGCCGGTCGGCGAGGTCGTAGTAGACCTCGGCGACGTCCAGCGGCTCCCTGCCCATGCGGTCGGCCACCAAGACGATGTCCAGCGCCGGGAAGGCGGAGGAGAACCCGGCCACGCGGGTGGCGAGTTCGTCCGGGACGCCGACGCCGGTCAGCTCGTCGTGGATCTGCTGGTACCAGTCGAGGTCGGCGCCGCGCAGCAGCTTGGGCAGCTGCGACCAGACCTGCTCGACCCGGTCGCCGAAGAAGTCGACGGTCTCGGCGAGCTCCAGCGGCTGCGGCCGGTTGTTGAGCAACCAGCGCGTGCCGCGCTCGCACAGCCGGCGTGAGTGCAGTCGGATACGGGTCTGGACGCCCGCCTCGACCTTGTTGTCGAGCAACTCCACGGCGTCCCACACCGCGGCCGCGTGGAAGATCGTCCGGGCCGCGGTCTGCGCCCGCACGATCTCCTCCAGCGAGGCCCCGGTCTCCTCGCGCAGCCGGTGCAGGAAGCTCGTACCGCCCGTGTTGACCGTGTCGTTGACCAGGACGGTCGTCACGATCTCGCGGTGCAGCGGGTGGCTGTCGATGTGCTCGGGGAACTTCTCGCGCAGCGCGGACGGGAAGTACGCGTAGAGCAGGCCGCGCAGATAGGGGTCGTCGGGCAGCGAGGTGTGCAGCAGCTCGTCGGCGACCGTGATCTTCGTGTACGCCAGCAGGACCGCCGTCTCCGGACCGGTCAACCCCTGTCCGGCGCTGAGGCGTTCGCGGATCTGACGGTCGGTGGGCAGGAATTCGATGGCCCGGTCGAGGTGGCCCTCGCGGACCAGGTGGCGCATGAAGCGCTGCTGGGCGTGGAGCATGTCCTTGGACTGGGCCAGCGCGTTGGCGATCGCGGTGTTCTGCGCGTAGTTGTTGCGCAGGACCAGCTGGCCGACCTCGTCGGTCATCTCGGCGAGCAGCTTGTTGCGCTGCTTGACGGTCATGTCGCCGTCCGTGACCAGGCTGTTGAGCAGGATCTTGATGTTCACCTCGTGGTCGGAGGTGTCCACGCCCGCGCTGTTGTCGATCGCGTCCGTGTTGATCTTGCCGCCGTGCCGGGCGAACTCGATCCGGCCCAGCTGGGTCAGGCCCAGGTTGCCGCCCTCACCGACGACCTTGACGCGCAGGTCGGCGCCGTCGACACGGATCGAGTCGTTGGCCTTGTCGCCGACGTCCGCGTGGGACTCGGTGGACGCCTTGACGTACGTACCGATGCCGCCGTTCCACAGCAGGTCGACCGGCGACTGGAGGATCGCCTTCATCAGGTCGGCCGGGGTCATCTTGGAGACCTTGCCCTCGATACCGAGGGCCTCCCGGATATGGCCGTTGATCGGGATCGACTTGGCGCTGCGGGGGAACACTCCGCCGCCCGCCGACAGCAGCTCGGTGTTGTAGTCGGCCCAGCTGGAGCGCGGCAGCTCGAAGACCCGGCGGCGCTCGGCATAGCCGGCGGCCGCGTCCGGGGTCGGGTCGACGAAGATGTGCCGGTGGTCGAAGGCGGCGACCAGCCGGATGTGCTCGCTGAGCAGCATGCCGTTGCCGAACACGTCACCGGACATGTCGCCGATGCCGACGACCGTGAAGTCCTCGGACTGGGTGTCGACGCCCAGCTCCCGGAAGTGCCGTTTTACCGACTCCCAGGCGCCGCGCGCGGTGATGCCCATGCCCTTGTGGTCGTACCCTGCGGAACCGCCGGAGGCGAAGGCGTCGCCGAGCCAGAAGTTGTAGCTGCCGGCCACCTCGTTGGCGATGTCGGAGAACGTCGCCGTGCCCTTGTCGGCCGCGACCACGAGGTAGGTGTCGTCCTCGTCGTGCCGTACGACGTCGGCGGGCGGGACGACCTCGCCGGCCACCATGTTGTCGGTGATGTCGAGCAGCGCCGAGATGAAGGTCTTGTAGCTGCCGATGCCCTCGGCCAGCCACGCGTCCCGGTCCACGGACGGATCCGGCAGCTGCTTGGCGACGAACCCGCCCTTGGCGCCGACCGGCACGATGACGGTGTTCTTCACCATCTGCGCCTTGACCAGGCCGAGGATCTCGGTCCGGAAGTCCTCCTTGCGGTCGGACCAGCGCAGCCCACCGCGCGCGACCTTGCCGAACCTGAGGTGCACGCCCTCCACCCGCGGCGAGTACACCCAGATCTCGTACGCCGGACGCGGCGCGGGCAGATCGGGGATCGCCTGCGGGTCGAACTTCATGGAGACGTAGTCGTGCGGCCGGCCGCCCACGGCCTCCTGGAAGAAGTTCGTCCGCAGCGTCGCCTTGATGACGGTGAGGAAGGACCGCAGGATCCGGTCCTCGTCGAGTGACGCGACCTGGTCGAGAGCCGCGTCGACCTCTTCGAGGAGGGCGTCGACGATCTCCCGGCCCGCGCGCTGCCGGTCCGGCGACATCCGGGCCTCGAAGAGCGAGACGAGCAGCCGGGTGGTGTGGACGTTGTTACGGAGGGTGTCCTCCATGTAGTCCTGGCTGAAGGTGGAACCGGCCTGGCGCAGATACTTCGCGTACGCCCGCAGCACCATCGCCTGCCGCCAGCCGAGACCGGCGCTCAGCACCAGGGAGTTGAAGCCGTCGTTCTCCGCCTTGCCGGTCCAGGTGGCGGCGAAGGCCTCCTGGAACCGCTCGCGCCCGTCGTCGCCCAGATAATCACCGGCGGCACCGGCCAACTTGGGCATGCGCAGGCCGAAGTCGTAGATCCAGCCGGTCGTACGGTCCGAGCAGCGCAGTTCGTACGGCCGCTCGTCGATGACCTCGACACCGAGCCGGTTGAGGACCGGAAGGACCGCGGAGAGGGAGACGGGGGCGCCCTTGCGGTAGATCTTGAAGCGGCGCTCCTCGGGCGCGGCGCCCACCGGCTCGTACAGGCTCAGCGCGAAGTTCTTCTCTTCGGTGAGCCGTTCCAGGTGGACCAGGTCGGCGACCGCGGCGCGCGGGGTGTGGTCGGCCTTGTAGCCCTCGGGGAAGGCGTTGCCGTACTTGCGCAGCAGCCCGGCCGCCCGCTCCTCGCCGAGCTCGGCGTTGAGCGCCTCACCGAACCCGTCCGCCCAGGAACGGGCCGCCTCCACCAGCCGCGCCTCGATGCGCTCCTTGTCGCTGTCGCTCAGCTCCGGCAGCTCGGTGCCCTGCGGGACCCGCACGACGAAGTGCAGCCGGGAGAGAATCGACTCGGTGTTCCAGGCGGTGAAGTCGACGCTGGTGCCGCCGAGTTCCTCCTTGAGGATGTCGATGATCCGCAGCCGTACGCCCGTGGTGTACCGGTCGCGGGGGAGGTACACGAGGGCCGAGTAGTAGCGCCCGTATTCGT
Source organism: Streptomyces sp. 4N124 (assembly GCF_052245395.1). Taxonomy (NCBI): domain Bacteria; kingdom Bacillati; phylum Actinomycetota; class Actinomycetes; order Kitasatosporales; family Streptomycetaceae; genus Streptomyces; species Streptomyces sp. 4N124. The sequence goes on from NZ_JBQQBS010000018.1 coordinate 160,419, forward strand.
CCTGGCGGAGATAGAGCCGCAGCCGCCGTCGCTCTTGCAGATAGAGGACGGAGGTGACGATGGACCGCAGTTCGTCGACCGGCGTCTGGAACAGCTCGTCACGCGGGTACGTCTCCAGGATCTGCAGCAGATCCCGCCCGTCGTGGCTGTTGGGCGAGAATCCGGCGCCCTGCAGCACCTCGGCCACCTTGCGCCGGATGACGGGGACCCGGCGGACGGACTCGGTGTACGCGGCGGACGAGAAGAGCCCGAGGAACCGCCGCTCACCGACGACCTCCCCGTTCTCGTCGAACTTCTTGACGCCCACATAGTCGAGGTACGACGGCCGGTGCACGGTCGCCCGGCTGTTGGCCTTGGTGAGGATGAGGAGCTTGTGCTCACGGGCCTTGGCCCGGGCATCGGCGGGCAGCCGCTCGAAGGAGGGGCTGACGGGATGGCTCTCTTCAGCGGCGTGATGCGGATCGGACCGCAGAATGCCGAGCCCGGTACCGGGCACCGCCGCGAGGGAATCGTCGTCCCGCAGCTCGTACTCCCGGTACCCCAGGAACGTGAAGTGGTCGGCGGCCAGCCAGCGCAGCAGCTCCCGGGCCTCCTCGACCTCCTGCTCCCGCAGGTCGGACGTGGGCTCCTTGGGCAGCTCCTCGGCCATCCGCAGCGCCGCGTCCCGCATCTTCTCCCAGTCCTCGACGGCCTCCCGGGCGTCGGACAGGACACGCAGCAGATCGGCGGTGATCTGCTTGAGGTCGGAGCGGTCGGTCTCGCGGTCGATCTCTACGTGGATCCAGGACTCGGTGTGCCCGTCGTGCGGCAGCTCGCCGGCCGGCGGGTCGGTGAGCACCTCGACGAGCTTGCCGGTGACATCGCGACGGACGATCACCTGCGGGTGGATGACGACATGGATGCCGCGTCCCTGCCGGGTCAGCTCATTGGTGACGGAGTCGACGAGAAACGGCATGTCATCGGTGACGACCTCGACGACCGAGTGGCTGCAGGTCCACCCGTTCTCTTCCACGGTGGGCGTGTGAACCCGCACATTGGCCGTACCCTGCGGTCGGTTCTCGGCCAGCCGGTAGTGGGAGAAGGCGGCGCCGAAGATGTCGACCGGGTCGCGGTCGGTGAGGTCCTCCGGTGCGGTGTGCAGGTAGTAGCGCTGGAGGAACGCGAGCACGGTGTCGTGGTCCGGGGTGCCGGAGGTGCTCTCGTCCGTCGTCCCAGTCGGTAGATACCCCCCGACCGGGCTGTTCTCAGCTACCCGGGCCGCCCTGTCGAGCAGCTCGGCCTTGGCTTCGTCCAGCTTGGTCTGCATTGTCCTCTGGCTCCTGTCGCGCGCCGTTGCGTGACGTAGAAGGAAGTACGGTCTCTTCCCCTCCGACGTAACGCCTCGACACGGGGTGTCCGGTCTGCTTCGACGCTATGCCGCAAGGTGAGATGAGCGGGGGGTTATCAGCCATTCTCGACGCCCCCGAGGGGTGTGACGCTGCTCTCTGCGCCGCAGGCACCCCGGGTGCACTGGCCGTCCTGGGAGCCTCTACGGCCCCGCCCCACCCGCGAAGACCAGCGACCGCCGCCCGGCCACGGCTGTCAGCCGTGAACCCCGGGCGCACAACGGAGACACCAAGGCCTCCGCGATCTATCGCGCTGATCACGCCACCAGGCTATCGCTCCGGACCGGGCCCCCGTCATGAGCCGTATGTGTACAAAACCGGGGGTCGAAGTTTGACGTTCTGCACAGTACGGAGGGCGGCGGAGTATGGGGGTGGGGGAATGTGGGCCAGGGGGCGGGAGGCTGGGGGCGCACCTAGGCTGGGGAGGGCGGGACCCGCCCAGCTGAGCTGCGGGCAGTCGTGCCGCCTGGGGCGGCACGGGTGGGCGCAGGCGGCACCCCGCAAGCGCCGGGCCGCGCGACCCACCCCCGCCCAGCCCCAACCCACGGCACCCGCCCCAGTGCCGGGTTGCACGACCCACGTCACCCCGCCGCACCAACCCCGTGAACCGCACAGTCACCAGCAC
>NZ_JBQQBS010000019.1:0-154948 GCF_052245395.1 Streptomyces sp. 4N124
GGTGTCGCCCGCGCCGGTCGAGTCCACCGCGGTGACGTTCGGGGCCGGGACGGTGACCGGCTCCTGGCCGCGGGCCGCGTACAGGCTGCCGGATGCGCCCAGCGTGATGACCACTTCCGGCACCTGGTCGAGCAGGACGTACGCGGCGGCGTGGGGGTCGGGGACGCCGGTGAGTGTGGCCGCCTCGTGCTCGTTGGGGACCAACAGGTCGGTGGCGGCGAGGAGTTCGGGGGGCAGGGGCTGGGCCGGGGCGGGTGTCAGGATCGTACGGACGCCATGGGCCCGTGCCGCCTGGGCGCCCGAGAGGACCGCGGCGAGCGGGATCTCCAGTTGGAGGAGCAGCGCGTCGGCGGAGGCGATCAGGCCCTCGTCGCCGGGGGCGAGGTGGTCGATGGTGCCATTCGCACCGGGGATCACGACGATCGCGTTGCTGCCCTCGTCGTCCACCACGATGTGGGCGGTGCCGGACGGGCCCTCCGTGGTGCGCAGATGGTCGGTGTTCACGCCGGAGTGCTCCAGTGTGGAGCGCAGCTTGCTGCCGAAGCTGTCGTTGCCGACCGCGCCGATCATCGAGACGCCGGCGCCCGCGCGGGCCGCGGCGATCGCCTGGTTGGCGCCCTTGCCGCCGGGGATCGTACGGAATGCGCGGCCGGTGACTGTTTCGCCGCGCTGTGGAGCCTTCTCGACGTAGGCCACCAGGTCCATGTTCGTGCTGCCGAGTACGGCGATGTGGGTCATGGGCGAGAAGCCTCCAGGCGGGTGAGGGCTTGGGTGAGGTGGGCGAGGGTGTCGAAGCCGGTGCCGTTGAAGTCGCCGACGGAGGTGGCCAGGCGGTTCTTGAGGGGGGTCGTCCAGCGGTCGGGAAGTGCGGCGGGGGAGCCGGCGAGGAGGGCGGCGATGCTGCCGGTCGTCGCGCCGTTGGAGTCCGTGTCCCAGCCGCCGGAGACGGCACGGCAGATGGAGGTGGTGAAGTCGCCGTTCGCGTGGGTGAGGGCGGCGGTGATCAGGGCGGTGTTGGGGATGGCGTGGACCCAGTGGTGGTCGGCGTAGGTGGTGTGGAGTTCGTCCACGACGGTGTCGAAGTCGGTGTGGTCTTCGGCCAGTTGGAGGGCGTGGTGGATGGCCTTGGTGAGGCGGGAGTTCGGGGGGATGACCGTGAGGCCTGTGCGTAGGCAGGTGTGGATGTCCTGCGTGCCGGTGGCGGCCGTGGCGATGACGGCCGCGGTGAACATCGCCGCGTAGACGCCGTTCGCCGTGTGGGTGAGGGTGGCGTCCCGGTGGGCCTGTTCCGCTGCGGCGGCTGGGTTGCCGGGGTTGGTCCAGCCGTGGACGTCGGCGCGGATCAGGGCGCCGATCCATTCGCGGAAGGGGTTGCGGTGGCGGGCCGTGTGTGGGGGCTCGATGCCGGTGAGGAGGTTGCGGTGGGCGATGCGTTCTGCGGTGAAGGTGCGGCCTGCGGGGAGTTCGTCGAGCCAGAGGGTGGCTACGTCTTCGGTGGTGAAGGTTTTGCCGTGGCGTTGGAGCAGGAGGAGGTTGAGGAGGGGGTAGTTGAGGTCGTCGTCCTCTGGCATGCCGTCGATGTTTTCGGCGAGGGAGGTGGTGGCCGATCGGCGGTTCCAGGGGTACTTCGTGGCGAGGTCTTGGGGCAGGCCCTGGGCTGTGAACCAGGTGGTGAGGGGCCAGTTGCCGGTGGCTTTGGCCAGTTGGCGGATGCCTGTGAGGGAGAGCTTCTCCACCGGTTTGCCCAGGAGGCACCCTGCTGCTCGGCCGAGCCAGGCTGCTTCCAAGCGGGCCTGAGTGGGGGCTGGGGCGGGGTGGGTCGCGCAGCCCGGCGCTTGCGGGGTGCCGCCTGCGCCCACCCGTGCCGCCCCAGGCGGCACGCATGCCCGCAGGTGGGGGCACAGGGTCTTGATCTTCTCCAGTTCCGTTGGTTCTTGCTCCTCCAACGCGCTTGGGAGGTCCGCCAGTTCGTCCAGCAAGTCCTCTGCCAGTTGGCGCAGGTAGCGCGATGCCCGATCCGGAGAGGCACCGGACCGTGGCGGAGCCTCCTGACCACCCGCCGCTCGCCACCGCGCCGCGATCCTCGAAGGCTCGCGGCCGTCCAAAGCCGCCTGGCGCAGCTCGTGGCCGAGGAGGTCCTCCGGCTGGACCCACGTCAGTCGGAGCATGCCGGGACTCCCAGCTCGGTCAGTGCCTGCTCGTGTGCCCGGCGTCGTCGTACGTCCCGTTCGAAGATCTCCCGGGTGACCTGGGTCAGTGTGGTCGCCGGTTCCCAGAGGTCCAGGCGGCTGGCCTCCGAGACGGTCTTGGACCAGTTCTCCGGGATCGGGGAACCCAGGGCGCCCGAGAGCGCGCCCGCCATCGTGGCGATGGAGTCGCAGTCGCGGCCGTAGTTCACCGAGCCGAGGACGGCGTGGCGGAAGTCGCCGTCGGCGACGACCAACATGCCCAGGGCTACCGGGAGTTCCTCGATCGCGTGCAGGCGGGACGGGCGGCGGGCGCCCAGGGAGGGCTGCCGGTAGTCGGGGCCCACTGTGTCGTACGGCGCCACCGCCTCCCGGAGCGGGCTCAGCGCCGACTCGAAGTCCGAGTGGGCGGAGGCCACTTCGCAGACCTTCTCGATCGCGGCCCGCGTGCCGTCCTTCGCCAGGGACAGGCAGGTCGTGACGACCGAGTCCGGCGTCGCGCCCGGCACGCAGGCCGCGGCCACCGCCGCCGCGAAGACGCCCGCCGCCTCGCGGCCGTACGAGGACTGGTGGGCGCCCGCGATGTCGAGGGCCTCGGTGTAGGCGGCCGTCGGGTTGGCCGCGTTGACCAGGCCGACCGGGGCCATGTACATCGCCGCGCCGCAGTTGACGATGTTGCCGGCGCCTGCCTCGCGCGGGTCGACATGGCCGTAGTGCAACCTCGCGACCAGCCACTTCTCCGCCAGGAAGACCCGGTGCAGCGGCAGGGTCTCCGTCTCCAGCTCCGGGATCCAGCGCGGGTTCGTCATCAGGTCCGGCACCAGGTGCTCGGCGATCGCGTAGGCGTCCAGGTGGTCGCGGACCTGGGCGTACACCCGTACCAGGGCGTGGGTCAGCAAGGTGTCGTCGGTGATGTGGCCGTCGCCCTTGTGGTACGGGGCGATGGGGCGGGCGGTGCGCCAGGCGCCGCCGTGCCAGGGGCCGACGATGCCGTGGACGCGGCCGCCGTGGCGTTCGAGGATCTGGGCGGGGGAGTAGCCCTCGACGGGGCCGCCGAGTGCGTCGCCGACGGCCGCTCCGACCAGGGCGCCGGTGATCCGGTCCGGCAGAGTGATCGCTGAGGTTTCATCTCCTTTGGGCGTCATGCCCCGAATCATCCTCCCGGTGGGGCCGGTTGCGCGGCTTCCAGGAGTTCGGCGAGTTCCACCAGGTCGGTGCCGGTCAGACGGGGCAGAACGCAGCCGGAGAGGGTGCGGCAGGTGTCCCGCCAGGTCGCCGGGATCGCCGCACCGCCGCCCAGTGCGCCGGTCAGGGCGCCCACGAGCGCCGGGGCCGAGTCCGCGACCCGGGACAGACAGGCCGCCGCGGGGACCGCCTCGGCGATCCTGCCGTGCGCCGCGGTCGCCAGGGCCAGGGCGACCGGGACCGTTTCGGCGGCGGCGATGCCGTAGCTGTAGACGTGGTCGACGATCTGGTGCTCCAGGAGCGGGATCAGCGCGAAGGCGCCGTCTGTGTCGGCCGCCAGCTTCAGCGCGTGGCGGGCGTTGCGGCCGGCCTCGGTGGACTCGGGGAGTTCCGCCAGGGCCGCCCGCGCGCACGCCTCGACCTCCGCTCCGACCAGCGCCAGCGAAACCGCCGCCGCCATCGCCCGCGCGCCGTGCACCCCGTCGCCGTCCTGGGTGTAGCGGGCGTCGAACTCGGCGAGGGAGGCGGCGAGTTCGGGGTCGCCGGGGTGGGCCACGGCCAGCACACAGGCCCGTACGCAGGCCGCGTCGTCGAAGTAGTGCGGGTTGTCGTGGCCGGTCGCGGGCGGGCGCAGTCCGGTGGCCAGGTTGCCGAGACCCGCCCGGACCGAGATACGGGCGCGCAGCGGGAGCACCGCCGATTCGATCTCGGGGGCGCGTTCGGCCGCCGCCGCGACTTCGCTCGCGACCGCGTTCCAGGTCAGGTCGATGGCGGCCCGCGTACGGCGCTCCCGGCTCAGGTCGCCCAGCGCACTGTCGTCCCCGGCCCGCAGCACGGCCTCCGCCGCGAACACCGCCCACTCCGCGTCGTCGGAGGGGCCGAGGCGGAGGGGTTCCGGGGGCTGGTTCAGCGCGATCGGCACGGGGAGCGTGGTCGTCGCGTTCTGCTCCGCGAACGTGTCCAGTTCGCGGGTCAGGCGCCGCGTCCACTCCGGCATCCGGGCCGCCCGGTGCCGGGCGGCCGGCCAGCCGGCGGCATCCCCCGCGGCCAGCCCCAGCAACAGCCCTTCCACCCGCCGGGTCACGGCCGCACCTCGTCCTCGTCGGCGGCGAGGACATAGAGGGCCACGGGGTCGGATTCCGCAGGCCCTTCATGTCGTACGAGACCATCCGGTCGTACGAGATCGTCCTGCCGTTCCTCTGCCTCCGCGTCCTCTTCTTCCGTCAGCAGGTCCGCCACATCCAGCACATGGTGGCCCCTCATCGACGGCAGGCAGCTGCCGCGGGCGGGGCCGATGGCGGCGGCCCAGTCGGACGGGATGGCGGACGCGCCCTGGGTCGCGCCGGCGAGGGCGCCCGCGACCGCTGCCGTGGTGTCGGCGTCGCGACCCATGTTCACGGCGGTCAGTACGGCCTGGACGAAGTCGCCGTCGGCTGCCGCGTAGGCGCCGAAGGCGAGGGCGACGGCTTCGGGGGCGAGGTCGGTCCAGGGGTAGCCGCCGATGACGACCGCGGAGCGGACCGCGCGTTCGCCGCGGTGGGCGACGGCGACGGCGCGGCGCAGGGAGCGGGCCGTCCAGGAGTCGTCCGGGACGACGGCGAGGGCGGATGCGACCACGGCGATCGTCGGGGCGCCGGCCATCGCCGCGGCGACGCCGGCCGCAACCGCCTGTCCGCCGTAGATGCCCTCGCCGTCATGGCTGACCGAGCCGTCGATCGCCACGAGACGGGCCGCTTCGGCCGGGCGTCCGGAGGCGAAGACGCCGAACGGGGCCGCGCGCATGGCGAGGCCGTCGCTCCAGGCGTGCCGGTGCTGGGCGGAGATGGGGGCGGCGAGGCCGCGGCGGAGGTTCTCCAGGGTGCCGCGTTCGCTGAAGCCGGCGCCGCGGAAGGGGCCCTCGTCGCGGTCGGCGATCCACTTGTGCCAGGCCGTCTCCACATGGAAGGGAGTGAGGGCGCTGCCGTGGCGGGCGAGCAGCAGGCCCGAGAAAATCGCGTACTCGGTGTCGTCCGTGCCGGCCGGCTTGTCGGCGACGTACCCGGTGATGCGGCCCCAGCGGGCGCGGATCTCGGAGGGCTTCATGTTCTCGGCGGGGGCTCCGAGGGCGTCGCCGACGGCGAGGCCGAGCAGCGCGCCGCGTGCCCGGTCGCGGAGTTCGGCGGCGTTCCCGGGCGCCGGGGCCGAGGGAACGCAGGCGATCGATGCCATAGGGGGCCTCTCCTCCGGGGGCTCCTCCCAGGGCGCGGAGCCCTTTGCGGATGTGTCCCACCGGAGGGGGCCGGGAGAGCGTCGGGGGCCTCAGTGTCACCCGGTCGACATCTGTGCATGCTCTCTGTCGAATGAGCGATCGATGGTAAAAGCGCAGGTTAGCCCAGCCTTTCCTTGCTGGCGGGAGAGGAATCAGGGGCGTAAGTTTGGTGTTGTCAAAGACTGGAATCAGTCTAAACTTAGCCTCACCTTAGCTCTGGGGGATCCGGCATGGCCATCATCGAAACCGAAGCGACGCTCCATGAGGCGCACCGCGACAACCACACCCACCGGGATGTGAACGGTGGCTGGCTGCGGCCCGCCGTCTTCGGCGCGATGGACGGCCTGGTCTCCAACCTCGCCCTGATGACCGGTGTCGCGGGCGGCGCGGCCGGTCCGCGGACCGTTGTGATCGCCGGGCTCGCGGGTCTCGCCGCCGGGGCCTTCTCCATGGCCGCCGGTGAGTACACGTCCGTCGCCTCGCAGCGCGAGCTCGTCGAGGCGGAACTGGACGTGGAGCGGCGGGAACTGCGCAAGCATCCCAAGGACGAGGAGGCCGAGCTCGCGGCGCTCTATGAGGCGCGCGGGGTCGAGCCCCGGCTGGCGCGGGAAGTGGCGGGGCAGCTCTCGCGCGATCCCGAGCAGGCCCTGGAGATACACGCCCGCGAGGAACTGGGCATCGACCCCGGTGATCTGCCGTCGCCGCTGGTCGCCGCCGTCTCGTCGTTCGGTTCCTTCGCGCTGGGCGCCCTGCTTCCCGTGCTGCCGTATCTGCTGGGCGCCAGTGCACTGTGGCCGGCCGTGCTGCTCGCGCTGGTGGGGCTGTTCGCGTGCGGTGCCGTGGTGGCCAAGGTGACGGCGCGGACCTGGTGGTTCAGCGGATTCAGGCAGCTCGCGCTCGGTGGTGCGGCGGCCGGTGTGACGTACGCCCTGGGCAGCCTGCTGGGAACGGCCGTAGGATAGATGGACTCGCACTTATGCGTTGGGCCGCATAAGTAGCCGTTACTCGCTGGTTTCGATTGCTTAACCACCGGGCATGAGCCGTAAGCGCTGTGGGCAATGAGGCCTGCCGCGCACCCTCGGGGTCGACGACGACGCCTCCCCGGCCCTCGGGCTGACGGACATCGATCTGTCCGCTTCGGTCCCCATTACTTCCGCCGCCGTGCGCGGTACCCCCGCCGCGACCGCGGCGTCCGCATGTTGGAACGCGGTATCCGGTTCCCGAGAACCGCCCCATCATGTAACCTGCACGAAATTTTGCACTCACGCAGAGGGCCAGCGTCGTCCCTCGGCACCTGCATATGCCAAGTTGACGACGACGGGAGAGCCGATGCGTACGCCGCGCCAGCCGTCCCAGCACTCTATGAATGGCCAGAACTGGTCGTTCATGGATGCTCGCCCTGCTGCGCAGGGTATGTACGACCCCCGCAATGAGCACGACGCCTGTGGCGTCGGCTTCGTGGCCAACCTCACCGGTGAGGCGAGCCATGCGCTGGTCGAACAGGCGCTCACGGTTCTGCGCAACCTGGAGCATCGCGGCGCCACCGGCTCCGAGCCCGACTCGGGTGACGGCGCCGGCATCCTCTCCCAGGTTCCCGACGCCTTCTTCCGTGAGGTGGCCGGATTTGAACTGCCGCAGGCCGGTGGGTACGCCGTCGGTATCGCCTTCCTGCCCGAGGCAGGCGCGGACGAGGCCGTCTCACGGATCGAGACGATCGCGGCCGACGAGGGGCTGACGGTCCTCGGCTGGCGCGAGGTGCCGGTCGCGCCCGAACTCCTCGGTGCCACCGCCCGCTCGACGATGCCCGCCTTCCGGCAGATCTTCGTCGCCGACGGCACCTCGGAGGGCATCGACCTCGACCGCAAGGCCTTTGTGCTGCGCAAGCGCGCCGAGCGCGAGGCCGACGTCTACTTCCCGTCGCTGTCCGCGCGGACCATCGTCTACAAGGGCATGCTGACCACCGGCCAGCTGGAGCCCTTCTTCCCGGACCTGTCCGACCGCCGCTTCGCCTCCGCGATCGCGCTCGTGCACTCCCGGTTCTCCACCAACACCTTCCCGAGCTGGCCGCTCGCCCACCCGTACCGCTTCGTCGCGCACAACGGCGAGATCAACACGGTCAAGGGCAACCGCAACTGGATGGCGGCCCGCGAGTCCCAGATCGTCTCCGACCTGTTCGGCGAGCAGGACAAGATCGACCGGATCTTCCCGATCTGTACACCCGAGGCGTCCGACTCCGCCTCCTTCGACGAGGTGCTGGAACTGCTGCACCTGGGCGGCCGTTCGCTGCCGCACTCCGTGCTGATGATGATCCCGGAGGCGTGGGAGAACCACGACTCCATGGACCCGGCCCGGCGCGCCTTCTACCAGTTCCACGCCACGATGATGGAGCCCTGGGACGGCCCGGCCTGTGTCACCTTCACCGACGGCACCCAGGTCGGCGCCGTGCTCGACCGCAACGGCCTGCGCCCCGGCCGCTACTGGGTCACCGACGACGGCCTCGTCGTCCTCGGCTCCGAGGTCGGCGTCCTCGACATCGACCCCGCCAAGGTCGTCCGCAAGGGCCGGCTGCAGCCCGGCCGGATGTTCCTCGTCGACACCGCCGAGCACCGCATCATCGAGGACGACGAGATCAAGGCCCAGCTCGCGACCGAGATGCCGTACGCCGAGTGGCTCGAAGCCGGCGAGATCGAGCTGTCCGACCTGCCCGAGCGCGAGCACATCGTGCACACGCACGCCTCGGTCACCCGCCGCCAGCAGACCTTCGGCTACACCGAGGAGGAGCTGCGCGTCATCCTCGCGCCGATGGCCAAGGCCGGTGCCGAGCCGATCGGTTCGATGGGTACGGACTCGCCGATCGCCGCGCTGAGCGACCGCCCGCGCCTGCTCTTCGACTACTTCACCCAGCTGTTCGCACAGGTCACCAACCCGCCGCTGGATGCCATCCGCGAAGAGCTGGTCACCTCTCTCCGCAGCTCCCTCGGCCCGCAGGGCAACCTGCTGGAGCCGACGGCCGCGTCCTGTCGCAGCGTCACCCTGCCCTTCCCGGTGATCGACAACGACGAGCTGGCCAAGCTCATACACATCAACGCCGACGGCGACATGCCCGGCATGAAGGCCGCGACCCTGTCCGGCCTGTACCGGGTCTCCGGCGGCGGTGACTCCCTCGCCGCGCGCATCGACGAGATCTGCGCCGAGGCCGACGCCGCCATCGACAACGGCGCCCGGCTGATCGTCCTCTCGGACCGCCACTCCGACGCCGAGCACGCGCCGATCCCGTCGCTGCTGCTCACCGCGGCCGTCCACCACCACCTCATCCGCACCAAGCAGCGCACCCACGTGGGCCTGCTGGTCGAGGCCGGTGACGTCCGCGAGGTCCACCACGTCGCCCTGCTCATCGGCTTCGGCGCCGCGGCCGTCAACCCGTACCTGGCGATGGAGTCCGTCGAGGACCTGGTCCGCGCGGGCACGTTCCTTCCCGGCATCGAGGCCGAGCACGCCATCCGCAACCTGATCTACGCGCTCGGCAAGGGCGTCCTGAAGGTCATGTCCAAGATGGGCATCTCGACCGTCGCCTCCTACCGCGGCGCCCAGGTCTTCGAAGCCGTCGGTCTCGACGAGACCTTCGTCGAGAAGTACTTCAACGGCACCGCCACCAAGATCGGCGGCGTCGGCATCGACGTCATCGCCAAGGAGGTCGCCGCCCGCCACGCGAAGGCGTACCCGGCGAGCGGCATCGCGCCCGCGCACCGCGCCCTCGACATAGGCGGCGAGTACCAGTGGCGCCGTGAGGGCGAGCCGCACCTGTTCGACCCGGAGACGGTCTTCCGCCTCCAGCACTCCACGCGCAGCGGCAGCTACGACATCTTCAAGAAGTACACGGACCGCGTGAACGAGCAGTCCGAGCGGCTGATGACGCTGCGCGGCCTGTTCGGCTTCAAGTCGGACCGGCAGCCGATCTCCATCGACGAGGTCGAGCCGGTCTCCGAGATCGTCAAGCGGTTCTCGACCGGCGCCATGTCGTACGGCTCCATCTCCAAGGAGGCGCACGAGACCCTCGCCATCGCCATGAACCAGCTGGGCGGCAAGTCCAACACCGGTGAGGGCGGCGAGGACGCGGACCGGCTGTACGACCCGGCCCGCCGTTCGTCGATCAAGCAGGTCGCCTCCGGCCGCTTCGGCGTGACGTCGGAGTACCTGGTCAACGCGGACGACATCCAGATCAAGATGGCCCAGGGCGCCAAGCCCGGCGAGGGTGGCCAGCTGCCCGGCCACAAGGTGTACCCGTGGGTCGCGAAGACCCGGCACTCGACGCCGGGCGTGGGGCTCATCTCCCCGCCGCCGCACCACGACATCTACTCCATCGAGGACCTGGCCCAGCTGATCCACGACCTGAAGAACGCGAACCCGCAGGCGCGGATTCACGTCAAGCTGGTGTCGGAGGTCGGCGTCGGCACGGTCGCGGCCGGTGTGTCGAAGGCGCACGCGGACGTCGTCCTCATCTCGGGTCACGACGGCGGTACGGGTGCGTCGCCGCTGACGTCGCTGAAGCACGCCGGTGGTCCCTGGGAGCTCGGTCTCGCCGAGACCCAGCAGACCCTGCTGCTCAACGGCCTGCGCGACCGCATCGTCGTACAGACCGACGGTCAGCTGAAGACCGGCCGTGACGTGGTCATCGCCGCGCTGCTCGGCGCCGAGGAGTTCGGTTTCGCGACCGCGCCGCTTGTCGTCTCCGGCTGCGTCATGATGCGCGTCTGCCACCTGGACACCTGCCCGGTCGGCATCGCCACCCAGAACCCGGTTCTGCGCGACCGGTACGCGGGCAAGGCCGAACACGTCGTGAACTTCTTCCAGTTCATCGCCGAGGAGGTCCGCGAGATCCTCGCCGAGCTGGGCTTCCGCACCCTCGAGGAGGCCGTCGGCCACGCCGAGACGCTGGACGTCTCGCGAGCCGTCGACCACTGGAAGGCGCAGGGCCTGGACCTGGAGCCGCTGTTCCACGTGCCCGACCTGCCCGGCGGCGCGGTGCGCCACCAGGTGATCGAGCAGGACCACGGGCTGGAGAAGGCGCTCGACAACGAGCTGATCAAGCTCGCCGCCGACGCCCTGGCCGCCGACTCGGCGACCGACGCCCAGCCGGTGCGCGCCCAGGTCGCCATCCGCAACATCAACCGCACGGTCGGCACCATGCTCGGCCACGAGGTGACCAAGAAGTTCGGTGGCGCGGGCCTGCCCGACGACACCATCGACATCACCTTCACCGGCTCGGCCGGCCAGTCCTTCGGTGCCTTCCTGCCGCGCGGCATCACGCTGCGCCTGGAGGGCGACGCCAACGACTACGTCGGCAAGGGGCTGTCGGGCGGCCGTGTGATCGTGCGTCCCGACCGGGGCGCCGATCACCTCGCCGAGTTCTCGACGATCGCGGGCAACACGATCGCGTACGGCGCGACCGGCGGCGAGCTGTTCCTGCGCGGTCGTACGGGCGAGCGCTTCTGCGTCCGCAACTCCGGCGCGACGGTCGTCTCCGAGGGCGTGGGCGACCACGGCTGCGAGTACATGACCGGCGGCCACGCGGTGGTGCTGGGCGAGACGGGCCGCAACTTCGCGGCCGGTATGTCCGGCGGTATCGCGTACGTCATCGACCTGGACCGCGACAACGTGAACGTCGGCAACGTCGGCGCCATCGAGAAGCTGGACGACACCGACAAGCAGTGGCTGCACGATGTGGTGCGCCGGCACGCGGAGGAGACCGGCTCCACGGTCGCCGGGAAGCTCCTCGCCGAGTGGTCCGAGTCGGTGGACCGCTTCAGCAAGATCATCCCCAGCACGTACAAGGCAGTGCTCGCCGCCAAGGACGCCGCCGAGCGAGCCGGTCTCTCCGAGACCGAGATCACCGAGAAGATGATGGAGGCGGCGACCAATGGCTGATCCCAAGGGCTTTCTCAACCACGGCCGCGAGGTCGCCAAGTCCCGCCCCGTCGACGTACGCCTCAAGGACTGGAACGAGGTCTACGTCCCCGGCTCGCTGCTGCCGATCATCAGCAAGCAGGCCAGCCGCTGCATGGACTGCGGTATCCCGTTCTGCCACAACGGCTGTCCGCTGGGGAACCTGATCCCCGAGTGGAACGACTACGCCTACCGCGAGGACTGGGCCGCCGCGTCCGAGCGCCTGCACGCCACGAACAACTTCCCGGAGTTCACCGGCCGCCTGTGCCCGGCTCCGTGCGAGTCGGCGTGTGTGCTCGGCATCAACCAGCCCGCCGTCACCATCAAGAACGTCGAAGTCTCGATCATCGACAAGGCGTGGGAGACCGGTGACGTCGCCGCGCAGGTGCCGGAGCGCCTGTCCGGCAAGACGGTCGCGGTCATCGGGTCCGGCCCCGCCGGTCTCGCCGCCGCCCAGCAGCTCACCCGGGCGGGCCACACCGTCGCCGTCTACGAGCGCGCGGACCGTATCGGCGGCCTCCTGCGCTACGGCATCCCCGAGTTCAAGATGGAGAAGCGGCACATCAACCGCCGTATCGAGCAGATGCGCGCGGAGGGCACCCGCTTCCGTACCGGTATCGAGATCGGCCGCGACCTCAAGGCGACCGACCTGAAGAAGCGGTACGACGCGATCGTCATCGCCGCCGGTGCGACGACCGCCCGTGACCTCCCGGTCCCCGGCCGTGAGCTCAAGGGCATCCACCAGGCCATGGAGTACCTGCCGCTGGCCAACAAGGTCCAGGAGGGCGACTTCGTGACGCCCCCCATCACGGCCGAGGGCAAGCACGTCGTCGTGATCGGCGGCGGTGACACCGGCGCCGACTGCGTGGGCACCGCCCACCGCCAGGGCGCTGCCTCCGTCACGCAGCTGGAGATCATGCCCAGGCCGGGCGAGGACCGGGCGCCGCACCAGCCGTGGCCGACCTTCCCGATGCTCTACAAGGTCACGTCCGCGCACGAGGAGGGCGGCGAGCGGGTCTACTCCGTCTCCACCACCCACTTCGAGGGCGACGAGGACGGCAACGTCCAGTGGCTGCACCTCACCGAGGTCGAGTTCATCGACGGCAAGCTGACGCCGAAGCCGGGCACGGAGCGCAAGATCCCCGCCCAGCTGGTCACGCTGGCGATGGGCTTCACGGGCACCGACCGGGAGAACGGCCTGGTCGAGCAGTTCGGCCTGGACCTCGACGAGCGCGGCAACATCGCCCGTGACGGCGACTTCCAGACCAACGTCCCCGGTGTCTTCGTCGCCGGTGACGCGGGCCGTGGTCAGTCGTTGATCGTCTGGGCGATCGCGGAGGGCCGCTCGGCCGCCCGCGGGTGCGACCGCTTCCTGACGGGCGTGAGCGACCTGCCGGCACCGATCCGTCCGACGGACCGCTCGCTGATGGTCTGATCGGCCCCAAGAAACGTCCCGCACAAAGGCGTGCGGTACACCCGACGGCGCCTGCCCCCTAGTCCCCGACCGGACGACTGGGCAGGCGCCGCCGCTTTTCTCACGCCAGTGCGCTCACCTTGCCGATGGCCAGTACGGCGAGCAGGGCGAGGAGTGCCAGGCAGACGCCCGCCTGGACCAGTGAGCGCCGATTGCGCGGCGCGTAGGCGAAGGCCACCGTCACCACCGCACCCGCGAGCAGCCCGCCCAAGTGCCCCTGCCAGGACGTGAGCCCCGCGGAGATCAGCAACCACAGCAGCAGGCCCGCCATGAAACGGTTGACGGCGTCCATGTTCGCCCCGAGCCGCCGGGCCATGACGTAGTAGGCGGCGCCGAGCCCGAAGATCGCGCCGGACGCGCCGACCGTCGGCGTCCCGGGCGCGAGCAGCAGCACCAGCACCGAGCCGCCGAGCGCGGAGAGCAGATAGAGGGCGAGGTAGCGGACGCGGCCGAGTTGTGCCTCGACGACCCGGCCCACGCTCCACAGCGACGCCATGTTCATCACGATGTGCAGGATCCCGAACGTGCCCTCGGTGGGGGGAAGATGGAGAAAGGCACCGGTCAGCAGCCGGTACCACTCCCCGTCCACGACCCCCTCCGGCTGGAACCCCGCCGGATAGGTGTCCTGCCACACGTAGTGCCCGCCGTCCGGCCCGGCCAGCCCGGCGCCCAGCATCTCGAACCGTTCCACGATCGCCGGACGCACCAACTCGCCCAGATACGCGAGCACGTTGAGCGCGATGAGTGCGTACGTCACGACAGGCGTCGCCGAGACCCGCCCGCCGACGACGGTCCGGGCCTGCCGTACCGTCCGCGCCCCCTCCTTCACGCACTCGGGGCACTGGTGGCCGACGGCCGCCTCCCGCATGCAGTCCGGGCAGATGTACCGCTCGCAGCGGGTGCAGCGGACGTGGGACTCCACCTTGGGATGGCGGTAGCAGGTGGTGACGGCGGACTCGGGTTCCACGGAACCGGCTCCTCGTGGGGACTTATGGGGGCGGCGACGGACGGCGGCGAACAAAATAGCGAACACCTGTGGACGGAGGGAGAGGTGGGGCCGCAGTGCCGTAGCCTCGGCGTCAGTCCTGACCTCGGTGTCAGTTCTGGTGAGTGAAGGGGGAGCCGGCATGGCCGCGATCAGTCTCAGCAAGGTGGAGGAGACCGCGCCCGCGCTGGTCAGCCTCTACAAGAGCGCAGGGGTGTCGCTCACGAAGCACGGCCTGGACGGGCAGCGGGCGGCGGTCTATCTGGTCGTCGACTACTCCGGGTCCATGAAGCCGTACTACAAGGACGGCAGTGTGCAGGCGCTGGCCGACCGGGTGCTGGGGCTGTCCGCGCACCTCGACGACGACGGCACCGTGCCCGTGGTGTTCTTCTCCACGGACGTCGACGCGGTCACCGACATCGCCCTCGCCGACCACCGCGGCCGGATCGACCGGATCGTGGCCGGACTCGGGCACATGGGCAAGACCAGCTATCACCTCGCGATGGACGCGGTCATCGACCACTACCTCGACAGCGGTTCCAAGGACCCGGCCCTGGTGGTCTTCCAGACCGACGGTGGCCCGATCAACAAGCTCGCCGCGGAACGGTATCTGTGCAAGGCGGCCAGACTGCCGCTGTTCTGGCAGTTCATCGGCTTCGGCGATCCGAAGAGCCGGCAGTTCGAGTATCTGCGCAAGCTCGACGAGTTGGCGGTGCCGGACAAGCGGGCCGTCGACAACGCCGGGTTCTTCCACGCCGGCCCGGATCCGCGGAAGGTGTCCGACAGCGAGTTGTACGACCGGCTGGTGGCCGAGTTCCCGAAGTGGCTGGTGGCGGCGCGGGCGGCGGGGATCGTGGGACCGGCCTGAGCCACTCGTCTGCTCGCACCGTTGGCTGAGCCGTGACAGCCGTGCCACCCTGAGTGAGATCCGACGGGGAGGCGACGACGCATGGACGGCGCACGATCGGTGGACCAGGCGGGCGGGTCCGCCCGCTCGCGCAGGCAGGCTCCCGGCAAGGGCGAGAAACTCGCGGACTGGGCCGACGGGCGGCTCGGGATCTACGGGCTGGCCAAGGCCCAGATGCGCAAGGTCTTCCCCGACCACCCGTCCTTCCTGCTGGGCGAGGTCGCGCTCTACAGCTTCATCGTGCTGATCCTCACGGGCGTCTACCTCACCCTGTTCTTCGAGCCGAGCATGGTCGAGGTCGAGTACCACGGCTCGTACGAGCCGCTCAACGGTGTCCTGATGACCAGGGCGTTCGAATCCACGCTGGAGATCAGCTTCGATGTGCGCGGCGGGCTGCTGATCCGGCAGATCCACCACTGGGCGGCGCTGGTCTTCGTCAGCGCCATGCTCGTGCACATGATGCGGATCTTCTTCACCGGCGCGTTCCGCAAGCCGCGCGAGCTCAACTGGGTCTTCGGCTGGACTCTGCTGATGCTCGGCATCATCACCGGCCTGACCGGCTACTCACTCCCCGACGACCTGCTCTCCGGCACCGGCATCCGCTTCGCCCAGGGCGCGATCCTGTCCGTCCCGATCGTCGGGACGTATCTGTCGTTCTTCCTCTTCGGCGGGGAGTTCCCGGGGCACGACATCATCTCGCGCCTGTTCCCGATCCATGTCCTGCTGCTGCCCGGGATCATGCTGGGGCTGGTGGCCGCCCATCTGATCCTGGTCTTCTACCACAAGCACACGCAGTATCCCGGCCCCGGCCGCGACAACAGGTCGGTGGTCGGCATGCCCTTCCTGCCGGTCTACATGGCGAAGGCGGGCGGCTTCTTCTTCCTCGTCTTCGGCGTGCTGACGATGATGGGCGGCATCGCCAGCATCAACCCCGTGTGGGCCTTCGGGCCCTACCGCCCCGATCTGGTGACGACCGGCGCCCAGCCCGACTGGTATCTCGGGTTCTCCGAGGGGCTGATCCGGGTGATGCCGGGATGGGAGATCAACCTCTGGGGCCACACCCTCGCGCTGGGCGTGTTCATCCCCTTCGCGCTGTTCCCGCTGGTCATGCTCGCCATCGGCGTGTACCCCTTCGTCGAGGCATGGGTCACCGGCGACAAACGCGAACACCACATCCTGGACCGGCCGCGCAACGCGCCCGTGCGCACCGGGCTCGGCGTGGCCTGGATCAGCCTGTACATGGTGCTGCTGATCGGCGGCGGCAACGACATCGTGGCCACCCATCTGCATCTGTCCATCAACGACATCACCTGGTTCGTGCGGATCGCCGTCTTCGTGGTGCCGGTCCTCGCCTACAGCATCACCAAGCGGATCTGTCTCGGCCTCCAGCGCCGTGACCGGAACAAGGTGCTGCACGGCAGGGAGACGGGCACCATCAAGAGGCTGCCGAACGGCGAGTACATCGAGGTCCATGAACCCGTCTCGCAGGAGCAGCTGTTCACCCTGACCCAGCATGAGCAGAACCCGCCGTACGAGCTCGGACCGCTCGTCGACGCCGGCGGTGTCCGCCGCCGGGTGAAACCGTCCCAGCGGCTGCGGGCCCGGCTCGCGCAGGCCATGTTCGGGCCCGGCAAGCGGATCGAGAAGCCGACGGTGGAGGAGTACCGGGAAGTCACCAGCGGCGACCACCACCCCTGACGACCAGGGCCCGGCACTCGTCCGGGGTGCCCCAGGCGGTGCGCAGGGCACGGGCCTTGGTCAGCCACAGCGACAGGTCGTACTCCGCGGTGTAGCCGATCGCGCCATGCAGCTGCAGCGCGGTCCGCGCCGTCGCATACGCCGCCTCGCAGGCCGTGACCTTGGCTGCGGCGACATCGGCGGCGTCCATGGTCAGCGCGGCGCCGAAGAGCAGGGGGCGGGCGAACTCCAGGGCGATCTTCGCGTCGGCCAGTCTGTGCTTGACGGCTTGGAACGAGCCTATGGGGGTGCCGAACTGAGTGCGCTGCTTGACGTAGGCGACGGTCTTGTCGAGGAGGGCGAGTCCGACGCCCAGCGCCTGGGCGGCGGTGGTGAGGCGGGCCCAGGTGAGGGCTTGCTCGACGGGTGGGGTGGGGGTGAGGAGTTCGCCGCCCGGGGTGAGGGGGGTGAGGCGGCGGGCGGGGTCGAGGGAGGGGCGGACGGGGCCGTGGCCGGGGGACAGGTGGAGGGAGTCGAGGGTGAGGGCGAGACGGATCGTGGCCGCGTCGCCGTCGAGGGCGTACGGGCTGCCGTATGCCACGGTGGCCATGGTCTCGCCGGAGGCGAGATGCGGTAGCAGGCGTTCGTCCTTGTCGAGCAGGACTGCCGCGGTCACGGTCTCCACCAGCGGGCCGGGCACCGCATGTCGCCCCAACTCGACGAAAGCGAGGGCGAGTTCGACGGGCCGGGGCCCCAGTCCGTCGTACTCCTCCGGCACCGCCAGTGCGAACACGCCCGCTTCGGCGATACGGCCCCACAGCGCGCGCCCGCTGCCGTGCTCGCCGCGGCTCCAGTCCCTTACCACCGTGGGCGTGTCCGCGGAGGTCAGCATCGCGTCCAGCGAGGCGGCGAACGCGCGCTGCTCGGCGTTGAGGAGGAAGCGCATCAGCGGCGTCCTTTCGGGAGGCCCAGCAGGCGTTCGGCGATGATGTCCCGCTGGATCTCGTTCGTGCCGGCGTAGATGGGGCCGGCGAGTGCGAATACGTACCGCTCCGACCAGTCCGTGTCCGTGAACTCGCCCTCCTCGGCCAGGAGATCGAGGGCCGTCTCGTGCAGCGCGATGTCGTATTCGGACCAGAAGACCTTGTTCAGGCTGGACTCCGGGCCGAGCTCCCGGCCGTCGAGGAAGCGGGAGGCGGCGGCGTAGGTGAAGAGCTGGTAGGCGCGGGCGCCGATCAGGGCGTCGGCGACACGGGGTTTCGTGGATTTCGGTTCTCCTTGCGCCTGCCAGAGCGTCAGCAGGTGGTCGGCGCTCGCGAGGAAACGGCCCGGAGAGCGCAGCTTCAGCCCGCGTTCGTTGCCCGCTGTCGACATCGCGATCCGCCAGCCCTGCCCGGGTTCGCCGATCACGTCCTCGTCCGGCACGAACACCTCGTCCAGGAACAGCTCGGCGAACGCGGGCTTTCCGTCGAGGCGGCCGATCGGGCGGACGGTGACGCCCGGTGCGCGCAGGTCGAACATCAGGTAGGTCAGGCCCTGGTGGGGCTTCGGGGTGTCCGGATCGGTGCGGAACAGGCCGAACGCGCGGTCGGCGAAGGCGGCCCGTGACGACCAGGTCTTCTGGCCGGTCAGTAGCCAGCCGCCGTCCGTGCGGACAGCCTTGGCTTTCAGGGATGCGAGGTCCGAACCGGCCTCGGGCTCCGACCACGCCTGGGCCCAGATCACCTCGCCGGAGGCCATGGGCGGCAGCACACGCGCGCGTTGTCGCTCCGTGCCGTGGTCGAAGAGGGTGGGGGCGAGGAGGCTGATGCCGTTCTGGCTGACGCGGCCGGGTGCGCCCGCCGCGTAGTACTCCTCCTCGAAGATCAGCCATCTGATCAGGCCCGCGTCCCGGCCGCCGTACGCGCTCGGCCAGTCCACCACCGACCAGCGGTCCGCGGCCAGCTCCGCCTCCCACGCGCGATGAGCCCGGAAGCCCTCCTCCGTCTCCAGCGAGGGCAGGGGCGCGGACGGCACATGCGCGTGCAGCCAGGCGCGGGCCTCGGCCCGGAAGGCGTCCTCTTCGTGTGTGAAGGCGAGATCCATCGGTGGCGTCCCCCTCGGCCGTGATCTCCTCAGCGGTCTTCTCGTGGTCTTCGCGTGGTCGTCTCACGCTCTTCCCTAACAAGTGTTTGGTAGGTTAGCGTGTCCCTATGACAGGCGTCGAGAGTCCGGCCTACGTGCCCGGGCACGGGCTGCTGAAGGGCCGCACCGCCGTCATCACCGCGGCGGCCGGGGCGGGGATCGGCGGGGCGACCGCGCGGCGCTTCCTGGAGGAGGGCGCGCGCGTGCTGATCAGCGACGCGCATGTGCGGCGGCTCAAGGAGTACGAGGCCGAGCTGGCCGGGGAGTTCGGGGCGGCCGTTGCCGCGCTGCCGTGCGATGTCACCGACGAGACGCAGGTGAGCGCGCTGTTCGAGGCGGCGGTCGAGAAACACGGCCTACTGGATGTCGTCGTCAACAACGCCGGGCTGGGCGGGACTTCGGACCTCGTCGACATGACCGACGAGCAGTGGTCGAAGGTGCTCGATGTGACGCTGACCGGGACCTTTCGGTGCACCCGGGCCGCCCTACGGCTGTTCCGGACCGGCGGCGACGGTGGGGTGATCGTCAACAACGCCTCCGTCGTCGGCTGGCGCGCCCAGGCCGGACAGGCGCACTACGCCGCCGCGAAGGCCGGGGTGATGGCGCTGACCCGGTGCGCGGCGCTGGAGGCCGCCGAGTTCGGGGTGCGAGTCAACGCGGTCTCGCCGAGCCTCGCCATGCATCCGCACCTGGTGAAGGTCACCAGCCCCGACCTGCTGGCCGAGCTGACCCAGCGGGAGGCCTTCGGGCGGTACGCCGAGCCCTGGGAGGTGGCCAACGTGATCGTGTTCCTGGCGTCGGGCTACTCCTCGTACATGACCGGAGAGGTCGTCTCCGTCAGCAGCCGGCATCCCTGACCACGGAGCGGCCCACAATGTGCTTGTGCCTACGAAGAAGAAGCCCCAGGTGACCGCCGCCCCCGAGCGCCGGCGCGAGCTCCTCGACACCGCCGCCGAGGTCTTCGCCGAGCAGGGATACAACGCCACCACCGTCCGCAAGATCGCGGACCACGCGGGGATGCTGGCCGGCAGCCTCTACTACCACTTCGACTCCAAGGAATCGATGCTGGAGGAGATCCTGCGGACGTTCCTCGACGAGCTCTGGGACGGGTACGACGCCGTCCTGGGCGCCGCCGAGCTGGGGCCGCGCGAGACGCTGGAGGCCCTGATCACCGAGTCGTTCCGGGAGATCGACCGGCACCGCGCCGCCGTCGCGATCTACCAGAAGGAGTCCAAGCACCTCGTGGCGCAGGAACGGTTCGCGTTCCTCGCCGAATCGCAGCGCAAGTTCGAGAAGGCGTGGCTGTCCACGCTGGAGCGCGGGGTCGCGGCCGAGGTCTTCCGGTCCGACCTCGACGTCCGCCTCACCTACCGGTTCGTGCGGGACACGGTGTGGGTCGCCGCGTCCTGGTACCGGCCCGGCGGACACCACAGCCCCGAGGAGATCGCCCGGCAGTACCTGTCGATGGTGCTGGACGGGATCGCCGTACGTACATAACCCACTGCTGGAGTCCGGAAGTCTGGGGAGTTGCCATGGCCGAGGCCTACATCGTCGAAGCGGTCCGTACGCCCGTGGGGCGGCGCGGGGGAGGACTGAGCGGGGTCCATCCGGCCGACCTGGGCGCGCATGTGCTGAAGG
Source organism: Streptomyces sp. 4N124 (assembly GCF_052245395.1). Classification (NCBI taxonomy): domain Bacteria; kingdom Bacillati; phylum Actinomycetota; class Actinomycetes; order Kitasatosporales; family Streptomycetaceae; genus Streptomyces; species Streptomyces sp. 4N124. The sequence continues at coordinate 20,368 of NZ_JBQQBS010000019.1, forward strand.
AACTGGTCGCGCGGTCGGGTGTCGATCCCGCCGCCGTCGAGGACGTCGTCTTCGGCTGCCTGGACGCGGTCGGGCCGCAGGCCGGCGACATCGCCCGCACCTGCTGGCTGGCCGCCGGGCTGCCGGAGGAGGTGCCGGGTGTGACGGTGGACCGGCAGTGCGGGTCCTCGCAGCAGGCCGTGCACTTCGCGGCGCAGGGCGTGCTCTCCGGGACACAGGACCTGGTCGTCGCGGGCGGTGTGCAGAACATGTCGCAGATCCCGATCGCCTATGCGACCCGGCAGGCCGCCGAGCCGCTGGGCTTCACCCAGGGCCCCTTCGCGGGCAGCGAGGGCTGGCGGGCGCGGTACGGGGACCGGGCGGTCAACCAGTTCGTCGGCGCCGAGATGATCGCCGGCAAGTGGGGGATCAGCAGGCAGGACCAGGAGGAGTTCGCGCTGCGCTCGCACCAGAGGGCGCTGCGGGCGATCGACGAGGGCCGCTTCCAGCGCGAGACCGTGCCGTACGGCGAGGTGACCCTCGACGAGGGGCCGCGCCGGGACACCTCCCTGGAGAAGATGGCCGGGCTCAAGCCGGTCATCGACGGCGGCACGATCACGGCCGCCTGCTCCTCGCAGGTCTCCGACGGAGCCGCTGCCATGCTGCTGGCCTCCGAGCAGGCGGTGCGTGAGCACGGGCTGACACCGCGCGCCCGAGTCCACCATCTCTCGGTGCGCGGCGAGGACCCGATCCGGATGCTGACCGCTCCGATACCGGCCACCGCCCACGCCTTGAAGAAGACCGGCCTTTCCATCGACGCGATCGACCTCGTCGAGATCAACGAGGCCTTCGCCCCCGTCGTCCTGGCCTGGCTGAAGGAGACGGGCGCCGATCCGGAGAAGGTCAACGTCAACGGCGGTGCGATAGCCCTCGGTCACCCGCTCGGCGCGACCGGCGCGAAGCTGATGACGACCCTGCTGCACGAACTGGAGCGCACGGGCGGGCGGTTCGGGCTGCAGACGATGTGTGAGGGCGGGGGGCAGGCGAACGTGACGATCATTGAGAGGCTGTGACGGGCGCTCCGCTGGGAGGTGCCGCGCTGGGTCGTCGATTGTCTGCGGCTCCGTTGTGGCTGGTCGCGCAGTTCCCCGCGCCCCTTACGGGGCGCTGCCGAACTGTGGGTTGCTAGGGGGCCGTCAGTCGTTCACGTGTCTCCTCGGCCTCCTTCATGATCCGGTCGATTAGTTCTGCGCATGTCGGCAGGTCGTCGATGACTCCGGCGACCTGCCCTGCCGCCATCACGCCGAGGTCCGTACGGCCGTCCACCATCGACGCTCTGAGCAGCATCGGAGTGTTCGCGGCGAGCAGGACCTGGCTCCAGGAGAGGTTCTTGCCGTGTTTGAGGGCGAGACCGTCGCGGATCATCGTCGGCCAGCCGAGGCCGGACAGCTTCCGGAAGCGGGCCGCGTGGCCCAGGGCTCGTAGCAGGGTTCTGGTGCGGCCGGAGTTCTCCAGCGAGTCGACCAGTTCCGTGCGGAGCATGCGGTGGGGAAGGCCGTCGACCGCCCGGGTGACCGTGACGTCCCGGACGCTCGCCGTCAGGTACCGCGCCTTGACCGCGTCCGGCACCGTCGAGTCCGAGGTGAGCAGGAAGCGAGTGCCCATGGCGACGCCCGCCGCTCCGTAGGCCAGCGCCGCGACCAGGCCCCGGCCGTCGAAGAAGCCGCCTGCCGCCACCACGGGTATGCGCACCGCGTCCACGACCTGCGGCAGCAGCACCGTCGTCGCCACCTCGCCGGTGTGCCCGCCGCCCTCGCCGCCCTGCACGATCACCGCGTCCGCGCCCCAGGCCGCGACCTTCTCGGCATGACGCCGGGCGCCGACCGTCGGGATCACGACCACGCCCGCGTCCTTGAGCGTGCCGATCAGCTCGGGGGAGGGCGCCAGCGCGAAGGAGGCGACCCGGACGCCCTCCTCGATCAGGATCCGCGCCCTGTCCCCGGCGTCGGAGGCGTCGGCGCGGAGATTGACCCCGAACGGCGCCGTCGTACGGGACGCGACCTCGCGTATCGCCTCACGCAACCGGTCGGTCGTCATCGTCGCCGAAGCCAGGATGCCCAGCCCGCCCGCGTTCGCCGTCGCCGAGACCAGACGCGGGCCCGCCACCCAGCCCATGCCCGTCTGCACGATCGGGTGGCGGACCCCGACCAGCCGGGTGAGCGCGGTGTCCATCAGGCCCTCGCCCCCTCGGGGACCTCACGCGCGCGCCGGTTGTCCGGGTCGATCACCTCACGGATCAGGCGCAGTTCGGTGGGCGTCGGCTCGCGGGTGGACGGCACCTCGTCCGGGACCGTCAGCGCGAACCCCGTCGCGTCCCTGACCTCCTCGACGCTCACGCCCGGATGCAGCGAGGCCAGCCGCATCGAGCGGTCCGGGGTGTCGAAGTCGAAGACGCCGAGGTCGGAGACGACCCGGGGGATGCGGTGATGGCGGGCACCGCCCGCATGGTCGTACCCCACGCCGCACACCATGTCGACCTTCTCCACGAACACCCGCCGGGAGTGCTTCGGGATCCAGTAACTGGTCGGATTGTTGAGGGTGTTGACCGGCGCGCCCCGCACCCCCAGAAGCTGCCGCTTCGGCTTCTCCCAGTCGCCGATGCAGGAGATGTTCTGGTTGCCGAAGCGGTCGATCTGACTCGCGCCCATCATCACGTGCCGCCGGCCTCCGGTGACGAGGGCCAGATGCTGCCGGTACGGCAGCCAGCCCTCGACGGTGCCGTCCACGTCGACCAGCATCGCCTCACCGTCGGTCAGCAACAGGTCCGGTGCGAAGGTGAGCCGGGCGAGGCGCGCGCCGACGGAGGGGATCAGGCCCATGGGGCTCGCCAGGATCTCACCGGCGCCGCGCCAGGCCTCGGCGCAGGCGATCACACAGAACTCACTCCGCGTCACGGTCATGTCCTCTCCCCCTCGGGCCCGTTGAGGAACCGCTCGGCGAACTCCGCCCAGGGTGTGGAGGCGTACTCCTTCTGCATGGCCTCGTCCCGCCCGTAGTCGGGCGCGCAGGACGTGAAGTACGCGCCGCCCGGCGCCTCCACCACGCCCGTCACCGCATGGCGTTTGATCAGCAGGGTCTGGGGTGCGGCCTCCTTCGTCAGCTCGGCGGTGTCCACGATCCGCTCGCAGGAGACGAACGCCGCGTCCGCCGCCTCGCAGAACAGGTCGTCGAAGTACGGGTCGGGCCCCAGATACTGGCCGTTGCCCCGCCGGTCGGCGCGGTTGACATGGACCAGGGCCGCGTCCAGGCGCAGGGCGGGCATGGCCACGAACGTCTCCCCGTCGTCGTACGGCGACGTCACCGTCCGCAGACCCGGGTTGACCCGCATCACATCGGAACCGATCCCGGCCCGCACCGGCAGGAAGGGCAGCCGGTTCGCCGCCGCGTGCAGCCCCCACATGAACATCGCCTCGTCGATCTCCATCAGCTCCAGCTCCCCCCGCTCGCGGGCCGCCCGGTAGTGCGGTTCGAGGGGGATCGAGTCGAGGGTGACGAAGGGGGCGACCAGTTTGCGGATCCGGCCGGCGGCGGCGAGCATGCCGACGTCCGGGCCGCCGTACGACACCACCGTGAGGTCGGTGATGCCGGACCGGAGCACTGCTCTCACCAGGGCCATCGGTTTGCGGCGCGAGCCCCAGCCGCCGATGCCGAGGGTCATGCCGCTCTCCAGCCCGGAGACGGCCTCGTCGGCGGTCATCGTCTTGTCACCCACAGCGGTCGTCGTCGTGTCGCCCACTCAGTCACCGTCCTTTCCAAAGGTGTCGCGGACCCGGTCGCCCACGCCGCTCACGCTCGCCTCGTAGGTGAAGCCCTGCTCGAAGCGGTAGCTGCGGCGCACGTCCACCGGGTCGATGCCGTTGATCGCGGCCTTGGCCAGCCGGAGCAGTTCTCCGTCCTTCGCGGCTATCTCGCGGGCCAACTCCAGGGCAGCCGAAGGGAGTTCCTCGCGGGGCACCACCCGCCACACCGAACCGTGCGCGTGCAGCTCGGCGGCGGTCGCCGTCCGCGAGGTGTAGTACAGGGCGCGCATCAGGTGCTGCGGGACCAGCCGGGTCAGGTGGGTGGCGGCGCCCAGTGCTCCACGGTCCAGCTCGGGCAGCCCGAAAGCGGCGTCCTCGCTCGCCACGATCACATCCGCGTTCCCCACCAGACCGATGCCCCCTCCCAGGCAGAAGCCCTGCACCGCCGCCACCACGGGCACCTCGCACTCATACACCGCCGAAAACGCCGCGAAGCAGCCCCGGTTGGCGCCGACCAGCGCGCTCTGCCCACGCGCCTGTATCTCCTTGATGTCCACGCCCGCGTTGAACCCCCGCCCCTCGGCGGCCAGCACGACGCACCGCACCTCCGGGTCGCGGCCGGCCGCGCGCACCGCGTCGGCCAGCGCGAACCAGCCGTCCACCGGCAGGGCGTTCACCGGCGGGAAGTCGACTGTGACAACGGCGATTCCGTCTTTCTCGGACCCCTTTTCCGGGGACGAGGTGGAGACACCCATGGGCGCATCAGCTACCTTCGCACTCAGCTACCTTTCCACCAAACATTTGTTAGGTGTGAGGCTTCGAAGCTAGCAGCAGGCGGATCGCGGCGGGAGGCCCTGTGGAAAACCAAGCGCCAGACCCTGTGGAAAACCCTGCCCATCCCCGCGACCGGCCCCTCGGCGGCCGCGTCGCCGTCGTCACCGGCGGCACCCGCGGCGTCGGCGCGGGCATCGCGAAGGCGTTCGTCGAGGCGGGCGCGGAGGTCGTCACCTGCGCGCGCCGACCACCCGAAGACCCCGTCGAGGGAACCGAGTTCGTGCCCCTGGACCTGCGGGACCCGGACGCCGTGCGCGCCTTCTTCGGCGGACTGCCCCGGCTCGACGTACTCGTCAACAACGCGGGCGGCAGCCCCTTCCGGCGACTGGCCGACGCGGACGCCGAGCGGCACTCACGGGTCGTCGAGCTGAACCTGATCGCTCCACTGACCGCCTCCCTCGCCGCCTACGAGCACCTCAGGCGATCCCGCGGCGCCGTCGTCATGATCGGCAGCGTCAGCGGCGACCGCCCCTCACCCGGCACGGCGGCGTACGGCGCGGCCAAGGCGGGCCTGCAGAGCCTCGCCCGGTCGATGGCCGTGGAGTGGGCGCCGGAGGTCCGCGTCAACACCCTCGTCGTCGGCATGGTCCGCACGGAGCTGTCCCACCTGCACTACGGCGGCGACGACGGCATCGAGGCGGTCGGCCGCACCGTCCCGCTCGGCCGCCTCGCCGATCCCGCCGACGTCGGCGCCGCCGCGGTCTTCCTCGCCTCCGACGCGGCCGCCTACATCAGCGGGGCGAGCCTGCTGGTGCACGGCGGAGGGGAGCGGCCCGCCTTCCTGGATGCCGCAACCGCCAACAAAGAGACGTGAGATGAGCGCCCGGGGAGACAAGAGCGATGAGTCGACAAGGAGACGCACCATGACCGGAATCTGCGACGGACGCGTCGTGATCGTCACCGGCGCCGGCCGCGGCCTCGGCCGCGCCCACGCGCTGGCGTTCGCCGCCGAGGGCGCCCGGGTCGTCGTCAACGACCTCGGCGTCGGCCTGGACGGCACCCCGGGCCCCGGCAGCCCGGCCGGCCAGGTCGTCGAGGAGATCCGCGCGGCGGGCGGCGAGGCGGTCGCGCACGGCGGCGACATCGCCACGACCGACGGCGCCGCCGCACTGATCCGGACCGCCCTGGAGACCTACGGCCGGCTCGACACCCTCGTCAACAACGCGGGCTTTCTGCGCGACCGGATGCTGGTCAACCTGGACGAGGACGACTGGGACGCCGTCGTACGCGTCCACCTCCAGGGTCACTTCCTGCCGCTGAAGCACGCCGCCGCGCACTGGCGTGCCGAGGCCAAGTCAGGCCGTGTGCCCGACGCGCGGATCGTCAACACCAGCAGCGGAGCGGGGCTGCTCGGCTCGGTCGGGCAGGGCAACTACAGCGCGGCGAAGGCCGGGATCGTCGGGCTGACGCTGGTCGCCGCGGCCGAGCTCGCTCGATACGGGGTTCAGGTCAACGCGATCGCCCCTGCGGCCCGTACGCGGATGACGGAACACACCTTCGCCGAGACCATGGCGGCGCCGGACGCCGGCTTCGACACGATGGCCCCGGAGAACGTCTCGCCGCTGGTGGTCTGGCTGGGCTCGGCGGGGAGCGCGGGGGTGACCGGGCGGGTCTTCGAGGCGGAGGGCGGCCGGATCACGGTCATGGAGGGCTGGCGCGCGGGGCCGACCGCCGACAAAGGGGCGCGGTGGGGTGCGGGGGAGGTGGGGGAGACGGTGCTGAAGCTGCTGGAGGAAGCAGAGGTGCCGGGAGAGGTGTACGGGACGTGAGGGCAGCCTGCGCCTCGCACTCGTCCGGCACGAAGAACAGTCGCCTACGTATCGCACTCCAGCACCGTCCGGCACAACGAACACCGCGCCCGCATCCGCCCCCGCACCGGCACCCTGATCCGCTGGTGGCAGGTCGGGCAGGGGAACGTGACGCGGAGGTGTCCGCCGCCGTCGGGGCTGAAGGTGTAGGGGACGCCGGGCTGAGGGCCGTGGACGTGGCGGCGGTCGCGGGCGTAGCGGCGGCGGCCCGCCCAGCCGGCCGCCGTCAGCGGGGGCTGCTGCTCGTCGCGGCGGGCCTGGACCATGCCCTTCGTGTACGCCGTGTAGGCCTGCGGACTGGTGAACCACACGGACGGGTCCTCGCCGAAGATCAGGGCGCGCTTGGCCAGGACGTACCCGAACTCCTCCGGTGTCAGATAGCCGAGCTTCTGCGACGACGACGCGTCCTCCCGGTAGGCGTCGAGGAGCAGCCAGCCGGCGCCCAGATACGTCGTCGCGGTGTCGGTGAGGATCTCGTTGTCTCGGGTGCCGGGGAACGACAGGTCGAGGCGGTGCAGATAGACGTGCATGATCTCGTGGGCGAGGGCCGCGCCGATGTCCCGCCGGTGGGTGCGGAAGCGGTCGTTCAGCTCGACGAAGTACTCGGGGCCCGCGGCGAGTTCGACGTTCGCGGCGTGCTTCATCTCGCGGAAGCTGACGATCACCCGGGCGTCCGGGAGCCGGTAGTGCCGCGCCAGCTCCCGTGCCACCCGCTGGGCGCCCAGATACAGGTCGTCGGTGTCGCAGAACGCCACGTCGACGGGGGCCACGCTGGTCGCGAACGTCTGGATGGTGTCGTACGACAGCCGCTTGTAGAGCGCGGTGATCGACTCCCGCACCGTCTCCAGGTGTGGGTAGCCGTGCTCGACCGGTCCGTCGTTCGCCACGTCTGTACCCCCAAGACGCCTGACCCGATTCCACTCTACGAGGGTATGAGCGGGTTTCGCGGGTCGGCGGTCAGGCGGAGCCCGGCTTCCGCCGACGGCCCCTCGAACTCCAGAACCCACACCTCGTTGCCGCCCTCCCGCAGCACCGGTCCGGGGACGTACAACGTGCGCTGTGGGCCCGCCGACCAGTAACGGCCCAGGTTGAAGCCGTTGATCCACACGAACCCGCGCGTCCAGCCCGGGAGCTCCAGGCAGGCGTCCCCGGCGCCACGGACCATGACGGTACCCCGGTACAGGCCGGGAGCACCCTCCCCGGCCGGCGGCTCGAAGGGCACACCGTCCACCCCCGCGTCGAAGGCGTCCAGCCGCAGTCCACGCGCGCGTACCCCGTGCAGAAACTGCCGCTCGTGCAGGATGCCTCCGGTGATGCCCTTGGCCTCGCCGGACCGCGGCCCGTAATTGACCCTCCCCAGGGACTCCACCCACAGCTCCACGCGCGCGTGCCCGGCAATCGGCTCCTTCAGCTGCTCGTCGCCCTCGGTGAGCACCCCGGCCCTTTCCCCGTCGACGTACACCACCGCCAGATCCCGCAGCCCGCGCGCGATCAGCGGGTACGGCTGCCGCGGCCCCGGCACGGCGACCTCGTACCGTACGACCCCCCGGTCGACGTCCAGCTCCTCGAAGGACGGCGGGAGGGGAGAGGTGGTCTCCGGGCCGCCGAGCGTCTCCAGTACGGCACTCAGGGGCGCCCAGCCCGCGAGGTCCACGTCGGCCGGGGCGCCCAACTGCTCAGGCATCGGAGGCGGTTCGGGCAGCGGACCGTCGGCGTACTCGGAGAGCACCTCGCGCAGGCGCCAGAACTTCTCCGTGGGGCGGCCGTACTCGTCGATCGGCGCGTCGTAGTCGTAGGAGGTCACGTCCGGCTCCAGCGGCCCGTCGTGCATGTCGCCGCCGCCCCGGTTGGCGCCCGCCCAGCCGGCGAAGTTGGTGCCGCCGTGCGCCATGTAGATGTTGACCGAGGCACCGCACTCCAGGATCTCGCGCAGGGATGCGGCCACATCCTGGGCGTCGCGCACGGTGTGCTGCCCGCCCCAGTGGTCGAACCAGCCGCACCAGAACTCCATGCACATCAGCGGACCCTCGGGGCGGTGCACGCGCAGCGTCTCGAACGCCACGCGCGCGTGGGAGCCGAAATTCACCGTGGCGAGGACACCCGGCACGGATCCGCCGGAGAGCATGTGGTCCTCCGGACCGTCCGAGGTGAACAACGGCACCGTGACACCCTGGTCCCGCAGCAGCTCGGCGAGCCGGCGCAGATACTCCGCGTCCGAGCCGTAGCTGCCGTACTCGTTCTCCACCTGCACCATGATCACCGGGCCACCGCGGTCGATCTGCCGGGGCACGACCTCCTCCAGCAGCCGGCCGAACCAACGCTCCACAGGACGCAGAAAACGCTCGTCACGCGTGCGTGCATGCCCCGGCACCCAGTGCGGCAGCCCACCGTTCTCCCACTCGGCGCAGATGTACGGCCCCGGCCGCACGATCGCCCACAGGCCCGCCTCCCGTGCCGCGTCCAGGAAGCGGCCCAGCGCACCCACGTCCCGGAAACGGCCGGGACCGGGCTCATGGAGATTCCACGGGACGTACGTCTCCACACAGTTCAGGCCCATCGCCCGCAGCATCGCCAGCCGGTGCCCCCACTGCTCCTCGTGCACGCGGAAGTAGTGCAGCGCACCTGACAGCAACCGCACCGGCCGCCCGTCCAACAGGAAATCCGTGTCCCCCACCGTGAAGTCGCTCATGCCGCCACCCTCACCCCTGGCGGCGATCACGTCCATGGACAAAGATCGGCGCTGGTTGGACGGAAACAACCGGGACGGAAACGACCGGGACGCACACGACACGGAGCGGAGTCGGCCGCGGATGTACCACACCTGGATGCGGTTCTTCACGCCCGGCCCCGCCCACCACCGGCTCGGCCTGGTCTGCCTCGGCGTCGGCCTCCAGTACGGCGCCCTGCCCACCGTCGGACCGCGCACCCTCGACAGCCACGTCGCCGTCGTGATCAGCACCGGCGGCGGCTGGTACGCCGGCCCCGACGGCCGCCGGACCACCGTCACCGCGCCCGCACTGCTGTGGCTCACACCCGGCATCCCGCACCACTACGGGCCCGACCCCGACACCGGCTGGGACGAGGGCTTCGTCGGCTTCGCCGGGCCCGCCACCGCCACCTACACCGAACTCGGCTACATCGAACCCGGCCGCCCCGTAGTGCCCCTCGCGGACGCCACCGGCCCGCGCGCCGTCATAGCCCGCATCGTGCGCGCCGCCCGCCGCGACAACCCGCTCCTGGAAGTGGAGACCGGCGCCGCCGTCCACGAACTCCTCGTCGCCCTGCGCCGCGCCCGCGCCGACCTGACTCCCGCCGGGAACCAGGTCCTCAAGGCACTCGCCCGCGACGCCTGTCTGCCGATGTCGGTCGCCGACCACGCCGCCCGGCACGGCATGACCACCGCCGAACTGCGCGCCGCCGTCCGCCGCGTGGCCGGCTGCAGCCCCAAGGACTACCTGCTCGGCATCCGCCTGGGCCGCGCCAAGGAACTCCTCGCCGCCACCGAACTGCCCGTCGCCGCCGTCGCCCGCCGCGTCGGCTACGACGACCCCGCCTACTTCTCCCGCCTGTTCACCCGCCGCGTCGGCATGGCCCCCATCCGCTTCCGCGCCCAGGAGGGCCGCACCGTCCCCGGCGGCTGGAGCGACCGCATCCCCGACCCCGACGACCCACCCGTCATCGAACGCCCGCGCTGAGCGCTCCGCTGGAAGCACGCCGTTGGGCCGTCTTTCGTCTGCGGCGCCGTCGTGGCTGGTCGCGCAGTTCCCCGCGCCCCTTCGGGGCGCGGCCCGGCTGCCCCGTAGGGTTTCGCCCATGACCACCAGCAACACCTCAACCGGTGACGTCGACCCCGCCGTCCGCGAGGAACTCGCCCGGCTGCGCGACAGCATCGACAACATCGACGCGGCCGTCGTCCACATGCTCGCCGAACGCTTCAAGTGCACCCAGCAGGTCGGCCACCTCAAAGCCGCCCACCAGTTGCCGCCCGCCGATCCCGCCCGTGAGGCCCGGCAGATCGCCCGGCTGCGCGCGCTCGCCGAGAGCGCCAAGCTGGACCCCGCCTTTGCTGAGAAGTTCCTCAATTTCATCATCGCCGAAGTGATCAGGCACCACGAGATCATCGCCGAGGACACCGTGAACGGCTCTACACCGGCGGCCAATTGACCTCGCCCTCTGCGCCCCGGGGCGTGACATGCGGGCCCGCGCGCGGCATGCTGCGCTGTGCACTCCTTGTCAGCTGACGAGCACGCCCCGTCAGTGCCCGGACATAAGCTGGTTGTCCACGCGGGAGGGACGCCGGGCCATGCCGTCGGAATCCAAGATCCTCATCGTTGACGATCACAAGGACACGCTCTACGCACTGGAGAGCGCCCTGGCGCCGCTGGGCTATCTGCTGGCCCGCGCCACCAGCGGCGACGAGGCACTCAAGCAGGTGCTCCGCGGCCGGGTCGGCCTCCTCCTGCTCGATGTGCGCATGCCCGGCGTCAGCGGCCTCGACGTGGTCCGCTACATGCGGCGCGTGGAACAGACCCAGCACATCCCCGTCATCCTGCTCACCGGCTTCGGCGCCGACCACGAACTGACCTCCACCGCCTTCGGACTCGGCGTCGCCGACCTCGTCATGAAACCCATCGACCCCTGGGCCCTGCGCACCAAGGTCCGCTACCTGTACGACACCCACCAGCGCCACCTCGCCCTCGAACGCGAGGTCCGCGAACTGCGCGCCCTCGTTCGGGACCACCCCCCGCGGCCCGCACTGCCCCACCCCGACGCCCGCGTACCGAACCAGCGACCCCCGGAAACCCAAACCGGAAAACTCGAACAGGACCGGACATAGGCCGCGTTACCGATCCGAGCCTGTGCGTTGTCGGTGGCATCAGGCAGCATGGCCTGCATGTCCGTACTGACGCGCGACGAAGCGCAGACCCGTGCCCGGCTTCTCGACGTCCACCGCTACCAGATCGAACTCGATCTGACGCGAGGCGACGAGCTCTTCGACTCCGTCACCGTCATCCACTTCACGGTACGGAGCGATCTCGAGGCATCGGACACCTTCGTCGAGCTCAAGCCCGCCGAACTGCGCAACGCCCGCCTCGACGGACGCCACCTCGACCTGGACACCCTGGACGAGAACCGGCTGCCCCTCAAGGACCTCACTCCGGGCGAGCACAAACTGCACATCGAGGCCGGCATGCGCTACTCGCGCACCGGCGAGGGCATGCACCGCTTCACCGACCCCACCGACGGCGAGACCTACGTCTACACCCAGCTGTTCATGGACGACGTCCAACGCGTCTTCGCCGCCTTCGACCAGCCCGACCTCAAGGCCGTCTTCGACCTGACCGTCACCGCCCCCGAAGGCTGGACCGTCCTCGCCAACGGCATCACCGAACACCTCGGCGAAGGCCGCTGGCAGGCCGCGCCCACCCCGCTGATCTCCACCTACCTCGTCGCCGTCGCCGCCGGCCCCTGGCACTCCGTGCGCACCGAACACCGCGGCCTGCCCTTCGGCCTGCACTGCCGCCGCTCCCTCGCCCCCCACCTCGACACCGACGCCGAGGAACTCTTCGAGGTCACGCGCGCGTGCTACGACCGCTACCACGAGAAGTTCGACGAGCCCTACCCCTTCGACTCCTACGACCAGGCGTTCGTCCCCGAGTTCAACGCCGGCGCCATGGAGAACCCCGGACTGGTCACCTTCCGCGACGAGTTCGTCTACCGCTCCGCCGTCACCGACACCGAGCGGCAGACCCGCGCCATGGTCATCGCCCACGAAATGGCCCACATGTGGTTCGGCGACCTCGTCACCCTCCGCTGGTGGGACGACATCTGGCTCAACGAGTCCTTCGCCGAGTACATGGGCTACCAGACCCTCACCGAGGCCACCCGATTCACGGACACCTGGGTGGAGTTCGGCGTCACCCGCAAGGCCTGGGGCTACGACGCCGACCAGCGCCCCTCCACCCACCCCGTCGCCCCCGAAGCCGTCGACGACACCGCCTCCGCCCTCCTCAACTTCGATGGCATCTCCTACGCCAAGGGCGCCTCCGCACTACGCCAACTCGTCGCCTGGCTCGGTGAGAAGGACTTCCTCGCCGGCATCAACACCCACTTCGCCCGCCACAAGTTCGCCAACGCCGCCCTCGCCGACTTCATCGACTCCCTCGCCGCCACCACCGACCGAGACGTCCACGCCTGGGCCGACACCTGGCTGCGCACCACCGGCGTCGACACCCTCACCCCCCACATCACCCCCGGCGACAACGGCACCTGCACCCTCACCGTCGACCACGCCGGCAGCCGCCCCCACCACATCGCCGTCGGCCTCTACGACCTCGACCTCACCGACGAAGGCCGCCTCACCCTGCGCGAACGCCTCGACCTCGACATCCCGCAGACCGACACCCGGCCCATCGGCAAACGCCCCGCACTGCTCCTGCTCAACGACGGCGACCTCAGCTACGCCAAGATCCGCTTCGACCCCGACTCCTTCCAGGCCGTACACGCCGGCCTGTCCGGCCTGCCCGACCCCCTCACCCGAGCCGTCGTCTGGAACGCCCTCAGAGACGCCGTACGCGACGGCGGCAGCGCCCATCCGGGGACGACCCACGAACCCGCGATGCCCGCCACCGCCTACCTCGAAGCGGCCCGCGCCCACCTCCCGCGCGAAACCGACCTCGCCATCGTCCAGGGCGTCCTCGCCTTCGCCGCCGGCCAGATCGCCGACCGCTACCTCACCCCCGAGCAGCGGCCCGCCGCGCTGGCCACCCTCTCCGCCCTCTGCCGCGACCTGCTGCGCCGCACCGAGGACGGCGACCACCCCGGCCTGCGCCTGATCGCCGTACGCCACTTCATCGACGTCGCCGCCCACCCCGACACCATCGCCGCCTGGCTCGCCGACGGCACCGTGCCCGGCGGCCCCGAACTCGACCCCGAGCTGCGCTGGCGCGTCCTGGCCCGCCTCGCCGTCCTCGGCGCCACCGACGAGTCGGCCATCGCCGCCGAACTGGCACGCGACCCCAGCGCCACCGGCCAGGAAGGCGCCGCCCTCTGCCGGGCCGCCCTGCCCGACCCGGACGCCAAGCGCACGGCCTGGGAGGCGATGTTCGCCACCGACGACCTCTCCAACTACCTCTTCAAGGCAACAGCCCAGGGCTTCTGGCAGCCCGAACAGGCCGATCTGGTACGGGAGTACGTGCCGCGCTACTACGCGGACGCCGTCGCCGTCGCCGCCCGCCGCGGCCCCGCCATCGCCGAAGCCGCCGGCCGCTGGGCCTTCCCCGTCCACGCCGTCGACGCCGACACCCTGCACCTCGGCGAGACCTGCCTGCGCGACGGCGACCCCATCCCCGCCCTGCGCCGCAAACTGGTCGACCAGCTCGACGACCTGGCCCGGGCACTGCGGGTCCGGGAGGCATAGGAACCCGGACCCCGCAACTCCGACACCCCCAACACGTTTTCCCCGCACGGAAGTACCCCCATTCGGGTTCCGATCGTTGGGCTTTTCGGGCGCCACCACGCAACCGCGTACAAGCTGGAACCCCCTCTGCCCGGCGCCCGGAGGACACCCATGAGCACGCTGCTGGCCCTCGCCTCAGGACCCGAGGGCCGCCACGCCCTGCGGCGGCTGCTCGACACGGTCCTCGACGCGCTCCACGCCGGCGAGCGGGCACGAGGCGGCCCGCTGCCCGCGGGAGGCCCGGAGGCGGTCGCCGCGCGCGTGCGGGACGCGGTGGGCGACGTACTGCCCGACGAGGGCGACCCGGAAGCCCTGCGCGTGCTCGTACAAGCCGTCGCCGAAGGCGCCGCCGACCCCGCGCACCCACTGTGCGCAGCCCACCTCCACTGCCCGCCCCTAGCCGTCGCCACCGCCGCCGACCTCGCCGTGTCTGCCCTGAACCCGTCGATGGACTCGTGGGACCAGGCCCCGGCGGCGTCGGAGCTGGAGGAACTGGTGACACGAGCACTCGCGAACGAGGTCTACGCAGGGGTACCCAGGGGCGAAGCCGAGAGTGGGGGAGCGATCGGCCCCCACCGGCCCGCGGCCAACACCGCACAGAACCACCCCGATGCCCTGGTCACCACCGGCGGCACCGAATCCAACCAACTCGCCCTCCTCCTAGCCCGCGAAACACACGGCCCGAGCGTGCGGCTGGTCGTCGGCGCCAACGCCCACCACACACTGCCCCGCGCCGCCTGGCTGCTAGGCCTGCCCGACCCCGTCGTCGTACCCGCCCCCGCCGGCACCCTCGACCCCGCCACCCTCGACCAAGCCCTCACCGCACTCCCCGGCCCGATCCTCGTCGCAGCCACCGCAGGCACCACCGACGCCGGACTCATCGACCCCCTCCCCGACATCGCCGCGCTCTGCCGAACCCATGGCGCACGACTCCACATCGACGCGGCCTACGGCGGCCCCCTCCTGTTCAGCCACCGCCACCGCGCCAAGCTCACCGGACTGGCAGCCGCCGACACCGTCACCCTCGACCTGCACAAACTCGGCTGGCAACCGGTCCCCGCCGGACTTCTCGCCGTCAAGGACGCCCGCGACCTCACCGCCCTGCACCACCACGCCGACTACCTAAACGCCGCCGACGACATCGAAGCCGGCCTCCCCGACCTGCTCGGCCGCTCCCTGCGCACCACCCGCCGCCCCGACGCCCTCAAAATCGCCGTCACCCTCAAAACCCTCGGCCGCACCGGACTCGGCACACTCATCGACCACATCTGCGACCGCGCCCGCGAGTTCGCCGCACTCGTCCAGGAACACCCCGGCTACGAGCTCTACGACACGCCCACCATCAGCACCGTCCTGTTCCGGCCCACCGCAGCCACCGACGACGCCGTCGCCGCCGTACGCCGACGACTCCTCACCGACGGCCGCGCCGTCCTCGGCCGGGCCCGCCTCGACGGCCGGCTGTGGCTCAAAGCAACGCTCCTCAACCCCGCCACCCGGCCGAGCGACCTCGCCGGGCTCCTGAAACTCGTGGAAGGAACCACCCCCCGATGACCCACCCCCCACGCCACGAGCCCGACACCCCCCGCGACCTCGTCGGCATCGGCATCGGCCCCTTCAACCTCTCCCTCGCCGCCCTCACCCACCCCCTCGCCGAACTCGACACCGTCTTCTACGACCAGCGCCCCACCTTCGCCTGGCACCCCGGCCTGCTCATCGACGGCGCCACCATCCAAGTCCCCTTCCTCGCCGACCTGGTGACCCTCGCCGACCCCGCCAGCCCCTGGACCTTCCTCAACTACCTCAAGGCCCGCGACCGGCTCTTCCCCTTCTACTTCGCCGAGCGCTTCCACATCCAGCGCGCCGAATACGACGCCTACTGCCGCTGGGTCGCCGAAAACCTCCCCGCACTCCACTTCGGCCACCAAGTCGACGCCGTCCGCTTCAACCCCGAACGCGACGTCTTCGAAGTCGACTTCACCAACCTCGACACCGACGGCGAAGCCCACTCCCTCGGCCGCACCTACACACGCAACATCGTCCTCGGCATCGGCACCGAACCCCACATCCCCGAACCGCTCAAACCCCTCGTCGACGCACCCGCCGTCCCCGTCATCCACGCCGCCGACTACACCGACCACCGCGACACCCTGCTCGCCGCCGAACACGTCACCGTCATCGGCTCAGGACAGTCCGGCGCCGAAATCTTCCTCGACCTGCTCCGCCACCGCCCCGCCGGCCGCGAACAACTCCACTGGCTCGGCCGCACCGAAGCCTTCGCACCCATGGAGTACTCCAAACTCGGCCTCGAACACTTCACCCCCGACTACACCCGCTACTTCCACGCCCTCGACGAACCCGTCCGCGACCGCCTCGTCACCTCCCAATGGCAGCTCCACAAAGGCATCGACACCGACACCATCGCCGCCATCCACGACGAGCTCTACCGCCGCACCCTGCACGGCGGCTGGCCCGACGCCGTCCTCACCCCCGGCGTCCGCGTCCGCACCGCGGGACGCGTCGCCACCACCAAAGTCGAACTCCACCTCGAACACACCCAGCAGAACACCCGCACCCGCCTCACCACCGACGCCGTCGTCCTCGCCACCGGCTACCGCGAACGCCCCCTCGACCACCTCCTCGCCGGCCTCGACCCCTACATGCGCCGCGACAGCCAGGAACGCCCCCGCATCGACGAACACTTCCGCCTCGTCCTCGACCCCACCGTCACCGGCTCCGGCTGCCACGTCTACGTCCAGAACGCCGAACACCACACCCACGGCGTAGGCACCCCCGACCTCGGCCTCGCCGCCTGGCGCAGCGCCACCATCCTCAACTCCCTCACCGGCAAAGAGACCTACCCCCTGCCACGCCGCACCGCCTTCACCACCTTCGGCCTCGAACCCCAACCCCACATCCCACCCACCCGCCGGCCCCGCCCCCTCACCCCCCTCCTCGACGGACGCTGACACGCCAACGGCGTCGGAGCGCGAACGCCCCGACGCCGTTGACCCGAACCCCCGCGTCCTAGAACACCGGCGTACCGCCCCGCGTCAACTTCCATTCCACCGACGCGAAGTCCTTCGGATCCAGCACGCCCTTCGCCGTCACCCACTCCGCGATCCGCGTACGAATCTCCGTCGACTCCGCCCACAACTCCTGCGCCGACGCCACATGCGGGAACGCACCCCCGCCATTCGCCCGGTAGTTGTTCACCGCGAACACGAACTTCTGGGCCTCATCCAGCGCGGCACCGTTGTACGTCAGATTCTTGATCCGCGAACCCGCCGCCTGCGCGATGTCGATCTCGTACGACAACCCCGACACGTAGTCGTAGTTGTAATCCGGACGGCCACCCGCGTTCGTCAGCTTCTCCACATCGACCGCGGCATCCGGCGCCGTCTGCACGAAATACTCCGCCGAATACTCCAGATACGCCTTCAGCTGCGCACCCGTCATCAACTTCGCGACCAGCGTGTTGTCGTACACATACAGACTCGACAGATCCCGGATCGTCACATCCCCCGCCGGAATCTCCGACGTCCGCGAGAACGGCGACGCCTGCGCGATCACCGGCAGCGAGGCGTACTCCGAACCCGCCAGCGCCGCCCTGACCACGTCCTCCTGCACCCTCGTGATCAGATCGATGATCGGGGCGTCCTTGTAACGGGCATCCACCGTCGTCAACGTCGCCGTGGCCGTACCGACGACCTGGTTGACGTACTCCACCACGATGTCGTGATCGTCCTTCAGCAGCTTCGTGATCCTCGGATCATCGGCGACCGTCTTCGCATCGCGCACCGTCGCCTTCACCGACTCGACCCTCCAGCGGCCCTTCTCGAAGACCAACTCGAAGTCGAACAGCGACAACCGCTCCGCAAAGCACAACGGCTCCGACAACACGACCGTCCTGCCGGTCTTCTCATTCGTGACCAGCAGCTCCGCGATCTCCGTGTGCGCATGACCCACCAGGATCGCGTCGATCCCCGGCACCTGCTGAGCCACCAGCGCCGACGAGTTCTCGATGTACGGCAGCTGATCACCGTACGACGACGTACCCGACGAACCCGAGTGCGCCGACACCACCACCACATCCGCGCCCATCGACCGCAGCCTCGGCACCCACTTCGCCGCCTGCTCCTCCAGACCCGGGAACGTCAGCTTGCCCTCCACATACGCCTTGTCCCAGATCGCGATACCCGGATTGGTCAGCCCCAGCACCGCCACCTTCACCGGCGGGGCGCCCGGCACCCGGAACTTCTTCATGAAATACGGCGGGAAAGCGGGCCTGAGCGTCTTCGCGTCCAACGCGTTCGCACCCAGCAGCGGGAAATCGCACTGCTCCTCGAACTTCCGCAGCGTCTCGATGCCGTAATTGAACTCGTGATTGCCCAGCGCCACCGCGTCATACCCGATCGCGTTCATCGCCGCCGCCATCGGATGAACCGGCCCGCCCTCGGCGGTGATCGGGTCCACCTTCGCGTAGTAATACGTCAGCGGAGTGCCCTGGATCGTGTCACCCGCGTCCAGCAACAGCGTGTTGCGGCGGCCCTTCTCCTCCCGGACCTGATTCACCAGCGTCGAAACGCGCGCCAGACCCTGCGCATTGCCCTTGGCGTCCGTGTACTCCGCGTTCTTGAAATAGTCCCAGTTGAAGATGTGCCCGTGCAGATCCGTCGTGCCCATCACCGTGAACGCGTACCGTTTCACCGGCCTCGGCCCCTTCTTCGCCTCCGCCGCCTCGGCCGCCGGAGCCACCGCCGCACCGGCGATCGCCACCCCCGCCCCGGTCACGGCGGACTTCTGCAGGAACTTCCGACGGTTCAACGGCATCTCTGGACACTCCTCGGGCCACGGTCAATGACGCGCGTAGACCGAACACGATCGGCAACGCGCGTAGATTCTGACCCGGACATGCCCAGCAGCAACAGACCCCACAGGTTTCGATCTGATGACCCACCCCGTGAACTCGCCCACTCCGTAAGCGAGTAAGGCGTGACAGAGTGGGGCGTATGACCCCACCACCCGCAGACGACCCCCACCCCGCCGTCCCCTACGGCACCCCCGAAGCCCCCCGCATCGCCGTCCGCGGCGAAGCCCGCCTCGAAGTCGACCCCGAAATCGCCCGCATCGTCGTCACCGTCACCACCCGCGGCAAAGACCGCCGCACCGCCCTTGACGACCTCACCCGCCGCAACACCACCACCCTCGACCTCATCAAAACCTACGGCGACGCAGTCGAACGCCTCGAAACCGGCGCCTTCTCCATCAGCCCCGAACTCAAGGAAAAAGGCCGCGGCGAACGCATCCACGCCTACCACGGCCGCGTCCACATCACCGCCGAACTCACCGACTTCACCGCCCTCGGCGAACTCACCACCCGCCTCGCCGACCAAGAACTCACCCGCGTCGACGGCCCCGCATGGGCCCTCCGCCCCGACTCACCCGCCCACCGCAAAGCCCGCCAGCAAGCGGTGAAAGAAGCCGTCCAGCGGGCGAGGGAGTACGCCGAAGCACTGGGCACCTCACTCGCGGCACTGGTGGAACTGGCCGACATCGGCGCCGAGAACCACGAGCCTTACGCAGTCGCCGGCAACGCCCGCATGCGCTCCGCAGCCTTCGCCGCCGAAGACGCCGCCGCCGCGCTCGACCTCGAACCCCAACGCCAACGCGTCTACGCCCAGGTCAACGCCCGCTTTACGATGGCACCGCCCCGCCTGTGAATGCGCGACAGCCTGCGGAATGCTCATCAGAGCACCCCGCCGCACAATTCAACACTTGTCAATAGCCCTTCACGTAAAGGTTGTTGAGTAGTCATGCGCGACCAATTCTCTACCCACCGGTAAGCCCTAGGCTCAAAACATGCGCCGAGTAAAGATCGTCTGCACCCTGGGCCCCGCCACCGACTCATACGACCAGATCAAGGCACTGGTCGAAGCCGGAATGGACGTCGCCCGATTCAACCTCAGCCACGGCAGCTACGCCGAACACGAGGAGCGCTACCAGCACGTCCGCAAGGCCTCCGACGAGACCGGCCGCAGCGTCGGCATCCTCGCCGACCTTCAAGGCCCGAAGATCCGACTCGGCCGCTTCACCGAAGGCCCCGTACTCCTTGAACGCGGCGACACCTTCACCATCACCGTCGAAGAGGGCGTCGCAGGCGACCAGCAGCAGTGCGGCACGACGTACGCCGGCCTGGCAGCCGACGTCACTACCGGCGAACGCATCCTCGTCGACGACGGCAAGGTGTGCCTGGAGGTCACCGGGGTCGACGGCCCCCGCGTTCACACCACGGTCGTCGAAGGCGGCATGATCTCCGACAACAAGGGGCTCAACCTCCCCGGCGTCGCGGTGTCGGTCCCCGCCCTCTCCGACAAGGACGAAGCCGACCTCCGCTGGGCCCTGCGCATGGGCTGCGACGTCATCGCCCTCTCCTTCGTCCGCAGCGGACGCGACATCGACGACGTACACAGGATCATGGACGAGGAAGGCCGCCGCCTCCCGGTGATCGCCAAGGTGGAGAAGCCGCAGGCCGTCGAGGCCATCGACGACATCGTCGCCGCCTTCGACGGCATCATGGTCGCCCGCGGAGACCTCGGCGTCGAAATGCCGCTGGAGCAGGTCCCGATCGTCCAGAAGCGCGCGATCAAGCTGGCCAAGCGCAACGCCAAGCCGGTGATCGTCGCGACCCAGATGCTCGACTCGATGATCGACAACTCCCGGCCGACCCGCGCCGAAGCGAGCGACGTCGCCAACGCGGTGATCGATGGCACGGACGCGGTGATGCTGTCGGGCGAGACCAGCGTCGGCAAGTACCCCATCGGGGTCGTCAAGACGATGGCGAAGATCGTCGAGGCGGCGGAGGAGGACATCCTCGCGAAGGGCCTCCCACCACTGACCGAACGCAACAAGCCCCGTACACAGGGCGGTGCGGTGGCTCGTGCGGCGGCGGAGATGGGCGACTTCCTGGGCGCGAAGTTCCTGGTCGCCTTCACCCAGTCCGGCGACACCGCCCGCCGCCTTTCCCGCTACCGCTCGCCGATCCCGCTGCTCGCCTTCACGCCCGAGCCGGCCACGCGATCGCAGCTGAATCTGACGTGGGGTGTGGAGACGTTCCTCGGCCCGCACGTCGACTCCACCGACGCGATGGTCGACCAGGTGGACGAACTGCTCCTGAAGTACGGCCGCTGCCAGCAGGGCGACATCGTGGTCATCACGGCAGGCTCGCCGCCCGGTGTGTCGGGGTCGACGAACCTGGTCCGGGTGCATCACATCGGGGAGGACGACAAGTAGGCGGCTTCTTCAGTGCTTGGGGCCTACGTGGGTGTCCATTAGGGCTACGGAGGCTTTCTTTGCGACGGAGATATTGTACGGGTTGCCGTTGCGGGTGCAGTGCGTCCACTCGATGCCGAGCTTGTCCAAGGTGTCGGTGTAGAGCTGACGGATGTCGTCGGAGACGTTGGTGAAGAAGTACCGGGGGTATTCGTAGCGCTTGCGCTCACCGGCGACGATTCGAGTGGTCCAGTTGGTGATCCGGCAGCCGTCTGAATGGATGAGGCCCCGGATGAACTTCCAGGGGTGAGCGTCGACGATGGCCTGTTGCCAGGGTTCAAGGGCGATGCGGCGCTCGTGCTTCTTGCCAGGGCCGTGCTGGGGGAACATGCAGGTCCAGTGCTTGGTGTACGACTTCACCTCGACACAGCCGGGCTTGTAGCGCTGCTTCACGCTCGGCAAGGGCATCACCTTGCGCATCGCGTCCTCGGCGGCGGTGATCAGGCCGGTCTGTGTGGCGTTGCAGAAGACGGACAAGTGGTGCTGCTTCCGCTTCGAGATGATGTGGCCGTCGCCGAGGTAGAGGCCCAGAAGGTAGGCGTACGCGGCTTTGTCGAAGTCGAGGCCTGTGCATTGAGGGCAGTCCGTGGGCTGCTCGTAGGGTTCGCCTCGGAGCTTGCGGTCTTCGCTGCGCCACCAGCCGACGGTCCCCCTCGGCACGTTGAGGCGAGCCGCGACTATGCGGTTCGGGATGCCTTGGCGCATGAGTGCGACAGCTTGTGCGCGAATCGAAGGGCCGTGCTGTTCCATTCGGCCACTCTGCGTCACTAATCGTGGCTGCATGTAGCAAAGAGCGGAGGTTCACGCGAACGTGATCCTCCGCTTCAAGTGTGCCGGGTATGGGATTCGAACCCACATGTCCTTTCGGACAGAGGTGTTTGAGACCTCCGCGTCAACCAGTTGCGCCAACCCGGCTGGTGACTCTGAGGAGTGTACCGGGTGACCAAGCCGACCTGCAGCTAGGTAGTCTCTAACGAGCAGCACCCCTGCCCCGAACGAGGAGCCCCCGTGACCGCCCCCGAGTCGCCCCAGCCCGTAGACGCGCCCGACGACG
Source organism: Streptomyces sp. 4N124 (assembly GCF_052245395.1). Taxonomy (NCBI): domain Bacteria; kingdom Bacillati; phylum Actinomycetota; class Actinomycetes; order Kitasatosporales; family Streptomycetaceae; genus Streptomyces; species Streptomyces sp. 4N124. Next base: position 42,631 of record NZ_JBQQBS010000019.1, read on the forward strand.
ACAAGTCGCACGTGCCTCCGCTGACGACCCGTGTCGTCATTGCCGAGGATGAGGCACTGATCCGGCTCGATCTGAAAGAGATGCTGGAGGAGGAGGGCTACTCCGTCGTCGGTGAGGCCGGTGACGGGGAAGAGGCCGTGGAGCTTGCCCGCGAGCACAAGCCCGACCTCGTGATCCTCGATGTGAAGATGCCGAAGCTGGATGGCATCTCCGCCGCCGAGAAGATCGCCGAGGAGCGCATCGCCCCCGTCCTCATGCTGACCGCCTTCTCGCAGCGCGATCTCGTCGAGCGCGCCCGGGACGCCGGTGCCATGGCTTATCTCGTGAAGCCGTTCAGCAAGAGCGACGTCGTTCCGGCGATCGAGATGGCCGTCTCCCGTTTCACGGAACTGAAGGAGCTGGAGAAGGAGGTCGCGGATCTCTCTCTGCGGCTTGAGACTCGGAAGCTCGTCGACCGGGCGAAGTCGATCCTTCAGACGGAGTACGGGCTGACCGAGCCCGCGGCCTTCCGCTGGATTCAGAAGACGTCGATGGATCGCCGGATGTCGATGCAGCAGGTTGCCGAGGCGGTCATTCAGGACGCCGAGGAGAAGAAGGGCAACAACAAGGGCTGACGCCCCGCGAGCATGCACGAGGCCCGCGCTCCCAGGATTGGGGGCGCGGGCCTTGTCGTACCGGCAATTGGATCTCAGTCTTCGCCGAGGTATGCCTTCCGTACCGACTCGTCGTGCAGCAGGTCCTGCCCGCTGCCCGACAGCACGATGTTGCCGACTTCCATGACGTGCCCGTGGTCGGCCAGGGACAGCGCGGCCTGGGCGTTCTGCTCGACGAGGAGGATCGTCGTGCCCTGGGACTTGAGTTCGGCGATCGTCGCCATGATCTTCTGCATCATGATCGGCGAGAGGCCCATGGAGGGTTCGTCGAGCATGAGCAGTTTGGGCTGGGACATGAGGGCGCGGCCCATGGCGAGCATTTGCTGTTCGCCGCCGGACAGGGTGCCTGCTGCCTGGTTTCGGCGTTCGCCGAGGATGGGGAACAGGTCGTAGGCCCGTTGGATGTCCTTTTCGATGCCCTCCTTGTCGTTCCTGAGGAACGCGCCGAGTTGGAGGTTTTCGAAGATGGTGAGGCGGGGGAAGATGCGTCGGCCTTCGGGGGAGTGGGCGAGGCCGAGGGAGACGATCTTGTGGGCGGCGACGCCGGTGAGGGGTTTGCCGTCGAACAGGATCGTTCCGCTGCTTGGCTTCAGGAGGCCCGAGAGGGTGCGCAGGGTGGTCGTCTTGCCGGCGCCGTTGGTGCCGATGAGGGTGACGACTTCGCCGGCTTGGACGCTGAAGGAGATGCCTTTGACGGCTTCGATTTTGCCGTAGGAGACCCGGAGGTCCTCGACTTCGAGGAGTGCGGTCACTGGGCTTCTCCCTTGGTGCTGGTGCTGCTCTGCGCTTCGGCGGCCGCGACCTCCGCGGCTTCCGCGTCGCCGGGTGCTCCTTCGAAGGGTTCGCCCAGGTAGGCGGCGATGACTCGCTCGTCAGCCTGGACGACCTCCGACGTGCCTTCGACGAGTTTTTCGCCCTGGACGAGGACGGCGACTCGGTCAGACAGGTTGAAGACGAAGCGCATGTCGTGCTCGATGAGGAGGACGGCGATGCCCATGTCGCGGATGGCGAAGACCAACTCCTCGGTCGCTCGCGTCTCCTGGGGGTTCATGCCGGCGGTCGGCTCGTCGAGGAGCAGCAGGCCCGGTTCGGACGCGAGTGCTCGGGCGATTTCGAGCTTGCGCTGTTCGCCGTAGGGGAGGTTGCGTGCGAGGTGGTCGCGCTTGTGGGCGAGGCCGATGAACTCGAGGAGTTCCATGGCGCGTTCTTCGCTGGCCTTTTCCGCCTTTTTGAAGCCGGGGCCACGCAGCAGCGCGGACCACAGGCCTTCCTTCGTCCGCGTGTGGCGGCCGACGAGCACGTTCTCCAGCACCGTCATGTTGGCGAACAGGCGGATGTTCTGGAAGGTGCGGGCGATGCCGGCCTGTGTCACCAGGTGTGGCTTCGGCGGCAGGACCGTGCCCTTGTAGGAGACGGTGCCTTCGGTCGGGATGTACAGGCCGGTCAGGCAGTTGAAGAAGGTTGTCTTGCCGGCGCCGTTGGGACCGATGAGGCCGACGATTTCGCCGGCGTTGACGGTGAAGTCGACCGAGCGGACGGCGGTGAGGCCGCCGAAGCGCATGGTGACGTCGCGGGCTTCGAGTACTGGTGTAGTCATGGTGCTCACGCCCCCGTCTTGGTGACGGCGGCCGGTTCGCCGGTCAGTGTTGTTGTATCTGGTATGTCGAGTTGGCCGGTGTCGTGGAATTCGAGCTGGCGGCGTCGGTTGGCGATGATGCCTTCGGGGCGGAAGCGCATCAGCAGGATGAGGGCGACGCCGAAGGCGAGCAGTGACTTGTCCTGGAGGAAGACGAGCTTCTCGGGGAGCAGGTAGAGCAGAGCGGCGCCGAGGATGGGGCCTGCGACTGTGCCCATGCCGCCGAGGACGACTGCTGCGAGGAGGAACGCCGAGTTCGGGGGCGTGGAGCCGGCGAACTGGTAGGGCGTCGGTACGACGCTGTAGGTGACGTGGGCGCTGACGGTGCCGGCGAGGCCGGCGAGGGCGGCGCCCAGGGCGAAGGCGATGAGTTTGACGCGGAAGCCGTTGATGCCCATGGCGGTGGCGGCTGTCTCGTCTTCGCGGATGGCGATCCAGGAGCGGCCGATACGGGAGTCGGCGGCGCGGGTGTAGACGAGGACGACGATGGCCATGATGAGGACCATCAGCAGGTAGTAGTTGGCGAAGCGGCCGAGGGTGAAGCCGCCGATGTCGTGGGATTCGCCGAGGTTGAACCCGAAGAGGTTGAGGTCCGGGATGGCCGGGATGCCGTTGGGTCCGTTGGTGATGTCGGGGCCGGAGTCGCCGTCCATGTTGTTGACGGCGATGCGGAAGATTTCTCCGAAGCCGAGGGTGACGATGGCGAGGTAGTCGCCGCGCAGTCGCAGGGTGGGGGCGCCGATGAGGACGCCGAAGAGCAGTGATGCGGCGGCGCCGGCGAGGGCGGCGGCCCAGAAGGGGAACTGGACGCCGGAGAAGGTGGAGAACTCGGAGCCGGAGACGAGGGCGGCGGTGTAGGCGCCGACGCCGAGGAAGGCGACGTATCCGAGGTCGAGGAGTCCGGCGAGGCCGACGACGATGTTCAGGCCGAGGGCGACGGTCCCGAAGATCAGGATGTTGACGCCGATGTTGGCGTAGTGGTCGTCGGTCTGGGTGAAGGGGAACGCGATCGCGGCGACGAAGCCCATGGCGAGCGTGAAGCTGCGGTTGTGGGCGACGATGCGCGAGAAGCGGTCGATGAGGCCTGCGGTGTGCAGGGCCCAGACGGCGAAGACGGTGACGATGAGGTAGCCGACGAAGAGTTGGCCGTACTCGGTGTCGATGCCGTAGGTGAAGACGAAGAGGCCGATGGCGGTGACGACGGTGATGACGGCGCGTTCTGCCCATCCGCCGAGGGGCTGGGAGGCGGGGATGCCGTCGGGCTTGGCGAGGTACGCCTTGAGGTTTTCCTTGGTGTCGTCGCTGCGCTGCTCGGGGAGGGCGAAGGCGCCGATGACGGGCAGGAGGGACGCGATGGCCGCGATCCAGCCGCCGGGTTCGAGGTTGACGACGCCGCCGAGTTCGACGGTGATCGCGATGACGGTGTACCAGGTGACGCCGAGGCCGCCGAGGGCGAGCAGGGCGAGGGGTGCGTTGTTGCGGCCGGGTATGAGCCAGCCGAGGCCGCGGATGCCGTAGGTGGCGAGGGTGAAGAGGGCGGTGAGGACGCCGGCGGTGAAGGTGAGCCACTGGAGGCCGCCGGGGTAGCCGCTGATGGTGAGGTCGCCGGGGAATTCGCTGGTCCAGGTCCAGGCGAGGAAGGCGGATGCGGCGGTGGCGATGCCTCCGATGAGGAGGAGCGCGCGGGCTGCCGCGAGGGGCAGGGGGATGAGTCCGCGGGTGGCGGGGGTGGTCTTGGTGATGTTGGTCATCGTGATCACGCCCTGTCCGCGACGCGTTCGCCGAGCAGGCCTTGTGGTCTGACGAGGAGTACGAGGATGAGGAGGGCGAAGGCCCAGACGTTGGCCCAGCCCTGGCCGCCGAGCTTGTCCATGCCGGGGATGCCGTCGATGTAGGCGGAGGCGAGGGTTTCGGCGATGCCGAGGACGAGGCCGCCGAGCATGGCGCCGTAGATGTTCCCGATGCCGCCGAGGACGGCTGCGGTGAAGGCTTTGAGGCCCATGAGGAAGCCCATGCGGTAGTCGACGTTGCCGTACTTCAGGCCGTACGCCACTGCTGCGACGGCGGCGAAGAAGCCGCCGATGGCGAAGGCGATGACGATGATGCGGTTGGTGTCGATGCCCATGAGCTGGGCGGTGTCCGGGTCCTGGGCGGTGGCCTGCATCGCGCGGCCGGTGCGGCTCTTGCGGACGAAGAAGGCCAGGGCGGACATGCAGATGATGGCGGCCACGATGAGGAAGATGTCGGCGTCCTTGATGGTGATGGAGCCGATGTCGTGGGTGGTGTCGAGGCCGGGGAAGGCGCGGGCCCGGTCGGCGTCGGGGTAGAAGTTGCGTACGACTTCCTGGAGGGCCAGGGAGAGGCCGATCGCGGTGATGAGCGGTGCCAGGCGTGGTGCTCCGCGCAGTGGTCGGTAGGCGAACCGTTCCGCTCCGACGGCCATGAGGATGGCGACGATTCCGCCGCCGATCAGCATCATGGGGACGGCGATGGCCATCGAGGTGCCGTCGGGGAGGATGTAGAAGTAGACCGTGAGGGCGCCGAAGGCCCCGGTCATGAAGATCTCGCCGTGCGCGAAGTTGATGAGCTGGACGATGCCGTACACCATCGTGTAGCCGATGGCGATCAGCCCGTACATCGAGCCTAGGAGCAGCCCGTTGGCCAGCTGCTGCGGCAGGGTGTTCACCGCATGGCCTCCATAGTCGCTGGTGGTCGTGTGCACTGGTCGTGTGCAGGGGTGGGGTGTGGCAAGGGCCGCGCGGTCGGGGTCCCCTTCCGCGCGGCCCGTGGTGTGGTGCTGGTGTTGTGGGGGGCCTGGGTCAGCCGAGGTCGGCGGTGCCGGTCTTGGCTGCCTTCCACGCTCCCTTTTCGACCTTGTAGACCGTGAGCTGCTTGTTTGTGGTGTCGCCGTACTCGTCGAACGAGACCTTGCCGGAGATGCCGTCGAAGTTGGACTTCTGGACCTCGTCGACGACGGTGGAGCGCAGGTCGTTGATGTCGTCGGGGACCTTGTTGTCGTTGGCTTCGACGGCGGCCTTCACGGCGTTGATGATGGCGGTGGCGGCGTCGTAGGAGTACGCGCCGTAGGCGCCGTAGTCACCCTTGTAGCCCTTGGCCTTGTAGGTCTCGATGAAGGTCTTGGCGGCGGGCAGGGTGTCGGCGGGGACGCCGACGGCGGTGGCGAGGTCACCTTCGGAGGCCGCGCCCGCGGTCTCGATGTAGGTGGAGGCGAACATGCCGTCGCCGCCGAAGAGCGGGATCTTGACTCCGCCGTCCTTGAGCTGCTTGGTGATCAGCGCGGACTCGTCGTACTGGCCGCCGTAGTAGAGGAGGTCGGCGCCGGAGTTCTTGACCTTGGTGACGAGGGAGCCGAAGTCCTTGTCGCCGGTGTTGACGTGGTCGGATCCGGCGACGGTGCCGCCGAGCTTCTTGAACTGCTCGGTGAAGATCTTCGCGAGGCCGGCGCCGTAGGTCTGCTTGTCGTCGACGACGAAGACCTTCTTCTTCTTGATGCCGTTGTACGCGTAGTCGGCGGCGAAGCTGCCCTGCAGTTCGTCGGTGGTGGCGGTGCGGAAGTACGTCTTGTACGGCCGCTTCTTGTCCGTCTGCCAGTTCTTGCCCTGGGTCAGCTCGGGGTTGGTGTTCGAGGGGGAGATCTGGGCCATGTTGGCCGAGGCGAACACCTGCTGCATCGACTGGGCGACGCCCGAGTTCAGGGGGCCGACGGCGCCGACGGCGGTTTTGTCGCCGGTGATCGCGGTGGCGTTGGACTGGCCGGTGGCGGGCTGGGCCTTGTCGTCGTAGGCCTTCAGCTTGAAGGTGACACCGGGGACGGTCTTGTTCTTGTTGGCGTCGTCGACGGCGATCTGGGCGCCGTACTGGATGCCGAGACCGGTGGTGGAGTTCTCGCCGGACAGCGGGGCGTCCACGCCGATGGTCAGTGTGGTGGTGTCTCCGTTGCTGCCGTCGCCGCCACTGTCGTCTCGGGAGCCGCAGGCGGTGAGCGTCAGAGCTCCGGTCGCGAGGACGGAGGTAAGTATCACCAAGGAACGTCGCACAATCAGTCCTTTCCGCAGTCACGTCCGCCCGGGTGGGGCGGCGGGTGCCGCGCTGGTACCGAACTCCCGATGGAGCGGTGACTGGCCGTGACTCTAAGCCCGGTTTGCGCCGGGGGCATCGCCGTGCGCTGGCTTGTGACTTTCTTGTTATGACGTGCAGGTGTGTGCGGTTCGGTGAAGGGCACTGTTCATCCTTTTGGGTGACATCCCCCTCAGTCCACATTTTGAGAACTTGCACTTCCGGTTGGCCGTGCGGGCGGCGCTGCCGGTATTGGGGCGCAGGCGCCCTGGAGGAGCCGGGAAAGGTCGTGGGAGTACGCGCCTCCGAAGATGAAACTGTGGTGCTGTATTGCGCGCGTGTTACGCAGCGTTACGTCGAGAAAGGGAAGGTCCGCATTGAGGGGCACTCCCGAACAGTCGGATACGGATACCTCGACGGCGATCCGGAGGGTTGTTCCGCCGGGCACGAGGAAGGAGGGCCAGGGCACGGCGTGTGCGGTGAGCCCGTCGAAGGCGGTGCCGGAGACCTCGAGGCTGACGGGCGGCCCGTGGTCGACGGTCACGGCGAACAGGAAGCGGCCGCTGGTGGCCCCGGGTTTGTGAGGGGTGGCCAGTCCGAGGTAGCGCCAGGTGGTGACGTTGGCGGGCCAGGGGACGGGGGTGTCCTGCGGTTCGGCGCGGTCTTCGGGCGTGAGGGCGGGCGGCACCAGAATTCCCGCCGCGACCAGGGCGATCGCCGCCGCGCCGAGGGCGGCTTTGCGGGTCTTGGGCGACAGCCGGGCCCAGCGCGCACTCCAATGCTCCGCCCGTCGTGTCCGGTCGGAGCCGATGGTCGGGCAACTCTCCTCGGACCCCGGCGAGTCGACGGGCTCGACGGGGCCGATTCCGGTCATGAGGGCCGCCTCATGGGGAAACGGTAGGGGAGCCGGGAGCGGTTGCCCAGCCGAAAACCCGGTCAGGCCGCGGGCGTTGGGACGTCCCGCAGCAGGCAGGTCAGCCGGGCGGTGCAGACCCGCCGTCCGTCTTCGTCACTGATGACGATCTCGTACGTCGCCGTGGAGCGCCCCTGGTGCAGGGGCGTGGCCACGCCGGTCACGAGTCCGGAGCGTGCGCCGCGGTGGTGGGTGCAGTTGAGGTCGACGCCGACCGCGATCTTGGAGCTGCCGGCGTGGAGCATGGAGCCGACGGAACCGAGGGTCTCGGCGAGCACGGCGGACGCGCCGCCGTGCAACAGTCCGTACGGCTGGGTGTTGCCCTCGACGGGCATGGTGCCGACGACGCGGTCCGCGGATGCCTCGACGATCTGCACCCCCATGCGCGTGCCCAGGTGTCCGGCCGAGAACATGGCGACGAGGTCGACGCCGAGCGCGGCGTACTCGTCGATGACCTCTTGCGGGAACTTCACGTGCTGCTGTTCGCCCATGGGGCCGGCTCCGTTTCGTCGTCGGTCGCATCCGACTGAGCAAACGCTCAGTCGGTTGCCGATTGTTCCAGACGTACGACGACGGACTTGCTGGCCGGGGTGTTGCTGGTGTCCGCGGTGGCGTCGAGCGGGACCAGGACGTTGGTCTCGGGGTAGTAGGCGGCCGCGCAGCCCCGTGCTGTCGGGTAGTGCACGACGCGGAAGCCGGGCGCGCGGCGCTCGACGCCGTCCTGCCATTCGCTGACGAGATCGACGTACGAGCCGTCCGGGATGCGGAGTGCGTGGGCGTCCTCGGGGTGGACGAGGACGACGCGACGGCCGTTCTTGATGCCGCGGTAGCGGTCGTCGAGGCCGTAGATCGTGGTGTTGTACTGGTCGTGCGAGCGCAGCGTCTGCAGCAGCAGCCGTCCTTCGGGCAGCCGTGGGTATTCGACCGGCGCGGCGGTGAAGTTGGCCTTGCCGGTGGCCGTGGGGAAGCGGCGCTCGTCGCGCGGGGCGTGCGGCAGCGCGAAGCCTCCGGGGTGCGCGACGCGCGCGTTGAAGTCCTCGAAGCCGGGCACCACGCGCGCGATGCGGTCGCGGATCGTGGCGTAGTCCTTCTCGAACTCCTCCCAGGGCGTCCGGGACGCGTCCCCGAGGACGCGGCGGGCCAGGCGGCACACGATCGCCGGCTCCGACAGCAGATGGGTGCTCGCGGGCTCCAGCCGGCCGCGGGAGGCGTGCACCATGCCCATCGAGTCCTCGACGGTCACGAACTGGTCCCCGCTGCCCTGCAGATCCCGCTCGGTGCGCCCCAGCGTGGGCAGGATGAGCGCCCGCGCGCCCGTGACGGCGTGTGAGCGGTTGAGTTTCGTGGAGACGTGCACGGTCAGCCGGGCGCGCCGCATCGCCGCCTCGGTGACTTCGGTGTCGGGGGAGGCGGACACGAAGTTGCCGCCCATGGCGAAGAAGACCTTCGCCTTGTCGTCGCGCATCGCGCGGATGGCTCGTACGACGTCGTAGCCGTGCTCGCGTGGGGGTGCGAAGCCGAACTCCTTCTCCAGGGCGTCCAGGAAGGCGGGGGCGGGGCGCTCGAAGATGCCCATGGTGCGGTCGCCCTGCACGTTCGAGTGGCCGCGCACCGGGCACACGCCCGCGCCGGGGCGGCCGATGTTGCCGCGCAGGAGCAGGAAGTTGACCACTTCGCGGATGGTCGGCACGGCGTGCTTGTGCTGGGTGAGGCCCATGGCCCAGCAGACGATGGTGCGCTCGGAGGCGAGGATCATCCGGAGGGCTTCGTCGATCTGCCGCTGTTCGAGACCGGTCGCGGTGAGTGTCTCGTCCCAGTCGGCGGTGCGGGCTGCCTCGGCGAACTCCTCGAAGCCGTGGGTGTGTTCGCGTACGAAGTCCTCGTCGACCGCGTCGTCAGTGTCCAGGATCAGCTTGTTGAGCAGGCGGAACAGGGCCTGGTCGCCGCCGATGCGGATCTGTAGGAACAGATCGGTGAGCGCGGCGCCCTTGAGCATGCCCTGGGGGGTCTGCGGGTTCTTGAAGCGCTCCAGGCCCGCCTCGGGCAGCGGATTCACGCTGATGATCTTCGCGCCGTTGGCCTTGGCCTTCTCCAGGGCGGAGAGCATGCGCGGATGGTTGGTGCCGGGGTTCTGGCCGGCGACGATGATCAGGTCCGCCTGGTAGAGGTCTTCGAGCAGGACGCTGCCCTTGCCGACGCCGATCGTCTCGGACAGCGCCGAGCCGGACGACTCGTGGCACATGTTGGAGCAGTCCGGCAGGTTGTTCGTGCCGAACTCGCGGGCGAACAGCTGGTAGAGGAAGGCGGCCTCGTTGCTCGTCCGGCCGGAGGTGTAGAAGAGGGCCTCGTCGGGGGAGCCGAGGTTCTTCAGCTCCTCGGCGACGATGTCGAAGGCGCGGTCCCAGGTGACCGGCTCGTAGCGATCTCCCCCTTCGGGGAGATACATGGGGTGCGTCAGCCGCCCCTGCTGGCCCAGCCAGTAGCCGGAGCGGGTGGCGAGGTCGGCGACCGTGTGCGCGGCGAAGAACTCCGGGGTGACCCGGCGCAGGGTTGCTTCCTCGGCGACCGCCTTCGCGCCGTTCTCACAGAACTCCGCCTTGTGCCGGTGGTCCGGCTCCGGCCAGGCGCAGCCCGGGCAGTCGAAGCCGTCCTTCTGATTGACGCGCAGCAGGGTCAGCGCGGTCCGCTTCACACCCATCTGCTGCTGGGCGACACGCAGGGTGTGCCCGATGGCCGGGAGCCCCGCCGCCGCGTGCTGCGGCTCGGCGACCTGCGGCGCGTCCTGAACCGGATCACCCTGGGGCGGCTTCGTTGCCATCGCACGCTCTCCTCTACGACTGCTGCCACTGCGTGTGTGGTACATCTCCGATCCTCGCACGCGCCGGTGACAACGCTCGCGGTCGGGCTTGCGGAGATCGCCGGCGCCGGTTTCCGCGGGACCGAAGTCACCGCGGTCCCGACTGTCAGTGGGGCGTGGCAGGATCGGGGGCGTGGCAGAAACAGCATCGAAGAAGACCGACAGCACCCCCGGCGGCGACCGCCCGCGGCTGATGCTCATGGACGGGCACTCGCTGGCCTACCGCGCGTTCTTCGCGCTGCCCGCCGAGAACTTCACGACCGCGACGGGCCAGCCGACGAACGCGATCTACGGCTTCGCGTCGATGCTCGCCAACACACTGCGCGACGAAGCGCCCACCCACTTCGCGGTGGCCTTCGACGTCTCCCGCAAGACGTGGCGCTCCGAGGAGTTCACGGAGTACAAGGCCAACCGCTCCAAGACCCCGGACGAGTTCAAGGGCCAGGTCGAGCTGATCGGCGAGCTGCTCGACGCGATGCACGCGCACCGCTTCGCGGTGGACGGCTTCGAGGCGGACGACGTCATCGCCACCCTCGCCACCCAGGCCGAGGCCGACGGCTTCGACGTGCTGATCGTCACCGGCGACCGGGACTCCTTCCAGCTGGTCTCCGAGCACACCACGGTGCTGTATCCGACGAAGGGCGTCTCCGAGCTGACCCGGTTCACGCCGGAGAAGGTCTTCGAGAAGTACGGTTTGACGCCGGCGCAGTACCCCGACTTCGCGGCCCTGCGCGGCGACCCCTCCGACAACCTGCCGGGCATCCCCGGCGTCGGTGAGAAGACTGCCGCGAAGTGGATCAACCAGTTCGGTTCCTTCGCGGACCTCGTCGAGCGCGTCGAGGAGGTCAAGGGCAAGGCCGGGCAGAACCTGCGCGATCACCTGGAGGCCGTCAAGCTCAACCGCCGGCTCACCGAGCTGGAGCGGCAGGTGGAGCTGCCGAAGACGGTCACGGACCTCGAGCGGGCGCCGTACGACCGCAAGGCGGTCGCGATGGTGCTGGACACCCTGGAGATCCGCAACCCGTCGCTGCGCGAGCGCCTCTTCGCCGTCGACCCCGGCGCCGAGGAGGCCGAGACGACCCCGGTCACCACGGACGGCGTCCAGCTGGACGGCAAGGCGCTCGCCACCGGCGAGCTCGCCCCCTGGCTGACGGAGCACGGCACCGACACACTTGGCGTCGCCACCGTCGACACCTGGGCGCTCGGCGCCGGCTCGGTCGCCGAGGTGGCCCTGGCGGCGCCCGGAGGAGCGGCCGCCTGGTTCGACCCCTCGCAGCTGGACGAGGCGGACGAGACGTCGTTCGCCGCCTGGCTGGCCGACGCGGGCCGCCCCAAGGTCTTCCACAACGCCAAGGGCGCGATGCGTGTCTTCGCCGAGCACGGCTGGACCGTGGACGGCGTCACCATGGACACCGCGCTCGCCGCCTACCTGGTCAAGCCGGGCCGCCGCTCCTTCGACCTGGACGCGCTGTCCCTGGAGTACCTCCACCGCGAGCTGGCCCCGGCCGCCGCGGCCGACGGCCAGCTCGCCTTCGGCACGGACGACGGCGCCGAGGCCGACGCCCTGATGGTCCAGGCCCGCGCGATCCTCGACCTCGGCGAGGCCTTCGGCGAGCGGCTCCAGGAAGTGGGCGCCGCGGACCTCCTGCGGGACGTGGAACTGCCGACGTCCGCGCTGCTGGCCCGCATGGAGCGGCACGGCATCGCCGCCGACCGGGCCCATCTGGAGGCCATGGAGCAGATGTTCGCCGGCGCGGTGCAGCAGGCGGTGAAGGAGGCGCACGCGGCGGCCGGGCACGAGTTCAACCTGGGCTCGCCCAAGCAGCTCCAGGAAGTCCTCTTCGGCGAGCTGGCCCTGCCCAAGACCAAGCGCACCAAGACCGGCTACACCACCGACGCCGACGCACTGGCCTGGCTCGCCGGCCAGACGGACAACGAACTGCCGGTGATCATGCTCCGCCACCGTGAGCAGGCCAAGCTGCGCGTCACCGTGGAGGGCCTGATCAAGACGGTCGCGGCGGACGGCCGTATCCACACCACCTTCAACCAGACGGTCGCGGCGACAGGCCGCCTGTCCTCGACCGACCCGAACCTCCAGAACATTCCGGTCCGCACGGACGAGGGCCGGGCCATCCGCCGGGGCTTCGTCGTCGGCGAGGGCTTCGAGTCCCTGATGACCGCGGACTACAGCCAGATCGAGCTGCGCGTGATGGCCCACCTCTCCGAGGACGAGGGCCTGATCGAGGCGTTCACCTCCGGCGAGGACCTGCACACCACGGCCGCCTCGCAGGTGTTCGCCGTCGAGCCCACCGCGGTCGACGCGGAGATGCGCCGCAAGATCAAGGCGATGTCGTACGGCCTGGCGTACGGGCTGTCGGCCTTCGGCCTCTCCCAGCAGCTGAACATCGAGGCGGCCGAGGCGCGTGCCCTGATGGACGCGTACTTCGAGCGCTTCGGCGGCGTACGGGACTATCTGCGCCGCGCGGTCGACGAGGCACGGGCGACGGGCTACACGGCGACCCTCTTCGGGCGCCGCCGCTACCTCCCCGACCTCAACAGCGACAACCGCCAGCGCCGTGAGGCGGCCGAGCGGATGGCCCTCAACGCACCCATCCAGGGCACCGCCGCCGACATCGTCAAGATCGCCATGCTCAACGTGGACCGGTCCCTGCGCGAAGCCAACCTCACCTCCCGCATGCTCCTCCAGGTCCACGACGAAATCGTCCTGGAGATCGCCCCCGGCGAGCGCGCCGCCACAGAAGAACTGGTCCGCCACGAAATGGCCAACGCCGTCCACCTCAACGTCCCCCTGGGCGTCTCCGTGGGCGCAGGCCCGGACTGGGAGTCGGCAGCGCACTAGCGGGCGGCGATTGAGCCGAGTGGCTGGCCGTGCCGCTAGGCAGGCGGGACTGCACGCCCTGAGGGGCGCGGGGAACTGCGCGACCAGCCACAAACCACCCGCAGCCTCCACACAACCGCGACCCGGCAGACGCGTAGGACCCGGCCAACCCCCAAAGGCCCCGTCACCCGCGTGGCCCCCGCGAAAACGCCCCCACCCCCACCGCCCGTAAAGATGCCCGCATGGGTATACGCATGCTCAACCGCCGGACGGCATGGGCACTGGCGCAGGCGAACGCCGACGCGACCCCGCCCCCGCCGCCCCCACCGGTCCCGGTCTTCTCGGCCGCCGCAAGCACCGCCCGCATCCCCACCGACCTCCCGGCGGCCCTGCGCGGGGCGGCCGCAAGGCTCCGACACAGGTTCAGTGACAGCGAGCGGCCCGTCGTACGGCCACGGCATAGGCCGGACTGGCGTCTGTGGACCGACCTGGCCCGCAGCTACCTGGCCCTGGTCCTCTCCCGGCTGCCACGGTCACGCCCCGTGCAGACCGTCACCGTGTTCATCGCGACCGCGTCCACGGTCAGCGGGCGGCCGGACGGCTCCGGCTCCGCTCCGGAACCGCCGGGGACCCGCGCCACACCCTGACGCCGACGGCGTACAGCAGCAGCCCCAGGACCAGCCCGGCGCCGGCCCCGAAGCACAGGGTCGGAATCAGTTCCCACGGCTCCGCGACGGAACCCCAGTAGGCCCACCAGCCCACGGCCCGCTCCACCGCAGCCACCGCCGCACACCCGCAGATCACCGCACCCGCCACCCACCGGTCCCGCACCGACAGAGCAGGCACCCCGACCGGCTCGACCGACGGAGTCCGCCGCAGCGCGCTCGCCACGAACACGGCGATCACGACCGCGGCGACCGCCGAGCCGCCGTACTGCAGGTACCAGTACAACGGTGAGCCGGCCACCTCCTCGCCCAGGACGGGAAACAGCCGCATCCCCCACCGGTCGGGATGCGTGAACGCGTCCCACACGACATGCGTCAGCGCGCCGAGCGCGGCGGAGACGTACCACCACAGCAAGAGGGACGGCCGGACACGCGCGCGTGGGCCGCCGCAGCGCACCAGGGCGGCCACCCTGCCCTGCCGCTCCCGCGGCAGCAGCGCCACCAGAGGCTCACGCATCAGCAGCCACAGCCCCACGAGGACCCAGGCGAGGACCACATCGATGGTGAAGACGCCGCCGAACGAGTGGGTGACATCGCCGAATTCCATCGCCCCGGGCAGGACACTCGCGGCGTAATAGGTCATGTCGGGCGCGAAGGAACCGGCCACGAGCGCGACCGGCACAAGCGGGCCGCGGCCGGTTCCGTCGGTGCGTACGGCGGGCAGCACGGCCGCCGCATGGCTCAGCGTGAACGGCAACTGCATCCCCCGCGGCGGACGTTGGCGGACCTGCCGGTCCCGTTGATCATCGACGTCCAGTATGCGGGATGACCGGCGCAGTCGTAGCGGCCCAACGACATATGGCCAACCGGTTAAGACCCGGCTCGAACGGGTGCCCGTGGAAAGCAAGTTGTCGTAGGGTCACTTGAGTCGGCATTCCCAGGGGCGTGACCGACCCCATCAACAGAACACCGGCGGGCCCCGTGAGGGCAACCGCGGCGGCGGGCCGATCGTCCCTCAGGGCGAGCACAGCAGTCGGAGAAGGGCGCGCAGCGCCCACGGGAGGGGTTCACTTTATGGCGGCGCAATTCGGCAGGAGGCTGCGCGCAGGTGCGGCAACGACGGCCGCGGCCGCGTTGGCGGTCGCAGCGCTGTCCGCGTCCCAGGCGCCGGGCGTCACGGTCGACGACTCCGGCAGGCGGACCGCCGGCGACGCCCAGTCCACCCCCGACGCGGACCCCCCTGCGGAGAGCGCGACCGGCAACTCGCCGTACTACACGGACCTGCCGCCGCTCAACACCCCCAGCCCCACGCCGACCATCGGCAGCCCCGCCTCCCGCGGTGCGGCGGAGGCGGGCATACCCGCCACCGTCCTCGACGCCTACAAGCAGGCCGCGGCGTCGCTCCGGGCGTCCAAGCCCGGCTGCAACCTGCCCTGGGAACTCCTCGCCGCCATCGGCAAGGTCGAGTCGGGCCAGGCCCAGGGCGGCCGCGTCGACTCCGCCGGCAACACCCTCACCCCGATCCTCGGCCCGCAGCTCAACGGCAACGGCTTCGCGAACATCAGCGACACCGACGGCGGCGCGTTCGACGATGACAGCTCGTACGACCGTGCCGTCGGACCCATGCAGTTCATCCCGTCCACCTGGTCATGGGCGGGCCGCGACGGCAACGGCGACGGCGAGAAGGACCCGAACAACATCTACGACGCCGCACTCGCCGCGGGCCACTACCTGTGCCGCTACGGCTGGGACCTGTCCACCGAGTCCGACCTGAGCAGCGCGATCCTCAGCTACAACAACTCGCAGGACTACCTGAACCTGGTCCTGTCGTGGCTGGAGTACTACCGCAAGGGCACGCACGAGGTCCCGGACGGCACGGGCACGCTGCCGAGGGACCGCAGCGACACCAACAACGGCGGGGGGAGTGCCAGCCCCTCGCCCCGTCCGCCGGGCACGCCCAATCCGAGCCCGAAGCCCCCAGCGAACAATGGGGGCGGCTCCCAGAGCCCGAGCCCCAAGCCGCCGTCGGGCTCCCCGAGCACCCCGGGCACCCCGGCCCCGACCCCCACTGACACGGTGGACCACCTGGAAGACGCCGGCACCCCAGACCTCACCGCGATGGCCGGCGACGCGTTCACCCAGAAGATCAGCACCCGTGCCGAGACCGAGGACGGCGAGGCGGTCGGCAAGGTCAGGATCCGCTTCACGATCACCGGCGACTCCGACGCCACCTTCGCGGGCGGCGAGAGCGTGGCCACGGTCGTCACCAACGCCTCCGGTGTGGCCGTCGCGCCCGCGCTGAAGGCGGGGGAGAAGACGGGCGACTTCACCGTCCGCGCCACCGTCGTCGGCCGCACCGTCAGCGCCGTCAGCTACACGGCCACCGTCACCGAACGTGTCGCCAGCGCCCTCACCCGCACCAGCGGCACCGCGCTGACCTGCCCGGCGGGCGGCGAGTTCGCCGAGCAGGTCGAGGTGAAGGCGACATACCGGGGCGAGGCCGCGGACAAGGTCGCCGCCACCGCCACACTGATCAAGTCGGTGCTCGACCCGTCCGAGAACGACAAGGGCCCCTACTTCAAGGACGCGAACGGCAAGACCGTACGCACCCTGACGGGTCTCAAGACCGACGAGAACGGGCTGCTGAAGCTGCCCAAGCTGTACGCGGACGACACCACCGGCACGTTCCTGCTCCGCATCGACACCGCGGGCGGGGCGACGCTCACGGTCATGCTGACGGTGGAGGAGCCCGCGGCGACGTCCTCGCCGAGCCCGTCGGCAAGCCCCAGCGCGTAGCCCCTCGTACTCCCTCCCACACCTTCATACGGCTTTCTACGACGGCGGCGGCGCCCCTTCACCGAGGGGGCGCCGTCGTTGTGTGTGCAACGTGTTCTCATCTCAGCCGCCCGTTGCTACGGTGCCGGACCTGACGATGTATCAGTTCCGCCTGTCGGGAGGCGTCCCTATGCGCGCCCTGATCGCCGCCGCGACCGGTCTCGCCGTCGCGCTCGCCCTCGTGCTCACCATCACGGCGCTGGGCTCACCCACCGGCGAGACCTCTCCGAAGCCGCTCCTGACAACGGTGCCCGCACACCCCTGACCACCCGGGAGGGAGGCCGAGATGCGCCGCAAGGCCAGCCTGATCCTGCTCGCCCTCGCCGTGTTCTTCGCGGCGCTGTCCCCACTGCTGCGCTGGTACGCCTTCCCGCGCCTGGCCAAGATCCCGCCGAACCAGTACCAGGACATGGTCCTTGAGGCGAAGGACGCGACCCTCCTCGACTACGGCACCATGCAGGCGCGCAAGGTCCCCAAGGTCACCATCGTGCAGACCCTCAAGGGCAACGTGGAGGAGTCCGAGAAGATCGAGAAGACCGCGGGCAAGGACGTCGTCGTCTGGGACGGGCTGTCGTACGTCGTCGGCCCCGACGGCAAGATGGTCTCCAAGATCCCCGAGCGTTACATCTTCGACGCCCACACCCAGGAACCCGTTCACGCCACGGGCGAGATGGTCGACGGTGACCCGGTGCGCCGGGACGGCATCGAGTTCAAGTGGCCGTTCATGGCGGAGAAACGGGACTACGAGTACTTCGACGCGCAGGCGCGCGTGACGGCGCCGATCCACTACAAGGGCACACAGGACTTCCGCGGCGTCGAGGTCTACTACTTCGAGCAGACCATTCCGTGGACGAAGGTGCCGATGCCCAAGACGATGCCGGTCCAGGGCATCACACCGGAATCGGTCGCCAAGACCGGCACCACCCGCTGGTACACCACCGTCCGTAAGTTCTGGGTCGAACCCCTCACCGGCGCCCCCGTCTACGGCGAGGAGATCCACAAGGAGGAACTCCGCGGCGGCTCCCTGCTCGGCGACCGCGACAAGGTGACGGCGTTCGCCGGGCACGTGAAGATGCGCGAGGACTACATCAAGTCCACCGTCGACCTGGTCAACTCCAACCGCACCCTGGTCCTGCTGATGACGTCGTACCTGCCGTGGGGCTTCCTCTTCCTCGGCGCCCTGCTGCTGTCGCTCTCCCTCTACCTGGAGGCCCGCAGCCGCCGCCCCGCCGACCCCGCGGGCGTTCAGACGGCGGCACCGGAGCCGGTCAGCGCCTGAGTCGGGCGTTGGTGTGCCGGGTCGGCTCGGCGGTGGCGGGGTCCTCGGGCCACGGATGCTTCGGATACCGGCCGCGCAGCTCCGCCCGCACGCCCTTGTAGCCGTCCCTCCAGAACGACGCGAGGTCGGCGGTGACGGCGGCGGGCCGTCCGGCGGGGGAGAGCAGATGCACGAGCACCGGCACGCCCGCGAGGCTCGGCGACTCCTGGAGCCCGAACATCTCCTGCAACTTCACCGCGAGGACAGGCTGCTCGGGGTTGGCGTAGTCGATCCGGATTCTGGACCCACTGGGCACGGTGATCCGCTCGGGCGCGAGCTCGTCGAGCCGGGCGGCGTCACCGGAGGCCCAGGGCAGCAGCCGGGCCAGCGCTGCTCCGGCGTCGATACGGGCGAGATCCGCACGACGCCGCGCACGGCTCAGCTCCGGCTCCAACCACTCCTCCACGCGCGCGTGGAGCGCGTCATCACAGACATCGGGCCACGGCTCACCGAGGTGCAGACGCAGAAAGGCGAGCCGCTGCCGCAGTGCCTCGGCATCGGGGGACCAGCGCAACAGGCCGAACCCTTCCTGCCGCAGCCCGTCGAGAAGGGCATCGCGTACGAGGACGGGGTCGGGGCTCTTGAGCGGCCGCACCGCCAGCTCGATCGCCCCGAGCCGCTCGACCCTCCGGGCGACGACGTCCCCGTCGGCCCAGTGGACCTCCTGGCCCTCGGAATACAGCGAGGCGGCCGCCGACCGTGCCCTGTCCTCGTCCACCACGGCGGCAAGCTGCACGCGCGCGTGCCCTTTGCCCACGGGCCGATCCGCCGCGGCCACGGCGATCCAGGCCGCGCCCCGCAGCGCACTCCCCTCCCCGAGCTCGGCACGCGTCCCGGACACCATGAGATAGGAGGCCCCGTCGGCCTTGGCGAGGCGCTCGGGGAACGCGAGGGCGGTGACCAGTCCGACAAGACGGTCGTCGGAGTCACCGGCGGACGGAGCGGAAACCCCCTCCGAAGCGGCCCGCAGTCGCCGCACCTCCGCCCGCCACCGTCCCGCATAGGCGTCACCGCCACGCCGGGCGGTGCGCAGCGCAGCCACCAGATCATCCCCGTAATCCCGCGGCACCTCTTCGGAGAGCAGCGCCACGACCTCCGCGCCCCCACCGGGGGCGTCCAGCAGGGCCCGTCCCAGCCGCGGATGCAACCCCAGCCGCGCCAACCGCCTCCCACGCTCCGTGGCCCGCCCGTGGGAGTCCACCGCCCCGATCGCCGACAGCACGGTCCGCGCCGCCGCCATCGCCCCACCCGGCGGCGGATCCAGCAGCGCCAGTCCGGAGGCCTCAGGATCGCCCCAGCACGCCGCCTGCAGGGCGAACGCCGTCAGATCGGCCACCTTGATCTCCGGTGACGGAAAACGCGGCAGACGCGCGTCCTCGGCCTCCGCCCAGCACCGGTACACCGCCCCCGGCGCCTCCCGCCCGGCACGCCCCGCCCGCTGCCGGCCGGCCGCCTGCGAGGCCCGTACCGTCGTCAGCGCGCTCAGCCCGCGCGCATGATCGACCCGCGGCTCGCGCGCAAGCCCCGAGTCGACGACCACCTGCACGCCGGGAACCGTCAAAGAGGACTCGGCCACGGACGTCGTCAGCACCACCCGGCGCCGCACACCGGGGGACAGCACGGCATCCTGCACCGCCGCCGGCGCCCGCCCGTGCACCTGAAGCACCTCGACATCCCCCGGGCCGCCCAGCTGCCCGGCCACGCGCGCGATCTCCCCGACCCCCGGCAGGAAACACAGCACGTCCCCCGGCCGCTCGGCCAGCGCCCGCCGCACCACCGACGCCACATGCGTGAGCAGCGCCGGGTCGACCCGCATGCCGTGCGGCGGCCGTACCGGACGCACCGGTGGCGCCCACACCACCTCCACCGGATACGAGACCCCCTCGGCCTCGACCACCGGCGCCCCGCCCAGCAGCCGCGCCCAGCCCTGAGCGTCGGTCGTCGCGGACGCGGCCACCAGCCGCAGCTCCGGGCGCAGGGTCTCCCGTACGTCCCACAGGAATGCGGCCACCGTGTCCGCGTCCAGATGCCGCTCATGGCACTCGTCGAGCACCACCACGTCCACGCCCGCCAGCTCCTGGTCGCGCTGCAGCCGCTGCAACAGCACGCCGGTCGTGACGACCTCCACGCGCGCGCGGCGCCCCACGACCCGCTCCCCGCGCACGGTGTAGCCGACGCTCTCGCCGACCTTCTCGCCCAGTAGCCACGCCATCCGCCGGGCCGCGGCCCGCGCCGCGATCCGCCGCGGCTCGGCCACGATCACACGGCGTGCGGGACCGTCCCCGAGCAGTCCGGACAGAGCGAGTGGCACGAGGGTCGTCTTGCCCGTGCCGGGCGGTGCCACGAGGACCGCGGTGCCGTGCGCGTCCAGGGCGCCGTGCAGTGCGGGCAGGGCGCCACGTACGGGCAGCGCCTCCAGGGCGTCGTAACGGATCACGCACTCAGTCTCGTACGCACACGAAGATCGCCGTCCCCGGGATCAGGTTCCCCCGCAACGGCGACCAGCCGCCCCATTCCGAGGTGTTCCACTCCGGCCACTCCGGCTCGACCAGATCCACCAGCCGCAAGCCCGCCGCGACGACGTCCCGGACGCGGTCGCCGAGGGTCCGGTGGTGTTCGACGTAGACCGCGTGGCCGTCGTCGTCCTGCTCGACGTACGGAGTGCGGTCGAAGTAGGAGGCCGAGACGCTCAGCCCCTCGGGGCCGGGCTCGTCCGGGAACGCCCAGCGGATCGGGTGCGTGACGGAGAAGACGAAACGGCCACCGGGGCGCAGTACCCGGCGGACCTCCCGCAGGACCAGCACCGGGTCGGCGACGAACGGCATCGCCCCGTACGCCGAGCACGCCAGGTCGAAGGAGGCGTCGGCGAAGGGCAGGGCGCCCGCGTCCGCCTGCACCAGCGGGAACGCGGTACCGATCCGCAGCGCGTGCTGGAGCTGGCGGTGGGAGAGGTCCAGGGCCACCGGCCGGGCACCCTGGGCGGCCAGCCAGCGCGCGCACTGGGCCGCGCCGGCGCCGATCTCCAGGACGTCCTTGCCCTTCAGCTCCTCCGGCGGGCCGAGCAGCTCCGCCTCCACCTCGTCCAGGCCCTCGGGGCACCACACGAATCGGTCGTCCCCGAGGAACGTGCCGTGCTCGGTCTGATATTCGTCCGCGTTGCGGTCCCACCAGCCCCGGTTTGCCCGGGCGCTCTCCGTGACTCCGGCGTCACGTCGGGTGGCTTCCGGCTCGAACGCTTCGGGCTCTTGGATGATCGGCTCCCTCGTCGTACTCTTCCGTCCAACCCCGTCGCGGTGGTGTCACGCGAGGGGTGCCTTGGGCCATGCGTGGCCTCAAGGGACACGTATTGTGCCGGGATTGCGGCGATCCGCCCCGGGTGTGCGCCTTCGCGCATTGACCCTGTCCGGCTGCCCCCGTATGCTACAAGTTGCGCTGCGGGCCTGCGCTCCTCAGACGTAGCAGGCTGCGCTCGCATCTGTTGTATGTCCCCTCGGTTGTCGAGGCGCCACCAGTGTTTTCGGTGGCGCTTCCTAGGCTGTCCGGCTTCTGCAGAGCGAAACGGGCTCCCGGCGTAAGCAGTACCTACGACTTCAATGTCCGTACCGGAGCCCTTTCCCACATGACGAGCAGCACCGAGACCACCGCCACCACCCCGCAGGTTGCGGTCAACGACATCGGTAACGAGGAAGCCTTCCTCGCCGCGATCGACGAGACGATCAAGTACTTCAACGACGGCGACATCGTCGACGGCGTCATCGTGAAGGTCGACCGGGACGAGGTCCTGCTCGACATCGGTTACAAGACCGAAGGCGTTATCCCGAGCCGCGAGCTCTCCATCAAGCATGACGTCGACCCCAATGAGGTCGTCGCCGTGGGCGATGAGATCGAGGCCCTTGTTCTCCAGAAGGAGGACAAGGAAGGCCGTCTGATCCTGTCCAAGAAGCGCGCTCAGTACGAGCGTGCCTGGGGCACGATCGAGAAGATCAAGGAAGAAGACGGCATCGTCACCGGTACCGTCATCGAGGTCGTCAAGGGTGGTCTCATCCTCGACATCGGCCTCCGTGGCTTCCTGCCGGCCTCCCTCGTCGAGATGCGCCGCGTTCGCGACCTCCAGCCGTACGTGGGCAAGGAGCTCGAGGCCAAGATCATCGAGCTGGACAAGAACCGCAACAACGTGGTCCTGTCCCGCCGTGCCTGGCTGGAGCAGACCCAGTCCGAGGTCCGCCAGACGTTCCTCACGACCCTCCAGAAGGGGCAGGTCCGCTCCGGTGTGGTCTCCTCGATCGTCAACTTCGGTGCTTTCGTGGACCTGGGTGGCGTCGACGGTCTGGTCCACGTCTCCGAGCTGTCCTGGAAGCACATCGACCACCCCTCCGAGGTTGTCGAGGTCGGCCAGGAAGTCACCGTCGAGGTCCTCGACGTCGACATGGACCGCGAGCGTGTCTCCCTGTCGCTGAAGGCGACCCAGGAAGACCCGTGGCAGCAGTTCGCCCGCACCCACCAGATCGGCCAGGTCGTGCCCGGCAAGGTCACGAAGCTGGTTCCGTTCGGTGCGTTCGTCCGCGTGGACGAGGGCATCGAGGGTCTGGTCCACATCTCCGAGCTGGCCGAGCGCCACGTGGAGATCCCGGAGCAGGTCGTCCAGGTCAACGACGAGATCTTCGTCAAGGTCATCGACATCGACCTCGAGCGCCGTCGCATCAGCCTCTCGCTGAAGCAGGCCAACGAGTCCTTCGGTGCCGACCCGGCCTCCGTCGAGTTCGACCCGACGCTGTACGGCATGGCCGCGTCGTACGACGACCAGGGCAACTACATCTACCCCGAGGGCTTCGACCCCGAGACCAACGACTGGCTCGAGGGCTACGAGAAGCAGCGCGAGGAGTGGGAGCGCCAGTACGCCGAGGCGCAGCAGCGCTTCGAGCAGCACCAGCAGCAGGTCATCAAGTCCCGCGAGGCCGACGCCGCTGCCGCGGCCGAGGGCGGCGACACGGCGGGTGCGGCTCCGGCCGCGTCCGGTGGTGGCGGCGGTTCGTACTCCTCCGAGGGCCCGGACAACTCCGGCGCGCTGGCCTCGGACGAGGCGCTTGCCGCGCTGCGGGAGAAGCTGGCGGGTGGGCAGAGCTGAACGCTGGCCCACTGAGGCATAGTGGTTAGTTTGAGGGGCCGTACCTTTCGAGGTACGGCCCCTCAGTCGTATCTGGCACCATCGCCACCTTTGTAGAAACGTGCGGGATACACGAGTAACTGATGGGCCGTAACCGGTCGTTGGGAGGCTCCCCCGATCAATCGTGATCGGAAAAGGGAGCCGATACATGGCGCAGACTCAGCACGCACCCGGCACCAGTCGCCGTGCCTTCCTCCGCAATGTCGGTGTCACCAGCGGCGCGGGCACCATGCTCGCCACCATGGGGGCCCTCGGGCTCGCCCCCACCGCCCAGGCCGCTCGGCGGGAGGAGCCCTTCCGGGCGCTCAGTGCGGGTGACTTCACGCTTACCGGACGTGGTGCCGCGAAGGTCGTCATCGTCGGGGGTGGGATTGCCGGGCTGGCGGCCGCGTACGAACTCGGCAAGGCCGGCTACGACTGTACGGTGCTGGAGGCCAGGGACCGCGCGGGCGGACGTAACTTCACTGTTCGCGGTGGGGACACGACCGTCGACCTCTACGGCAACCGGCAGACCGCGCACTTCGGTGACGGCGAGTACATGAACACCGGGCCCGCGCGCATTCCGCAGTGGATGGTCACCCTCGACTACTGCCGCGAACTCGGCGTGCCCATCGAGGTGTTCACCAACGTCAACGCCGATGCGTATCTCTACAACGAGTCCGCCGGAATGACCAAGCCGATGCGCTATCGCACGGCGAAGGCCGATGTCTACGGCTATGTCTCGGAGTTGCTCGCCAAGGCCACCAACAAGGGTGCTCTCGACAAGGAGTTGACGGCCACCGATCAGGAACGGTTGATCGAGTTCCTGGAGAACTGGGGCGAACTCGGCGACAAGCTGACGTACGAGGGCGGCGAGCGCCGCGGGTACACCACCGTGCCCGCCGCGGCCGGGACCCCCGGTGTGCTGCTCGGGGACATCCCCAGCGCCTCCGAGGTGTTCGCCAGTGGCGTCGGGCGGTACTTCTCCTTCGAGTTCGGGTTCGACCAGGCCATGCTGATGTTCCAGCCGGTCGGCGGCATGGACCGGATTCCCAGGGCGCTGACCAAGGCGATCGGCGCGCATCGGGTGCGTACGGGAGCGGTCGTCTCGAAGATCACCGACACGGGCGGCGGGGTGTCCGTCGCGTATGCGCAAGGCGGGCGTACGAAGGTCGTAGAGGCCGACTTCTGCATCGCCGCCCTGCCGCCCAACATCCTTGCCAAGGTGCCGCACAACCTGGGCTCCGGGGTGCAGTCCGCGCTGAAGGCGATCACGCCGTCGTCGGCGGCGAAGATCGGGCTGGAGTACAAGTCCCGCTGGTGGGAACTGGACCACCACATCTACGGCGGCATCACCGAGACCGACCAGGACGTCAGCCACATCTGGCATCCCTCGTACGGCTTCCACCGCGAACGCGGCATCGTCATCGGCTACTACAACTACGACGACGCCGCGGACGCGTACGCGAAGCTCAGCCCCAAGGAGCGCGAGGCGCGCGCGGTCGCCGCGGGCGTGAAGATCTACGGCGAGAAGTACCGCACCGACCTCGCCTCCTCCTTCTCGCACCACTGGCGGCAGACACCCCACCTGGAGGCCGCCTGGCACGACACGCCCGGCGGCCCCGACGACGTCCGCTACAAGCCGCTGAACGAGCCCACCGGCCGCGTCTACTTCGCCGGCGACTGGCTCAGCTACACCGACGCCTGGCAGCACGGCGCGTTCACGTCCGCCCGGAAAGCCGTAACAGCCCTCCACGCGCGCGTGCTGTCCTCGTGAACCACTGGGGCGGCGGTCGACCCTGCCCAGCAGTGCCGCATGAAAACGCGATGAGACAGGCCTGATCAGGGACACGGGTGGGAATGCCCGTGTCCTGGGCTGTGTTGTGCAGTACGAACACGAGGAGGAGCGGTCACAGTGCTTGATCCGCAGGGTTTGTACGCATGGGAGCCGAAGGGCCTGGCCGTCGTCGACATGGCGCTGGCACAGGAGTCGGCCGGCCTTGTCATGCTCTACCACTTCGACGGTTACATCGACGCGGGCGAAACCGGCGACCAGATCGTCGACCGGCTCCTCGACTCGCTGCCCCACCAGGTCGTCGCCCGCTTCGACCACGACCGGCTCGTTGACTACCGCGCCCGCCGGCCGCTGCTGACCTTCCAGCGCGACCGGTGGACCGACTACGACGTGCCCGGCATCGAGGTGCGGCTCGTCCAGGACGCGACGGGCGCGCCCTTCCTGCTGCTGTCCGGCCCCGAGCCGGACGTGGAGTGGGAGCGCTTCGCCGCGGCCGTGCAGCAGATCGTGGAGCGCCTCGGCGTGCGACTGGCCGTGAACTTCCACGGCATCCCCATGGGCGTCCCGCACACCCGCCCCGTCGGCCTCACCCCGCACGGCAGCCGCACCGACCTGGTCCCGGGACACACCAGCCCGTTCGAGGAGGCACAGGTGCCGGGCAGCGCCGAGGCGCTGCTGGAGTACCGCCTCATGGAAGCCGGACACGAGGTCCTGGGCGTCGCCGCGCACGTACCGCACTACATCGCGCGTTCCCCGTACCCGGACGCCGCGCTGACCGTACTGGAGGCCATCACGGGAGCGACCGGACTGGTCCTCCCCAGCATCGCCCACGCCCTGCGCACGGACGCCTACCGTACGCAGACGGAGATCGACCGGCAGATCCAGGAGGGCGACGAGGAACTGGTCGCCCTCGTCCAGGGCCTGGAGCACCAGTACGACGCCGCCGCGGGCGCCGAGACGCGGGGCAACATGCTCGCCGAACCCATGGACATTCCGTCGGCGGACGAGATCGGGCGGGAGTTCGAGCGCTTCCTGGCGGAGCGGGAGGGCGACACCTGACCGGGTGCCCTGTCAGTGGCAGGCCCTAAGCTGCCGGTCATGCTGAAAGTGGGCCTGACCGGTGGCATCGGCGCCGGCAAGAGCGAGGTGTCACGGCTGCTCGTGGAGCAGGGTGCCGTCCTCATCGACGCGGACCGTATCGCGCGTGAGGTCGTCGCGCCGGGAACTCCCGGACTCGCGGCGGTCGTCGAGGCCTTCGGCACGGAGGTGTTCGCCGCGGACGGCAGCCTGGACCGGCCCAAGCTGGGCTCCATCGTCTTCGCCGACCCCGACAAGCTGGCCGTGCTGAACGGGATCGTGCACCCCCTGGTGGGCGCGCGCTCCCGTGAACTCGAAAGCGCCGCCGCCGAGGACGCCGTGGTGGTCCACGACGTGCCGCTGCTCGCGGAGAACGGCCTCGCGCCGCTGTACGACGTCGTGGTCGTCGTCGACGCGAGCCCCGAGACCCAGCTCGACCGGCTGGTCCGGCTGCGCGGCATGACGGAGCAGGACGCACGCGCGCGTATGGCCGCGCAGGCCACCCGAGAGAAGCGCCTGGAGATCGCGGACATCGTCATCGACAACGACGTACCGTTGGAGGAGCTTCAGGCACGCGTGCGCGAGGTCTGGGCGGATCTCGTCGGACGGGCGCATGCGTCGCGGTAGCCGCCCGGGGAGGGGCCGGGGTCGCCGTCGAGGGGCCAGTGACCCACTACTCGACCGCGGGTGCCTGGTGGCGCCTGCGCAGGTCGCCGGTCTTCGGTGATCGTCGCGACAGGGCGCCGCTCGATGACGACCGCGGAATCGCGGCCCTGTTGCGGGCGTTGAACCCGTTGAGTGAGGGAAGGACTGTGCCGTGCCCGAGACCAGCGGATCGACCGGACGTACTCCGGAGACCCATGTCATCGACTTCCGTGCCGCCGAGCATCTGCTCGCCGCACGGGACCCGCGGGGCGCGGTGAAACTGCTCGACGGAGTGATCGCGGCGCACCCGGAGAACACCGCCGCACGGCTGCTACGCGCGCGTGCCTTCTTCGCCGCCGCGCAACTGCGACCTGCCGAGTTGGAGTTCACCATCGTCCTGGAGCGCGAGCCGGACAACGCGTTCGCGCACTTCGCCCTTGCCCGCACCTATGAGCGTCAGGCGCGGCACGACGAGGCCAAGCGCCACTTCCGGCTCGCGGCCGCCCTGGACCCGAACCCGGAGTACATCAAGGCGGCACGCTTCGACGGGTGAGCGCCCGGCAGTCGGTCATGGGGGCTGCCGGCCCGGCGGGCGCCGCTGGTGCGGTCGGGTCGGGTACTGCTGGTCCGGCGGTCGGTACGGCGGAATGTCGCGGCCCGGCTGATAGTGCGGGCCCTGGCGGATGTGCCGGAGGATCAGCGCGATGTCGACGGTGATCACCAGCCACAGCACCCCGCAGGCGATCGCCCACCCCGGGCGTCCCGCGAGCGCGAAAGCGATCGTGCCGAAGACCGCCCAGACCAGCCCCCACACGCTCAGCCAGAAGCGCGCCCGCAGTGCACTGCGCGCGGTCGCCGGCTCACTGCCCGTACGCATCGGGATCACTACTCCTGTCTGCAACGTACTCCTCGGTACGGACGTTCACCAAAGAGCTCATCAGCTGCCCGAGGAGGGGGAGACCACACCGTGCTGCCGGACACCGACGCGTTGCCCGAGATCCTGCTCGACCTTGCGGTACCCCACGAGGACATCAACGAACTGGTCCGCCTGCGGCGGACACTGACCGCCGACGCCGGGGCGATGCGGCTCATGGAGGAGTGCGCCGAGGCGCTGGTGCGCGACATCGGGGAGATCATCGAGTACGGCGAGGGGCTACAGCTGGGCGAGCGGGTCGCCGAGGCGCCCGCGGTGCTGCGCCGCTACTTCGCCGCGTACGTGCTCGTCGCGGCGCTTCCCCACACACGCGCGTACCACCGCGCACGCGGTATCCCCGCCGACGTCTCCCGACGCACTCTCGCCGACCTCGGGCGGAACATGGCCGTCCACCGCAGACGGCACGGTAGGGGAGGCGTGCAGTCCCCGCAGTGGCTCACCCTTCACTTCCGCGGCGAGCTGTACCAGTTGGGACGGCTCCAGTTCCAACGGGCGCGGCTCTGGCGGCGCGCGGCGTCGGAGCTCGCGTCCGCCGGAATGGACGCGACCGCCGGCACGCCCTGTCTGGACGTCCACATCCCCGAGTTCCTCGGCCCGCTGTCCCCGGACGCCTGCGACTGCTCGGTGGCGCTGGCCCGCGAGTTCTTCGCGGGGTACTACCCCGAGGAGGAGTACCGGGCGGTGATGTGCCACTCCTGGCTGCTGGACCCGCAGTTGAAGCAGTACCTCACCGCCGACTCCAACATCGTCCGGTTCCAGGAGCGGTTCCGGATCGCCCGCCAGGACACCGAGCCCGCCGACACGGAACCGGTCCAGTTCGTGTTCGGGAACCCGGAGTTGCCGGTGGAGAGTCTGCCGCGGCGGACGTCGGTGGAGCGGGCGGTCGGGGATCATCTGCGGGCGGGCGGTCATTGGTACATCGGGCACGGGTGGTTTCCGTTGTGAGCGGGGCCCTTTGAGTGGGCTGTAGCTCGAACGGGTGAACCCCGGCGAGGTGGGAACGGCCGTGCGGATGTGGGCCGTTGGTCGGGCATGGGGCTGAACATGCGAAGCGGACATCAGGGGACGGGACCCGGGGCGATCACCCCGGACGGCTGTGCGGTCGAGCTCTACTCACGGCTGCCTGCCGGGGGAGAGCCGGACATCATCGCCGGGGCCGTCCCGGCGGGCGCGCACATCCTGGAGCTGGGCTGCGGCGTGGGGCGAATGACCCACCCGTTGCTGGAACGCGGCTTCACGGTCACGGCGGTGGACGAATCCGCGGAGATGCTCGACCGCGTCCGCGGGGCCCGCACCATATGCGGCGCGATCGAGGATCTCGACCTCGGCGAGAGATTCGACGTGGTGCTGCTCGCGTCGTTCCTCGTGCACTCCGGTGACGTCGAGGTGCGGCGAGGACTGCTGCGGACCTGCGTCCGGCATCTCGCCGACGGTGGCTGCGTGTTGATCCAGCGGGAGGGAGAGGACTACCACACGGGTCTGCCGCGCGAGCGCGTCGATCCCAGCGGCTTCACCGTGCGGATAGCGTCCTCGGAGCCGGTCGGCGACGGGGTGAACTCGGTGCGCGCGGAGTATGAGTTCCCGGACGCGGTCTGGACCCAGACGTTCCTGGCACGGCCGCTGACGAAGGAGCAGTTCGAGGGGGCGTTGGCGGAGGTGGGGCTGAGGGTGGACAAGTACCTGACGGACGAGCGGATATGGGTGCGGGCGGTTCCCGCCGCCGGGTGAGCCGAGGCGACTGAGAACGGGGCGCCGGACAGCGATGAGTTCTGGAGTGGGTGCCGGTCTACCTCTGTGACAGCAACACGGACCGCTGCACACAGGAGACCCCGATGTCCGAGACCACCGCTTCCGGCAGCACCGCCGCTTCCGCCTCGTCCCGCCCTGTCGTCATCGGCGAGTCCGCGACCGCCCGTGGCCGGCGTGCCCGCATCGCCCTGCGCGGCCTGCAGGTGCTGCTCGCACTCTTCTACGTGATCGCGAGTGCGCTGCCCAAGCTGATCGCGCACCCCACCGCCGCCGAGGGCTTCAACGAGATGGGCTGGGGCAGCACGGGGATGTACGTCATCGGCGCCCTCGAACTGGCCGGAGGCATAGCGCTGTTGATTCCGGTGCTGCAGTCGGTGGCGGCGTTGGCGCTGAGCGGTCTGATGGTGGGCGCGTTCGTCGTCACCCTCACGTACTTCAACGGGGAGAACGCAGCGACCCCGCTGATCCTCATCGTGCCGCTCGCGCTCATCGCCTGGGCTCGGCGAGGGCACAACGCGGAGCTTCTGCGGCTTCTGCGGCTGGAGCGACGACGGGCGTGAGCGAGGGTCGGCCGAGGAGGCCGCTGCTGTGAGGCCGGTGCCTTGTGCAAGGGGCACCGGCCTTCGAGCGGCGTTGTGCCGGGTGTGCTCCAGCGGTGGCCCGGTAGCGGCGGGCGAGTCCGGGACCGCTGCGATCAGCGGCCTTCGGATCGGCCTCCCGAGGGACGGTCTCCCGTGGGACGGCCGCTCAGTCCGCGCAGCGCCCGCAGGCGTTCCAGCTCGCGGCGGTCACGTTTGGTCGGGCGGCCCGTGCCGCGGTCGCGGATGCCGGCGGGAGCGACGGCCTCGCGGGGCGGGGGCGGCGGGCTGTTGTCGACGTAGCACTGGACGGCTACCGGGGCGCCGACCCGCTTCCGGATCAGGATCAGGCGCTTGACGACGACGATCCGCTCCCGGCCTTCGTGCCGCAGGCGGACCTCGTCGCCGACGCGGACGGAGTGGGCGGGCTTGACGCGCTCGCCGTTCACCCGCACGTGGCCGCCCTTGCAGGCGGCGGCGCCCGCCGAGCGGGTCTTGACCAGGCGTACGGACCAGATCCAGCTGTCGATGCGGACGGTCTCGCCGTTCTGCGGACGGGCGGCTTCGGCGGCGGCGTTCGCGGCGGCGGTCTTGGCGTCGGCCGGAACGGCGGCGGGTGTGGGGGCGTCGACGGTGGCGGGTCCCTCGTGCCCCTCCTGCGTGTGCCCGGCCGTGGTCGGGGGCGTGCCCCCTTCGCCGTTCGTCCGGCCGTTCGACTCGTCGTAGTGCATAGCTTCCGAAGCCATGTCTCGACCTTAGTCCTCCGCACCGGATGAATCGGCCGGGATTTCCCAGGGGCGAAGCCACCGCCGGAGGACGGGGAGGCCGGGGAGGACCGGGCGACCCGGGCGTAGGGCTACCGTTGCCCTATGGACGTCCTCGCCGATCTCGACCAGCGGGTCGCGGGCTGTAGGGCCTGCCCGCGGCTGGTCGCCTGGCGTGAGGAGGTGGCCCGTACCAAGCGGGCTGCCTTCGCCGACTGGACGTATTGGGGGCGGCCGGTTCCGGGGTTCGGGCCGGGGGATGCCCGGTTGCTGGTCGTGGGA
Source organism: Streptomyces sp. 4N124 (assembly GCF_052245395.1). Classification (NCBI taxonomy): domain Bacteria; kingdom Bacillati; phylum Actinomycetota; class Actinomycetes; order Kitasatosporales; family Streptomycetaceae; genus Streptomyces; species Streptomyces sp. 4N124. Next base: position 73,391 of record NZ_JBQQBS010000019.1, read on the forward strand.
CTGGCGCCTGCCGCGCACGGCGGGAACCGCACGGGACGGATGTTCACGGGTGACCGTTCCGGAGACGTGCTGTATCAGGCGCTGTACGACGTCGGACTGGCGTCGCAGCCCAGCTCCGTGTCGGCGGACGACGGTCTTGAGCTGTACGGCGTGCGCGTCACCTCGCCCGTGCACTGCGCCCCGCCCGAGAACAAGCCCACGCCCGGCGAGCGGGACGCGTGCCGCCCCTGGCTCGTTCAGGAGCTGACGCTGCTGCGGCCGACGGTGCGGGCGGTGGTGGTGCTCGGTGCCTTCGGGTGGCAGGCCACGCTGCCCGCACTCGCCGAGGCCGGGTGGAGCGTGCCGCGGCCGCGCCCCGTCTTCGCGCACGGGGTGAGGGTCCCGCTCGACGGGCTCGACCTCTTCGGTTGCTTTCACGTCAGCCAGCGCAACACCTTCACCGGCCGGCTCACGCCCGCGATGCTGCGGGACGTACTGCGCACGGCGGCCGGGGCGGCGGGCCTGAGTCGCGCAAATTGAGGCGACCTGACCGTCGTAAGGACCTTAGGGTGCCCGGATGGCTCTCTACCCGGAGATCGAACCGTACGACCACGGCATGCTCGACGTCGGTGACGGCAACCGCGTGCACTGGGAGACCTGCGGCAACCCGCACGGCAAGCCCGCGCTGGTGCTGCACGGCGGTCCGGGATCAGGATGTTCGCCGTATCCGCGGCGCCTGTTCGACCCCGCCGTGTATCGGATCGTGCTGCTCGACCAGCGGGGGTGCGGGCGTTCGACGCCGCCGGCGAGCGCGTACGAGACCGACATGAGCGTCAATACGACGGCTCATCTGATCGCCGATCTGGAGCTGTTGCGGCGGGAGTTGGGGATCGGACGGTGGCTGGTGTGGGGCGTGTCATGGGGGTCGGTGCTGGGGCTGCGGTATGCGCAGACGTATCCCGAGGTGGTGTCGGAGCTGGTGCTGACGGGGGTGGCGACCGGAGCGAGCCCCGAAGTGGCCCTGCTGACCAGAGGACTTGGGAAGATCTTTCCGGCGGCGTTCGAGCGGTTCGTCGGTGAACTGCCCGTCGGCGAGAGGGGCGGCAACCTCGCGGCCGCGTACAACCGGCTGCTCGAGTCGCCGGATGCCGAGGTGCGGGCGCGGGCCGCGCGGGCCTGGACCGACTGGGAGACGGCGATCATTCCCGCGCCGCCGCGTTCGGTGCCGCGGTACGAGGATCCGGTGTTCCGTCTGGGCTTCGCCCGCACCGTCACGCACTACTGGGGCAACGACCACTTCCTGGGCGAGGGCAATGACCAGGGCGTCGTACTGCGCGATGCGCACCTGCTCAAGGGCATCCCCGGCACGCTCGTCCAGGGCAGCCTGGACTTCGGCAACCTGCTCGGCATCGTGTGGCGGCTTCATCACGCCTGGCAGGGAAGCGAGTTGGTGATGATCGACGAGGTCGGTCACGACGCGGGGGCGCCGGGGGTGGCCGAGGCGCTGGTGGCGGCGACGGACAAGTACGCGGTCCGCTAGGGAAGTTCGGTTAGGGAAGTTCGGTCTCGCCGAACAGCTGCCGTACCGTCGAGCGGTAGTTGGTCCGCACGTGGGCGAGTGCGTGAGCGCGGGCTCGCTCCGGGTCGCCGGAGGCGATCGCCTCGTACAACTCGCGGTGTTCCACGAGGAGTTGGGGCCACTCCTCGTTCCGCCGGGTCATCCAGCGCAGGCGGCCGGCGACCGGTTCGAGGGCCTGCAGCAGCAGGCTGTTGTCGGCCATCGCCACGATGCGGTCGTGCAGGCGGCTGTTGATGTCGGTGATCGCCTCCGCGTCCCCGGCCTCGGTAGCGGTGGCGGCGCGCTCCAGCAGTTCCTCGACCTCGGCCAGGTCCTGCGGGGTCGCGCGTGCGGCGGCCAGTCCCGCCGCGTACACCTCCAGCGCCTCGCGCAGCTCGAAGAGTTCCTTGACGTCGTTCGGGGTCAGGCGTCGGACGACCGTACGGCGTGGCGTCTCGAAGTGGACGAACCCCTCCGCGACCAGCGCGCGGATCGCCTCGCGGACCGGCACGCGGGAGACGCCGAAACGTTCGGCGAGCTCCCGCTCCACGAGCCGGTCGCCGGGGCGGAGGCGGCCCGCGATGATCTCCTGCCGCAGGTTCACCAGGACGCGCTCGCGAACCGCGCCGATGGGTTCGATCTTCGTCACGGAGCTCATGGAGCCATCTTCGCCGACTCGGGGCGTGTTTTACGGAGCGTTAACAGCAACGACATCGGTCGGAACGGTTGACGGGAGGACTATGTCGGCAGTTTGGTATACCAAACGCGTTGCCAAGCGACCGGAAACAAGCCACTGGAAAGCCTTCCTCCTCCGTCCCCCGTCCATGGAGGCCCCGTGTCCCTCGCCGACCGTGCCGAAGCCACCGGCACAGCAGCGTTCGTCCCCGATCCCCGGCTCACCAACGAAGACCTCGCCCCCGCGGGCAAGCGCAACTGGAAGGTCTTCGACCTCTTCGCCATGTGGATGTCCGACGTCCACAACCTGGGCAACTACACCTTCGCCGCCGGCCTGCTCGTCCTCGGCATGAACGTGTGGCAGGTCTTCACGTCCCTGCTCGTCGGCTTCGTGCTCATCTACATCGGCATGAACTGGATGGGCAAGATCGGCCAGCGCCACGGCGTGCCCTTCCCGGTCGTCAGCCGCATCAGCTTCGGCGTCTGGGGTGCGAACATCCCCGCGCTGATCAGGGCCGTGATCGCCATCATGTGGTACGGCATCCAGACCTACCTGGCCTCCGTCGCGGTCAACGTGATGCTGCTCGCCGCCTGGCCGGGCCTGGAGTCCTGGACCCACAGCTCCTTCCTCGGCCTGGACGCGCTCGGCTGGGTCTCCTTCCTGTCGCTCTGGCTGATCCAGGCGGCGATCATCAGCCGGGGCATGGAGTCGGTGCGGAAGTTCCAGGACTTCTGCGGACCGGCGATCTGGGTGGTGATGATCGCGCTGGCGGTCTGGGTCCTGGCCAAGGCCGGCTGGACCATCTCGCTCACCTCGACGCCGCACCCGGTCTCCGTCGGCGAGCAGTGGCGGCAGTGGTTCGGCGCGATCGGGCTGATCCTCGCCACGTACGGCACCCTGATGCTCAACTTCTGTGACTTCTCCCGCTTCGCGCCGGACTTTCGCACCGTGCGCCGCGGCAACTTCTGGGGTCTGCCGATCAACTCGACCGCCTTCGTGGTCGTGTCCGTGATCGTCACGGCCGGCTCGCTGGAGGTCTTCGGCGAGGCCATCACCGACCCGGCGGAGCTGGTCGCCAAGGTCGGCAACACCTGGGTGCTGGTGCTGGCGGCCCTGACCTTCGCCATCGCCACCATGGGCGTCAACATCGTCGCCAACTTCGTCTCACCGGCGTACGACCTCGCCAACGTCTGGCCGCAGAAGATCACCTTCAAGATCGGCGGCATGATCAGCACGGTGGCCGCGTTGCTGGTGACGCCGTGGAACCTCTTCTCGAACCCGACGGTCGTCCAGTACTTCCTCGGCGGCCTGGGTGCCTTCCTGGGACCCCTCTTCGGCGTGATCATGGTCGACTACTACTGGGTCAAGCGCGGCCGGGTCGATGTCAACGAGCTGTTCGACGCCACGCCCGGCTCGCGCTACTACTACAGGAAGGGCGTCAACCCCAAGGCCCTGTGGGCGTTCCTGCCGGCGGCGGGAGTCGCGGCGGTGCTGGCGCTGGTGAAGACGTTCAGCGATGTGGCGCCGTACTCGTGGTTCATCGGCACCGCGTTGGCGGCGGGGCTCTATGTGCTGCTGTGCCGCAGCGAGCGGGCGGCCACGCCCGCATCCGTTTCCGAGAAGCCCGTGGAGGTCTGAGGAACGTGCGGATCGTCGTCACCAACTGCAACACCACGCAGGAGATGACCGCGGAGATCGTACGAGGTGCCCGGGCCGCCGCAGGCCCGGGCACCACCGTGACCGGGCTGACCCCCGCGTGGGGACCCGAGTCGGCGGAGGGCTGGCTGGACAGCTATCTGTCGGCCGCGGCGGTCATCGACCTGTTGCGTACGTATGAGGGGCCGTCGTACGACGCCGTCGTCATGGCGGGCTTCGGGGAGCACGGGCGGGAAGGCGTCCGGGAGTTGGTGGACGTCCCGGTCGTCGACATCACGGAGGCGGCGGCGCATCTGGCGTGTCTGCTCGGCCGACGGTACGGGGTGGTGACCACGCTGGAACGGTCGTGCGGGCAGATCGAGGACAGCCTGGAGACGGCGGGCGTCGGGCGCAATTGCGCGGTCGTCGTGGGCACGGGGCTGAGCGTCCTCGATCTGGGTGACGAGGCGCGCACGGAGGCGGCGTTCCTGGCGGCGGCCGAGCGGGCGTGCGCTGCCGGCGCGGAGGTTCTCGTGCTGGGGTGCGCCGGAATGACGGGGCTGCAGCGGGCGGTGGGGGAGAAGCTGGGCATTCCCGTTGTCGACGGAGTCGGGGCGGCGGTGAAGCTGGCGGAGTCGCTGGTGGGGCTGGGGCTGATGACGAGCAGGGCGGGGAGTTATGCGAAGCCGGTGCCGAAGAGGAGGGTGTGGGGATCGCCGTCGGGGTGACGGGTGCGGGACCGTCGTCGGAGTGACGGGTGCGTGTGACCGTCGTCGGAGTGATGGCCGTTGACCGGCTCAGGGTCGCCAGGCATACCGGATATCGGGCTCCCGCTCCTCGTTGCCGCTGCCGTCGGTGCGGTGGACCTCCGCGAACCCGTGCCGTTCGTAGAAGCGCTGGGCGGGGTGGTTGACCTGGAAGGCCCACAGGGTGAGGCCGGTGGGGCTGAGTTCCTTGGCCAGCGCGACGAAGCGGTCCCCGATGCCCTGCCCGCGCCAATCGGGGTCGAGATACAGCGCGTTCATCTCCTCGCCGTCCAAGGTCATCATGCCGACGACCACACCCGCGCCCTCGCGCCCGCTGTCGCACTCGACCGTGGCCTCCGCGACCCAGGTCGTGCCCCGCGGTATCACCACGTCCCGGATGTACGCGCGTACCTCGTCGTCGGAGTGGGCCCGCCGGACGGTGGGCAGGGCGGCGCTGTAGGAGCGCAGCCAGACGGCCGCCACGGCGGGGGCATCCGGGGCGGAGGCCCGACGGAGCACGACGGACGTCATGAGCTCCCCTTCCGGTTCCGGGACAACGACGGACGTCATCAGCCCGCCTCTTCCGGCTCAGGGACGACGGCCGTCGCCGTGATCTCGACCAGCTGTCCGGTGTAGCCGAGGCAGGCGACGCCGAGGAGCGTGGACGAGTGCGGTCCCGTACTGAGCCCCGACGCCTCGACGACGTCCCACACGGCGGACAGCACCGCGGTCTCACCGCTGACGACATACACGTCGGTCGACACGACATGGGCCAAGTCGCTCCCGACCGCCCGCAGTTGCTCACGCAGATTGGCGATCACCTGCTCGGCCTGCCGTACGGGATCCCCCTCCCCGACCAGCTTCCCCTCAGCGTCGAGCGGCACGGCACCGGCAAGAAACGCGAGCTTCGTGCCGGCCTCGACGACGGAGGCGTGGGAGTAGGTCGGCGGAGGAAAGAGACTCGGGACGGTGACGCGCTGGATCACGGCGGCTCCTCGTACGGTGAACGGCCAACCTGCCGATCATCCGTGCTGTCACCCGGGCAGGGCATCTGAATTTCCTCGCTCCCCGAACGGCACCAATGGCCAACCTCGCACCGCGAGATACAGCGCCAGTGTCGAGCGCGCATACAGGCGTACGACATCGCGCTCGTCCCGCATACGCCGATACCGCTCGGTCTCCCGCAGACGGAACCCGCGCCGTGTTCCCGACCGCCCTCGTCCCTCTCCAGCATCGTCATCGCGCACCCCCGTAGCGCTCTCGTCCGTCACGCTCTGTGACGACGAGATCAATTAGAGCGCACGGCACTGACAATCGGCCTGGACACCGACACCGGCACGACCGCCGTGCGTCGCCCCCGCCGTCACCCCGCCCTACGGCGGCCGTATTTGCGTCGCGGAGGGGAGGGCGATGTGCCTAACCTGCGGCTGCTGTCCGACCACGCTCCCCACCCGATGGAGCCTCGCGTGCCCGTTCTCACCGACGCCGCGTTCCTCGACACCACCGCCGACCGCCTGGCCTCCCTGCCCACGGTCCGGGCCGTGGCCCTCGGCGGCTCCCGCGCCCAGGGCACGCACACGTCGGAGAGTGACTGGGATCTGGCCGTGTATTACCGCGGCTCCTTCGACCCCGCAGACCTCCGCGCCGTCGGCTGGGAGGGCGAGGTCTCGGAGGTGGGTGGCTGGGGTGGCGGGGTGTTCAACGGGGGTGCGTGGCTGACGATCGACGGGCGGCGCGTCGATGTGCACTATCGCGATCTCGACGTCGTCGAGGGGGAGTTGGCGGAGGCGGAGGAGGGGCGGTTCCGGGTGGAGCCGTTGCTGTTCCATCTCGCGGGGATTCCCAGCTACCTGGTGGTGGCGGAGCTGGCGATCAACCAGGTGTTGCGGGGTGCGCTGCCGCGGCCGGAGGGGTATCCGGAGAAGCTGCGTCGTACGGCGAGCGTGCGCTGGTACGGCACTGCTCAGGCCACTCTCGGGTACGCGAAGGCCAACCACGCACCTGCCGGTCGCTTCACGGAGGTCGCGGGGGCGATCGCGACAGCGGCTCTGCAGACGGGACATGGGGTCCTGGCAGCGCGTGGTGAGTGGGTCACGAACGAGAAGCAACTGTTGGAGCGGTCAGGGATGCGCGGTGTGGATGATCTGCTGGGCGGGATGGGACGGCAGCCCGAACTGTTGGCTGCTGCCCTCTCCGACGCCGAGGCGTTCCTCGCGCGTCACCGCAGCTAGCTGGTGAGCAGAGGCTCGAAGAGCAGGGACCGGCCCGTTCGGGGCCTGATCGCGTCCCGATTGCGTTCATAAAGTACGTGGCGTTTCCACGCATCGTCACATCCCCGAAACGTCAAAGTCCCATCGCCTCCAAGAACCCGATCTACCGTGAACCTCACACCCCAAAGCCCGGCCACCGTCGCCCGAAGGCAAACCCGCGCCCTCGTCCCGACAGGAGCCCCGTGTCACGCCCCGCGTTCGCGTCGTTCGTCCTCCCGCCCTGGCTCGCCCATGCTCTCCGTGCTCAGCGCGGGCCGGTGCCCTGGATGGCGGTGACGCGTGGGGCGCTTTCCGCCGGGCCGCTCCTGCTCCTGGCCGTGCTGTTCGACCGTGCCTCCCTCGGTGTCGTCGCCGCCGTCGCCGCCATGTTGGCCGGGATCAATGACCGGCCGGGGAGTCGGCGGGCGTCTGTCAGGCGGCTCGGGGTGCCCGCGGTTGCGGGGGCGGGCGGGATGCTCGTCGGGACGTACGCCGGTCACAGCACGGGCGTCTTCGTGCTGACCTTGATCCTCACCGGCCTCGGGCTCGTCGCCGGAGGCATCAGTGCCATCGGCCCCGTCGCCTCCTCCGCCGGTACGCAACTGCTGGTCGCGGCCGCCATCGGGGCCGGGATGCCGTTGCCCGAGCCGGGGTGGGTGCGGGCCCTTGCCTTCGTCGCCGGAGCGGGGTGGCTGCTCGCGCTGCGGCTGCTCCTTCCCACGCCCGGCGCGATCGTCGGGGACTATCGGTTCGACGGGGAGCGGAAGGCCGTCGCCGCTGTGTACGACGCCGTTGCCGAACTTCTCGATGCCGTCGGGTCCTCCGCGGCGACCGCCCGTCGCGTCTCCCTCACCGCCGCCCTCGATCACGCGCAGGACGCCCTCGCCGGGCCACGGCTGCGGCGGTACGCCAGTTCCGCGGCCGAGCGGCGGCTGCGGGCGCAGTACGTTGCGGCGTTGCCGCTGGCCGAGGCGGCGACCGCGTTGGCCTGGGGTGGGGAGGGTGTGTCGGCGCGTGCCTCCGAAGGGCCGCGTCGGCTCGCTGCCGCCGTGCGCGGGAACACGCACACCGGGCCGTTGCCCGCGCCCAACCGGTCGGCGCCCGCGCTGCGTGCCCTCGATGACGCCCTTCTGCACGCTGCCGAGGTGTTCGACCAGGGCGAGGGCCGCGACCTGCACACCCGTCGGCGGTCCCCGCGGGCGCTCCTCCGCAGCGTCTTCGGGGCCGGCGGGCGGGAGTACGGGTTGCGCGTCGCCCTGTGCTTCGGGGCCAGCGCCGCCATCGCCCAGGCGCTGCATCACGCTCAGTGGTACGGGCAGCACGAGCACTGGTACTGGCTGCCCGCGACCGCCGTCTTCCTCGTCAAGCCGGACCTCGGGCCGCTCGTCTCACGCGTTCTGTGCCGGGCCGCGGGGACGGTCCTCGGGGCTGTCGTCTTCGCCGGGTTCGCCGCGGTGCTGCCTCAGCCGGGAGGGCTCATCGCGCTCGTGGCTCTCAGTGGTGCCCTGATCCCTGTCGCCACGCGGCACTTCGCCGCCCAGACCGCGGTCGTCACCGTTCTCGTCCTCGCCCTGGTGATGGTCGGCGGTGAGCCCCCGGCCTCCTGGAGCCGCATCGGCGAGACGCTGCTGGCCTGCGCCATCGTGCTGGTCGTGGGGCACCTGCCGATGCCGGGGCAGCGGGGTGGAGGGGTGCGGGCCCGGCTGGTGGCGGCGGAGGACGCAGCGCACGCCTATCTGACACACGTCCTGAACGGCTCAGACTCCCGCCCTCTGCGCTGGACTCTCCGCCGCGAGGCCTATCGCACCCTCGCCGAAGCGCGTACCGCCATCGCCCTCGCCGGCGCCGAACTCCCCACCCTGGCCCGGCACTCGGAGGGTTCGGACGAGATCGTCGCCGTACTCGAACGGATCGTCGACACGACCACCGCGTGCGCCGTACACCTCGACGACTCCGGCCGGCTCACCGCCCGGCACACCGACCGCCTGGCCGCCCTGCTCGACGAACTCGCAGCGCACCGAGAGCGGGCCGGCCTACCCGCGTCCGAGTTGCCCATCGCTGTCTAGCGCGTCCAACACCGTGTGCACCAGCGCCGTACCGGGTCCCGTCTCCCCACCCGGCCCCGCCGCGTGCCTGACCTCCCCCGGTCTCAGTTCCTCCCCGCACTCCGAGCACGTCACCCGCGCCTCGATCTGACCCCCGCACGTCTCGTGCACCAGCGTCAACGGCGGCCCCGCCACCGCCCGATGCCGGTCGCCCCACGTCATGAGCGTCAGGATGGCGCCGTACAACTCCCGCCCGGCGTCCGTGAGTTCGTACTCATATCGCGTGGGGCGCTCCTGGTAGGCCACCCTCTCCACGATCCTCTCGGTGACCAGGTGATCGAGGCGGTCCGCGAGGATATTCGTCGCGATGCCCAGGTCGGTGCGGAGATCCTCGTAGCGGTTCAGGCCGAGGAAGAGGTCCCGCAGGATCACGACCGTCCACGGGTCCGCGACGACGGTGGCGGCCCGCGCCACCGAGCAGTGCATCCGTGCGAAACGCTCACCTCTCATGCCCGCAGGGTAGTCCCTTGCGGTTAGCAAGGGACCCGCCTAACCTCTTCATGGAAGGTCACTTGCAAAGAACAAGCGACTCCTCAGGGGCTGCCCCATGTACCACGCCATTGTCCGCCGCAAAGTCCGCGCCCTCTGGCGCACCGTCGGCAGCGGCGCCGGCGGCTACCGGGAGGCCGTCGCCCTCGCCGCGCCCGACGTGCACTTTCGCTTCATCGGCGACACCCCGATGAGCGCGGACCTCCGCGGCCGTGAGGCCTTCGCCGCCTGGTTCGAGCGGTTCGAGGAGACATTCCCGGGGCTGCACCTCACGCTCCAGGACGTTGCCGTTCAGGGGCCGCCCTGGAACACGACCGTCGCCACCCGGCTGCATGTCCGTGGGACGCTCGCGGACGGCAGCCCGTACGAGAACGAGGTCATGCAGTGGGTACGGCTGCGCTGGGGGCACATGGTCGAGGACATCGTGCTCGAGGACACGTTGCGGCTCGACCGGGCCTACCGAAGGCAGGCCGCGGCCCGGGCTCGCGCCTAGCTGTCGGTGGCTTCCGTCCGCTTCAGCAGGCGGCAGGCGGCCTGGGCACGCACGCACACCAGGCCGCGCTTGCCTTCGGCAGTCGTCGCCGTGCGTACCTCCGCCTCGAAGCCCTGAGACGTGACGGCCGCCGTCACCGCCTCCGCGATCTCCCCGGCCCGTCGCGTATCCGGCGGCTCCCACGACAGGCACAGGATCCCGCCCGGCGTCAGCCACCGCCTCACTGCCGTCAGCTCCTTCTCCGGCGACCGGACCCAGAAGTGGTTCACGTTCACCGCGAAGACCTTGTCGAACGACCTGTCCGGGAAATCAGCTTCCCCCAGCGCCGCCACCCGAAGCACCGCCCTGCCCGCGGCGACGCACTCGCCGTTGCGCTGCCGCGCCGCCTCCACCGCCGTCCGAGAACGGTCGATGGCGGTGACGGTGCCCGTCGTGAGCCGTCCGCAGAGCAACGCGACCGCGACACCCCGGCCGCATCCGATCTCCAGCACCCGGTCGCCGGGATCGGGGTCCAGGATGTCGACGGTCCACGTCAGCCGCTCCGGAACGGACACAGAAGCCTCAGTCCCCGACCCGCACCCACACCGGCGCGTGGTCCGACCCCGGCTCCCCGCGTCGAGCCGCAGGGTCCGGCCCCACGGACGGCAACCGCGGCGTGTCCGCACCCGGCAGCCCCGTCCCCGCCTCCGACACCCGCCGGACCAGACGGTGGCTGACCAGCACGTGGTCGATCAGTTCACGCCGCCCGGAGTTGATGCGCGAGAAACGCCGCTCGGCCGGTATGAGCGGGGCGACGTCCCACAGGCGGGCCGCGTCTCCCTTGTCGCCCACCTTGAAGCCGGGCGTGCCGATCTCCGAGCCGGGCGGGCCGAGCAGGATCTGTGTGGTGGCCGCCTGCACCTCGTCGTTCAGGTCGCCCAGCACGACCACATCCCGCTCACGGCCGTCGCCCGCCAGCAACTCGTCCGCGAGCGCCCGCAGCGCCGTCGCCTCGGCCGCCCGCCGGTACAGCGCATACGCCCCGAACCGGGCCCGCTCGCCCTCGTCGCGCGCGTGGAAGCGGCCTCCGGGGAAGGTCAGCAGCTTCGACTTCAGATGGCAGACCGCCACCCGCAACGGCCCCGCCTGCGTCGTCGTCTCCACCGCCAGGAAGCCCCGGCCCGCCGCCGACACCGCTGTGCCGTCGTCGTCCCCTTGCACCGGGCGCAGCTTCGGCGGGAACGCCGTCGTATCGGCCAGCACCTTGAGCGGCGTCCGGCTGAGGAAGCCGACCCGTATGCCCCGGCTGTCGTCGTGCTGAGAGAGCGCGGTGTGCCAGGTGCCGCCCACCATCGCGATCAGGTCCTGCAACGCCGTGTCCTCCCCGACCTCCTGCACACCGAGCAGCGCCGGGTCGAGTTCCTTGATCACGTCCGCCAGGGCGGCCAGCTTCGTCTCGTACGCGGCCTTGTCCTTCGGGCCGGACGGGCCGCCGGGCAGAAAGAGGTTCTCCAGGTTCCAGGTGCCGATCAGCATGCCGGGCTCCTTTCCAGAAGCCATCGGTGCGGGCTGTGGTGAGGCCAGGGTGACCGCACGGGCCGCCCCGCGACAGGGCCGCGACGGGATGCGCGGTTCGGCTCACGTCACCGCACGACACCGTCGTACGTTGGCCCAATGACGCCTTCTCCCGTGGAAGCTGATCTCATCATCACCGGATGCACCGTCCTCGTGCACGACGATCACGAGCGGATCGGGTTCGAGGAAGACGCCGCCATCGTCGTACGGGACGGGCTCGTCGAGGCGGTCACCAGCGCCGCCGACGTCGGAGGGCTGGCGGCGCGGGAACGGATCGACGCCCGCGGACAGGTCGCCATGCCCGGGCTCGTCAACTGCCACACACACGCCCCGATGGTCGCGCTGCGCGGTGTCGCCGAGGACCTGCCGACCGAGGAGTGGTTCAACGACGTCGTCTGGCCCATCGAGTCCAACCTCACCGAAAAGGACGTGGAGTTGGGGGCGCGGCTCGCCTGTGCCGAGATGATCCGCGGGGGTGTCACCTGCTTCGCCGATCACTACTTCGCCATGGACGCGGTCGCCGCCGTGGTCGACGCATGCGGGATGCGGGCGCACCTCGGCGAGGCCTTCTTCTCCTCCCAGGGTCCTCAAGGGCGGGAGAAATCCCTGGAGTTCGCGCTACGGCACCGGGGAGGCGCAGGCGGCCGTATCACCACCACCCTCGCCCCGCACGCCCCCTACACCGTCGACGACGCCGACCTCGCCGCCACCGCCGCGCTCGCCCGCGAACACGGCCTCCCCGTCCACATCCACGCCTCCGAGAACCGCGACCAGGCCGACACCAGCCTCGCCCGCCACGGCCGTACCCCCATCGACGTCCTCGCCGCCACCGGGCTCCTCGACACCGACCTCCTCATCGCCCACGGCACCGGCATCCTCGATCGCGACCTGCCCGTCCTGGAACGCGCCGGCGGACGCATCGCCGTCGCCTCCGCACCGCGCGGCTATCTCAAGTTCGCCTGGCCCGACACCACACCCGTGCGCGCGCTGTACGACATCGGCGTCCCCGTCGGACTCGCCACGGACGGCGCCGCCTCCAACAACTCCCTCGACGTATGGGAGTCGATGGCGCTCACCGCCCTCGTCCAGAAGTCGACCCAGGGCGACCCGCGCTGGCTGACGTCCCGTCAAGCCCTGCACCACGCGACCCTGCAGAGCGCACGTGCCGTCGGGCTGGGGGATGAGCTGGGAAGCATCGCACCGGGCCGGCGCGCCGACATCATCCTCGTCGACCTCACCGGCCCGCACACCCAGCCCGTGCACGACCTCGCCGCGACCCTGGTGCACAGCGCCCGGTCCGCCGACGTCCGTACGACGATCGTCGATGGGCGGGTCCTGATGCGTGACCGTGAGCTGTTGACGCTGGATGTGCCTGCGGTTGTGGGGGAGTTGGGGGAGCGGCTGCCCGCACTTGTGGACCGGAGCCATGGGAAGCGCATCCAGGAGTACGACACGTGAGCGCTCCGCTGGGGGTGCCGTGATGGGTCGTCGGTTGTCTGCGGCTCCGTTGTGGCTGGTCGCGCAGTTCCCCGCGCCCCTTCGGGGCGCTCCAAGTGACGTGCTCCCAAGAAATTTCCTGAAGCAGCGATGAGTTCCGCCGTCGCCTCCGGTCACCACCCGAGAACGGACCGTTGCACTGGAGGGGTCATGTCGCTTCCGGAGATCGTGACGCGTGACGCATGGCGCGCGGCACGTGCCGAACTGCTGCTCAAGGAGAAGGCGGCCACGCGCGCGAGGGATGTACTGAACGCCGAGCGGCGTGGGCTGCCGATGGTCGAGGTCGACACGGAGTACGTGTTCGAGGGCGGCGACGGCAAGGCCACGCTGCTGGACCTCTTCGAGGGGCGGCAGCAACTCGTCGTCTACCACTTCATGTTCGCGCCCGAATGGGACGCGGGCTGCCGCAGCTGCTCAGCGTTCCTGGACCAGATAGGGCATCTCGCGCATCTGCACGCGCGCGGGACGACGTTCGCGGCGGTGTCCAGGGCGCCGTACACGAAGATCCTGCCGTTCAAGGCGCGGATGGGCTGGACGCTGCCCTGGTACTCGTCGTACGGCAGCGACTTCAACCACGACTTCGAGGTGACGCTGGAACACGAGGGGGAGCTGTCCGAGCGGCCCGGCGTCAGCTGCTTCCTGCGGGACCGCGAGCGCGTCTTCCACACCTACTCGACGTACGAACGCGGCCTCGACGGACTCGGATCGACCACCAGCCTGCTGGATCTGACCGCACTGGGGCGGCAGGAGGAGTGGGAGGCGCCCAAGGGGCGCGCGTCGGCTCTTGGTGCGCCTGCGGGCAGTGAGCGCATTCGGTATCACGATGAGTACGAAGACTGACGCACAGAGTGATGGTGTGCCCGAAATGCTGAGAGAGTCCTCACAGCCTGTGGTGGACGAGTGTCAACTACGTCTCAGTACCGTCACTTCGCGAGGCGTTCACCCCGACTTTGGCGTTTAACTCTATGAGTCAGCGCTACATGGAGGTGCAGGGTGAACGGGCGAACGGTGCTCGAGAGCTTTCCCGCAGGCGGGCCGCGAGGTTCCTGGCCGGCGGAGGAGTTCGCGCAGGCGCAGCGTCTGAAGGGCCTGCCCGCGGAAGTCGTGATGGACCTCGCCACGGACTCGTTCCTGGTGATCCTTCGGGGCGGTGACGCCGTCACGGACATCGCAGCGTGATGGCAGGCGCTAGCTCGCCTTCGGCACCGGTGTCGTGAACTGGTCCGCCTGGAGCGAGTACAGCTCCGCGTAGACGCCGCCGGTGGCGAGCAGTTCGTCCGGGGTGCCGGACTCCACCAGACGGCCCTGGTCGAGGACGTGCACCAGGTCCGCGTGGCGGACGGACGCCAGTCGGTGCGTGATGAGGATGACCGTCTGGCCGGTGGAGGCCAGGGCGCGGATCTTCTCGAAGACCTCCAGCTCGGCCCGCGCGTCCAGGGCCGCCGTCGGCTCGTCGACGATCAGGATGCTGCCGCGCCGGTAGGCCGCCCGCGCGATGCCGAGCCGCTGCCACTGGCCGCCGGACAGCTCGTGCCCGCCGCTGAAGTGCCGGGCCAGCAGGGTGTCCAGACCCCGCGGCAGATCGGCGACCACATCCTCGGCGCCCGCCTCGGCCACCGACGCGGCCAGGCGTTCCTCGGTGAGAGGCGCGGAGGAGCGACCGACGGCCACATTCACGCGAGCCGTGAACGGCCAGCGCTTGAAGTCCTGCGCCACCATCGCGATGCGCTCGGCCAGTTGATGCCGGTCCGCGCCCGCCGCGTCGACACCGTCCCACAGGATCCGGCCCCGGTCCGGCGTGTACAGGCCCGAGAGCAGCTTCACCAGCGTCGTCTTGCCGGAGCCGTTCTCGCCGACGAGCGCCACGATGCGGCCGAGCGGGACGGTGAGTGTGACGTCGTCCAGGGCCGGGCGGGTGGACTCACCCGGGTAGCTGAACGACACGTTCTCGAAGTGGATCTCGCGGGGTGCCTCCGGGAGCGCGTCGCCGCCGACCGGGATCGCCCGTTCGGCCGCCTCGACGTACAGGCGTTGCAGATCGCCCACGAACAGCGCCTCCTCGTGGAGCGCGTTGACCTCCAGGACGAGGGTGTCGAGGCTGGAGGAGCCGGTGCGGATCGCGATCACGGCCGTGCCCGCGACGGACAGGGCCATCGCCCCGGCGAGCAGCAGCCCGCCGAGCGTCGCGTACGTCGCCACCGTCGCGATGCCTGTCCACGCCGCCGCGAACAGCCCCGTACGGGCCGCCAGCCGCGCCAGCCGGGCCTGTTCCGCCTCCGCCGTCTCCGACATCGCCCGGAAGTGACGCAGCAGGAACGGGCCCACGCCGTGCAGCCGGATCTCCGGCGCCGCCGCCGGTTCGGTGAGCAAACTGCTGATCAGGTGTCCGGCGCGGGCATGCTGCACCCAGGTGTGGAAGGACTCGTACCGCCGCCGGGCGTTCGTCAGGGCGCTCCACGCGCTCGGCAGCGTCATCGTCGCCAGGAGCGGGAGCAGTGCCGGATGCAGGACGGTCAGCACACCGGCCGCAGCGATCAGCGAGATCATCGCGTTCACCACGCGGGTGCTGTACGAGATCATGCGCCGGGCCGACTGAGCGCCGTACTGCGCGGTGTCCAGCAGCTTGTGGAAGGTGTGGTCCTCGATCGCGGCCAGTTCCACGGCCGCCGCCCGCTCCAGATACCGCTCGGTGGCCACGCGCTCCACCTTCGGCTCAAGCCGTCCGGTGGCGTACGTCGACGCCGCCCGCAGCAGCGCCGATACGAACATCACGGCGGCCACCGTGATCAGCGCGGGGGCCGCTCCGCGCAGCCGGTCCTCGATGGCGCCGCCCGCCAGCAGCCGGCCCAGCACGCTGTTGACGGCGAGCAGACTCACCGCCTGCGCCATACCCCGGCCGACCTCGGCGGCCAGCACGGTCCGCGCGGCCCGCCGGTCGGCCTGCCAGGCCAGCCGGAAACTGGAGGCCAGCATGCCGGGCAGCCGTGCCACCATGGCCCGGAAGTTCAGCTCCAGGAATGCGTCACGGTGCTGGTTCCAGCCCATGTCGTAGCGCAACGGGCCGCCGAAGAGCAGCTGCTCGGATTCGGAGACTTCGGGTTTCTCCGCGTCGCGCTTCCTACCGACCACCGTGGACCTCCCCCGATCGTGGACGACGGCCACTATCGCGGGACATATGCGCCCGGGGGAGAGCGCAGACGGGAGAGGCCGAAGCACGCGGGCGTACGCCCTGTGCTTACGCGCTCACCGGCCGCGACCAGACGGGGGTCGTGCCCGTCACCCGGCACAGGGCCAGGTAGAGCGGGATCGGCGGGGTGTACGGCACCTTGCCGTCCGGCCGGTGGATCAGGCCCGGGGCCTGCGGGGCGTCCGGGATCAGCGCGCCGGTGGCATAGCGCACGGGGGCCGGCCACTCCAAGGCGTAGTCGGAGTCGGACGGAACGATCCACCACCAGTGCGCATCGTCGGCGTAGACGCAGCCCACGCGGGGCAGCCGGGGCAGCACCAGCGGGCCGAGACGGGCCGGCACCGCCACCGCGTCACAGCCGAGGGGGGCGGTCATGCCCTCGGGGACGGGGAGCCGCCGGGGTGCTGTGGGGGTGTGCAGTCCGCGGCGCAGGCGGACCACCGTGTCCAGGGTCAGCACCCGGCCGCCGCTGTGACCAGCGCCTACAGCCATTCGGCCCCCGCCCCGTGACCGTCGTGGGGGCGCGCCGCGTGGCCGTGGTGCTGCGGCGCCTGGTGGGCGTCGTACTGACCGTGTCCGTCGTACTTGTCGTGCGCGTATGTGTCGTGTGCGTGTGTGTCGCATCCGAAGGGCACGTGTCTGTACGCGCCATGTGGGTCGATCCCGTGTCCGTGCGCGCCCTGCGCGTCGGCCCCGTGCCCGTACCCGGTGTGCGTATCCCTGTCGTGCGCGTCCCTGTCATGCCCGTCCGCCGTGCCCGTGCCGCCGGTCGAGCCGCCGGACGGGCCCGGCTTCGGGCGGGCGCCCCAGCCGAGGTCGCCCCGCGGGCCCGGGACGGCCTCGGCGGTCTCACGCGGCAGCTCCGCCCAGACCACCAGGCCGGGACCGTGTTCCTGGGCGCCCCAGGCCCGGCACAGCGCGTCGACGAGGAACAATCCCCTCCCGTGCTCCTCCTCGGACCGCGGGCCGGCCGGGTGGGGCTCACCCGGTGCGCAGCCCTCGTCGCGGACGGCTATGCGCACCAGATCGGCACCGTCGTGCAACTCGCACACGATGTGGGTGCTCGCGGTGTGCAGAATCGCGTTGGTGACCAGCTCGGAGACGACCAGCGCCGCCGAGTCGCAGGTGTCCTCGCCCACCGACCAGCCGGTCAGCCGGGCGCGCGTCAGGCGTCTCGCCTGGGCGGGCGAGCCCGGATGTGCGGCCAGCTCGAAGTGGAACCGGCGCTCGGCTGCGGCCCCACCAGGGCCTCCTACCGGGGCCGCACCGAGGCCGAAGGGGCCTGCGGCGGCGTCTGTTCCTAAGGGCGCGGACGGAATCACGCTTGCCACTATCGCCCCGCCGTGAACACTTGGCAAGTGCCACTCTGAAAAATGCAGAGTGCTGTGTGACGCGGTGGAATGCCGTGGCACACTGCTCGCAACAGCATGTCGAGCGGCGCCAGTTGAGACCTCGAAGGTTGACCCAGCTTTTCGAATAGGTCTTCGAATGGCGCCGCCGGGCTGTCAGGAATCTTTTGTGGAGGTGGAGGGTGAGCGAGCCTCGGTCCGCGCCGACGGTCGGTCAGGTCGTCCTCGGCCGGCGCCTGCTCGACCTGCGCGAACGCGCGGGCCTCAAGCGTGAGGAGGCCGCCCGTATCCTCCGCGTCGCCCCCGCCACCGTCCGCCGTATGGAGATGGCCGAGGTCGGGCTCAAAATCCCGTATCTCCAGCTGCTGTTGAAGTCCTACGGCGTCTCCGAGGAAGAGGCCGACGCCTTTGTGCAGTTGGCCGAGGAGGCCAACAAACCCGGCTGGTGGCAGCGCTTCCACGACATCCTGCCCGGCTGGTTCTCCATGTACGTCAGCCTGGAGGGCGCGGCCGCCCTGATGCGCAGCTACGAACCGCATTTCGTCCCCGGTCTGCTCCAGACCGAGGAATACGCCCTCGGAGTGCTGAAGTCGGGCGCCATCGGCCAGACCCGCCCCGAGGACATAGAGCGCCATGTCGCGCTGCGCATGCAGCGCCAGGATCTGCTCACCCGTCCTGACGCGCCCCGCTTCTGGGCGGTGATGGACGAGACCGCCCTGCGTCGCCCCGTAGCGGGCCCGGAGGTGATGCGTGCTCAGATCGACAAGCTGCTCGAGGTCACGAAGCTGCCCAACGTGACGCTGCAGGTCGCCCCGTTCTCCAGCGGGCCGCACCCCGGCACGTACGGGCCCTTCGTGCTGTTCCGATTTGCCATGCCCGAACTCCCGGACATGGTCTACAGCGAGTACCTGACCGGCGCCGTCTATCTCGACGCGCGTGAAGAGGTGGCGACCCACCTCGAGGTCATGGACCGCATGGCGGCGCAGGCCGCTACAGCACATCGCACGAAGGAGATCCTCAGGGATCTCCGCAAGGAGCTGTGAATGGATCGCATCAAGCCGCGCCCTCGCGTCTACAACGGCATGCCCGCGCGGGACTTGGGCAGCGAAGGCTGGCACAAGCCGTGGAGCGGCGGTAACGGAGGCAACTGCCTGGAGGCGATGAAGCTGGCCGACGGCCGGATCGCCGTACGCCAGTCTACCGATCCCGACGGGCCGGCGCTGATCTACACCACTGATGAGATGACGGCCTTCATCGAGGGAGCGAAGGCGGGGGAGGCGGACTTCCTGCTGTCTTGAATGTCACATGTTATTGCTTCATCAACTTCCCTAACTTTGGTGCTGACTTGATCACTTTCCGTCTCACACGCTTACGGGGTGCCGCATGACCGGGCAGGACACCGGACGCAACGCCGTCGAGATCGACACCAGCAAGCCGCATCCCGCGCGGATGTACGACTGGTATCTCGGCGGCAAGGACAACTACCCGGTCGACGAGGCCATGGGCCGCCAGATGCTCGCCCTCGACCCGAGGGTCCCGGTGATGGCACGGGTCAACCGGGCCTTCATGCATCGAACCACCCGGTGGCTGGCCCAGCACGGCGTACGGCAGTTCCTGGACGTCGGCACGGGTATACCGACCGAGCCGAACCTCCATCAGGTCGCGCAGGAGATCGTGCCCGACGCGCGCATCGTCTACTGCGACAACGACCCGATCGTGCTCGCCCACGCCGAGGCCCTGCTGCGCGGCACGGACGAGGGGGTGACGGAGTACCTCCAGGGCGACGTCCGCGACCCGGACGCGATCATCGAGGGCGCCAGGAAGGTTCTCGACTTCACCCGGCCCGTGGCGCTCTCCCTCGTCGCCCTGCTGCACTTCGTCTCCGACGAGGACGGCGCGCAGGAACTGGTCGGCCGGCTGCTGTCCGAGCTGCCGTCCGGCAGCTTCCTGACGGTCACGCACGCCACCGCCGACTTCACTCCGGAGGAGTCGAAGGCGGCGGTGGAGAAGATGAAGGCCGCGGGTGTGACCCTGGCCCTGCGCTCCCGTGAGGAGTTCGCCCGCTTCTTCGCCGGCCTCGAACTGGTCGAGCCCGGCGTCGAGGTGCCCCACCAGTGGCACCCCGAGCTGGGCGAGCCGGTGCCCGGGCAGGACGACGGGGTCATTCCCGGGTATGGGGCGGTGGGGCGCAAGCCGTAAGAGTGGCGGGCGGGTTCAACGCAGGCCGTAAGAGCGGCGGGCGGGTTCAGAACCAGGACGCGATGCGGCGCGGTGCGTCAACCACGCGGCTGACGGCCACGACCGGCAGCGGCGGCTGCTCCGCCTTGTTGGGGCTGAGGTTCAGGCCGTAGTAGATCTGCTCGATCGACGGCGGTCCGACCGCGAGGTTGCGCCGGACCGCCTGCGCCGACGACTCCTCACCGGTCTGCACGAGGTAGGCCGCCGCCATCGTGCCCGTACGGCCGACTCCGGCACCGCAGTGCACGAACACCGGTCCGGACGCGTTCGAGACGATGCTGAGCAGGTGCTGCACCTGCTTGGGCGTCGGCGTCTGCCCGTCCCGGATGGGCAGGTGTACGGCCTTCAGCCCGGCCTTGCCGGGTTCGGAGAGCTGGGCCGCGCTCAGGTCCTCGGCGCGCAGGTCGACGACGGTGGCGAAGCCCATGCTCGCCAGCGCGCGGTATCCGGCGGGGGAGGGGGCGGCGCCCCGCCACAGCTTGCCGTCGGGGTCGACCGGCTGGAAGTTGTGGACGCCCTGGACGGTACGGGTGCCCGCAGGCGCCGGGGTCTCGGCCTTCGCCCAGTACGACAGACCCAGGATGCCGCCCGCGCCGGCGGCCCACAGGACGAGGTAGCCGATGACGACGCCGAGAAGGATCCGCAGTGCACGCCGCGACAGCGGGCGCTTGCGGAGGGCAGGGCGGGGCAGGGTTGCGGTGATGACAGCCATGGGCGACCCGGGGGACTAGGGGACGAGGGCGTTTTGGCATCGTAACCCGGGGCCTGTGATCATCTGTTCGATGTGTCCGTTTTTGTGCCCTATGTCTCAGTTGTCATGTCCGTCGGCGTGCTCGTCCGCCACGCCTCAGTCGTCATGCGCGTCGGCGTCGCCGATGCCGACCACCGTGAGGTGCGCTCGGTCGAGCGTCGTGTCCTCCAGGCAGCCGCGCAGCCGCAAGCGGTCGTGCTCGCTGAGCGCGGGCCGTACGGCTCCGGCGAACAGTCCGTCGCCCAGGTCGCCGAGGGTCGCATGGTGCAGGGGGATGGAGGTGGAGTCCCGGCACCGCTCCCAGAGCTGCTGGGCGGCGAGAGACCGGCGCTCTGTTGTCATGCTTGCGTCGCGGGTGTCGACCTGGAAGAGCACGGACGTCGCCCTGCCGGTGTTCTCCGGCTCCGCCCGGGTCTGGGTGAGGTCGGCCAGCCCGACGACGAGCGCGGCGAGCAGTGCGACGCCGACGACGATGACGGTGGCGACACGCGCCGTGCCCGCCTGGAAGCGTCTAGTGCCCGGCGGCGGCAGATCCTCCAGGTCGTCGCCGATGTCCGGGCCGGGCGCGCTGAGGACGGCCGCCCGCCCCGCGAGCCGCCGCTCCGCCGGACGGGACGTCGCCGTCGCCACCCGCTGTACCGCCCAGGCGAGCCCGGACAGCGCGACACCGGCGACCATGAGGACCGGCACGAAGACGTACGTCCGCTCGGCGGGGTCGTCCAGCCAGCGGAACCGGCCGTTGCTCTCCGGCTCGGGCGCGCTGGTGCGCAGCCGGGTCAGTACGTCCTCCTGCCGCGCGGTCAGCTCCCGCTGCCGCCGGTCGGTGTCACGTACCCGCTCCTCGATCCGGGCCAGCCGGCCCAGCATCACGATGCCGAGCAGCATGACCTCGACGATCAGCAGCAGCACCCCGCACAGGATGGCGCGCTGCCACTGCCACCGGTACAGGTACACGACCAGGTAGGTCCCGGCTCCCGCGGCGGCCAGGGCCCCGAAGACGAACGCGATGCGCCTCATGGCCCCTCCCATGTGTCGACGCCTCCGGTCGTCCCGTCGACGGTTAGGCGGGTGCCGGGAGGGAAGCGGCGTACGGCGTCGGTGGCGCCGACCACCGCGGGCAGCCCCAGCTCACGGGCCAGCACCGCCAGATGCGACAGCGGGCTGCCGGTCTGCGCGACCAGTCCGGTGAGGCGGGGCAGCAGCGGAGCGAGCGCGGGGTCCAGTGTCCGTACGACGAGCACCGCGTCCGGCGGCCGGGTGCCGGTCCCGTCCCAGACCGTTCCGACCGCGCGCCCCGCGGACACGCCTCGTGCGCCGTCCTCGCCACGGCGCCGGCCACTCCGCTCGGCGACGACGACCCCGCCGTCCGCGAGCCGGAACGCGTCCGGCAGCGGCGGCGACTCTGCCTGCGGCACCCGGTCGTGCAGATCGGCCGGGAGCGCGGCTCCGTCGAGGGCGGCGGTCAGCTCGGGCCAGCGGAGCAGCCCGACGCGCTCCACATCCAGGGCGAGTCGCCGGGCCGCTTCGCGGACCAGGCGCACCTGGAGCTCCTGTACCCAGCGGATACGGAGGCGGAGGGCTTCGCGGGGTGGGGGGTGGGGGCGTGGGGATGCGGCGGTGGTGCCGTCGGTTTTCGCGTAGCCATTGCTGTGTGTGCGACCGTCGGTTTTCGCGTAGCCACCGCCATATGTGCGGCCGTCGGCGTTCGCGTAGCCGTCGGTCCCCGAGCCCGCCGCCGTGCCCTGCTGTCCCGGAAGCCGGACGTTCCCCCGCAGACTCGGCGCCGTCAGCGCCAGTACCACCGGATCCGTCGCGGCGACGCGGTCGTCCGGCACGCCTCGGGCGCGGGCCGCCGCGAGGGCGGTCAGGGCCGCGCCCGCTGCCGTGCGGGCCTTGGCCTGTTCGGGCAGGAGGGCACCCGAGAGGGCTTCCTGGGCGTGCAGGGAGACCAGGACCGCGCGGGTCCAGCGGAGCTCGACCGTGAGGTCGGGCGTGGGCAGCGCGGCGGGTGGCGGAAGTTCGGTGAGATGGCGGTCGACGTCGGCCGTCAGGTCCGTCGCCAGGCCGGGCAGCGCCGAGGTGAGGCGGCCCACCCGCCAGGCGGCACCGAGCCTGCGCGCCCCCGGTGCCGGGTTGAGCAGCGCGAGCCACCGGTGCCTCGGCGGAATCGCGCCGAGCAGCCGCAGGTCGGCGGCGGCCCGTCCGCCCGCCGTGGTGACCACCGGTGTGGTCCGCAGCAGCCGGCGCGGCGCGCTGCCCCCGATGTCGAGCGCGGCGGCGAGCCCGCGGGCCATGGGCGCCACCCACAGGTCCTCCTCCAGCGGCTCCAGTTGACCGGGCAACGTCTCCGCGACCGGCCCGGGCCCGAGCAGCCGGGCCCCGCGCGCGGGACGTGCCGCCATCGCCGTGATCGGCCGGCTCTGGAACAGCCACAGCCGCCCGTCCTCGTCGAACCCGAACTCGATGTCCTGCGGCCCGCCGAACACCTGCCGTGCCTGCCGCGCAAGACGCGCCAGCCGGAACAACTCGGTGCGGGTGAGCGGCGAACCGGCCTCCGGCGCCTCCGTGCGCCGTACCCGTCCGCTCCTGCTCAGCCAATGATTGGTGCCCGTCTGCGCCCCGCTGACCAGGCTGTCCGGGCCGCCGCGCACCGCGCTCACCAGCATGCGGTCGGCCCGCCCCCCGACCGGGTCGGCACCGAACACCACCCCGCCGACCCGGGCCGTCAGCATGGGTTGCACCAGCACCGCCATGGGTGCCCTGGACCCGTCGGGCCGGTGCGCCGAATCGAGCACGGTCTGTACGGCCGTACGGAAGTCCCGCCAGCCGCGTACGTCGAGTACGGAGTCGAACTGGCCCGCCAGGGACGACTCCTCGGTGTCCTCCTGCGGAGAGGAGGACCGTACGACCAGTGGGCGCGTGCCGCCGTACGAGAGGTCCTGCCAGGCCTCTCGCAGGGCTCTAGGGTCATCGCCCGCTCTGCTGGGAATCACGAAGCCGGGGAGTACCGGCAGGCCGGCGCGGGCCGCGCGGGCCAGGTTCGCAGCCTTGGAACCCGTGAGGCGGGAGAGTGCGGCGGTGGGCTGCTCCAGGGCGATCACGGCCGGGCCGTAGGCCTCGACGGGGCCCAGGGTCACCTCGCCCCGGGGCTCTTCCCTGCCCCGCGCACCATCTCCGTGACGTTCGTCGATCGTCGTCATCGAACACCCTCCAGGACCGGCCGCCAACAGGGGGGACGCGCTGGGGTGGCCCTGCGCCTGACGGCGGAACGAAGGATGGGGCGGGTCCCTGTCGGGACCGGACGAGATCCGGTGACGGCAACGACGCGCCTCCTGGGATCAAGGATCCCACTTCTGTTGTCCAACATGACAGGCCTGAGTCATATTCCGGCCATATGCGAATTACTTCCGGCCCGGGGCGGAAGTACTTCCGCCCCGGGGCTCGACCGGGGCGGCCAGTGGCTCATGCCGACGGCAATACGCCGCACAGCGCCTCCAGCGCCGCCCCGTACGCGTGCTCCGAGGGCGTCGCGTAGCCCACGACGAGTCCGTCGACGGCCGGCATGTCCGTCTCCGGGTGCCGGAACTCGGCGAGTCCGTCCAGCGCGACGCCTTGCCAGGTGGCGGCCTTGACGGCGGACCGCTCGGTGCCGGGCGGCAGTCTGAGCACGGCGTGCAGTCCGGCCGCCACGCCGGTGACCTCGATGTGCGGCGCG
Organism: Streptomyces sp. 4N124; assembly: GCF_052245395.1. Classification (NCBI taxonomy): domain Bacteria; kingdom Bacillati; phylum Actinomycetota; class Actinomycetes; order Kitasatosporales; family Streptomycetaceae; genus Streptomyces; species Streptomyces sp. 4N124. The sequence goes on from NZ_JBQQBS010000019.1 coordinate 97,612, forward strand.
TGCTCGGCGAGCGCCGCGACGAGCCGGTCACGGCGGCTCCGGTACCGCTGCCGCATACGCCGCACATGACGGTCGTACGCCCCGGAGACGATGAAGTCGGCCAGGCTCAGCTGATCGAGAACGCTCGCCCATGCCTCCCGCTCGCCCTTGGCCTCGAGTACGGCGCCCACGTACCGCTCCGGAAGCACCATCCAGCCCAGCCGCAGCGCTGGCGACAGGCTCTTGCTGACCGAGCCGATGTGGATCACCCGCTCGGGGTCGAGGCCCTGGACGGCGCCGACGGGCTTGCGGTCGTAGCGGAACTCCCCGTCGTAGTCGTCCTCCAGAACCACCCCGCCCCGCGCGCGTGCCCAGTCGACGGTGGCCGCCCGTCGCTCGGCGTGCAGTGGTCCGCCGGTGGGGAACTGATGCGCGGGCGTCAGCAGGACCGCGCGCTCGCGCGCCAGGAGGTCGACGCGGGCGCCGTCGTCGTCCAGGGGGAGCGGCACGGTCCGGACCCCCGCCGACTGCAGCAGTTCCCGGTGGAAGGCCAGTCCGTACGCCTCCACCGCCACCGGTCCGCGCAGCACGCCGCCCCCGAACAGCAGCCGGAGGGCGTGCGCGAAACCGGAGCAGATGACGATCCGGCCCGGCTCGGTGCGTACGCCACGCGCGCGTGCCAGATATTCGGTGAGCGCCTCCCGCACCTCACGCCGCCCGGCCGGATCACCGGGCCCGAACACCTCGTTCGGCGCCTGCTGGAGGGCCCGCCGGTAGGAGGCCAGCCAGGCCGCGCGCGGGAAGGCCGACGCGTCCGGGGTGCCCTGTCTGAGGTCGTGCCGTGGTCCACGCGCGCGTGGAGGTGCCTTTTTGGGCACCCGCTCGGCGTGTCGCAGGGGCTCGGCCCTCCCCCACTGCCTTAAAGGCGTGGGAGGTACCCCCATGGCGACCCGTGTGCCCGAGCCCTGACGGGCGGTGAGCCAGCCCTCAGCGACCAGTTCCGCGTACGCGTCGGCCACCGTGTTGCGGGCCACGCCGAGATCGGCGGCGAGCGAACGGTACGGCGGCAGCCGGGTGCCCGGAGCGAGCCGCCCACTGCGCACGGCATCGCGCAGCGCCCGGATCAGCGCGGCCCGCCGCCCACCCGGCCCCGACAGCTCCAGATGCAGGTCGGCGCCGATGCGCTCCGCGGAATTGACCCACGATTCCGTCATGGAAATGCACCCTACAGCCGGTCTTTCGGCTTCATAGATTGATGCACATGACGACGAACACGACGACAACCGCCTCCGCTGCGACCATGCCGGCCGTGGGGGCCATGGCCGAAAAGACCCGCATCAACTTCGCCAAGACCGCCCCGAAGGTCTTCCGCGCCCTCATCGGCTTCGACGCCGCCGCCCGCGAGGGCCTCGACCCGGCCCTCGTCGAACTCATCCAGATCCGTGCCTCGCACCTCAACCACTGCGCCTACTGCCTCCACATGCACACCAACGACGCCCGCAGGGCCGGCGAGAGCGAGGACCGGCTCCACATGGTCCCGGTCTGGCGCGAGGCCCGGCACTTCTTCACCCCACAGGAACAAGCCGCCCTCGCCCTCACAGAAGCGGTCACCCTGATCGCCGACGGAGGCGTCCCGGACGACGTCTACGCGGAGGCAGCGGCTCACTTCGACGAGGAGGAACTCGCCCACGTACTCGCCCTGATCTTCACGATCAACACGTGGAACCGCGTGGCCCTGTCGACGGGGAAGGTGGCGGGCACGGACGAACGCTGAACCGCACCCAAGGCCCTTGTGCCCAGCCCCTACACCACCATCGGCCGGTCATACGGCCCGATCGGCGCCGGCAGTCGCGAACTCCCCGTCAGATGACGGTCGACGGCAGCCGCCACCGCCCGCCCCTCCGCGATCGCCCACACGATCAGCGACTGCCCCCGCGCGGCGTCCCCGGCGACGAACACGCCGGGGACGTTCGTGGCGAAGTCGGCATCCCGCGTGACCGTGCCCCGGGCCTCCATCGTCAGCCCCAACTGGTCGACGAGCCCGTCCCCCCGATCGGGCCCGGAGAACCCGAGGGCCAGCAGCACAAGATCGGCGGGCAGCATCCGCCCGGTGCCCGGCAACGGCCGCCGCTGCGCGTCCACCTCGACCAGGTGCAGTGACCGCACATGCCCACTGTCGTCGCCGGTGAAGCGGAGCGTGGACGCCGCGAACAGCCGTGCGTCCGCATCCGCCGCCGGCGCCGTCCGCAGCTCACCGGCCTCCTCGTGCGCGGCCGACAGCCGGTAGATCTTCGGATACGTGGGCCAGGGCTCGACATCCTCGTCCCGTTCCACGCCCGGCTGGGTGTAGATGTCCAACTGCGTGACGGACGCGGCGCCTTCCCGCACTGCCGTGCCCAGACAGTCCGCCCCGGTGTCACCGCCACCGACGATGACGACATGCTTCCCGGCCGCCGACATCGGCGAGGACTCCAGATCCCCCTCGCACACCCGGTTGGCCAGCGGCAGATACTCCATCGCCTGCTGTATTCCGGCCAACTCCCGCCCGGGTACGGGAAGTTCACGCCACGCGGTCGCTCCCGTCGCGATCACGACGGCGTCGTACCGCGCCCGCAGCTCCGCGGCGCCGACATCCCGCCCCACCGCCGTCGATGTACGGAACTTCGTGCCCTCGGCCCGCATCTGCTCCAGCCGCCGCTCCAGATGCCGTTTCTCCATCTTGAACTCGGGGATGCCGTACCGCATCAGCCCGCCCAGCCGGTCGTCCTTCTCGTACACGACGACCGTATGGCCCGCCCGGGTCAACTGCTGTGCGGCGGCGAGCCCGGTGGGCCCCGACCCGATCACCGCGACCGTCCGCCCGGAGAGCCGGTCCGGCGGCTGCGGCGGCGCGAAACCCTCCTCCCAGGCCCGGTCGGCGATGGCACACTCGACGTTCTTGATCGTGACCGCGGGCTGGTTGATGGCCAGCACACAGCCCGCCTCGCAGGGCGCCGGGCACAACCGGCCGGTGAACTCGGGGAAGTTGTTGGTGGCGTGCAGCCGGTCGGCGGCCGCCCGCCAGTCCTCCCGGGAGACGAGGTCGTTCCACTCCGGGATCAGATTGCCGAGCGGACACGCCTCGTGGCAGAACGGGATCCCGCAGTCCATACAGCGGTCGGCCTGCTTGCTGATGATGGGCAGCAACGCCCCGGGGACATACACCTCGTCCCAGTCCCGGACCCGCTCCTCGACGGGCCTGCGGGGCCAGTCCTCGCGAGGCGTGGTCAGGAAACCCTTGGGATCGGCCATGGCCGTCTTCCTCAGATACGCGTGTGACAGGCCGTGCGTCATCGGGCGGCACTCTTTCGGCCACGATACGTCCCTCCGGCCACGCCCGCAGAGTGCCGGACAGCGCTTTCTCGCCGGGTTTCCCGCGATGAGGCACGGGCTCCCTCAAGCGATGGCCAGCACATACGCCACCGCCGCGCCGGCCGAGGCGACCATGCGGACGTGATTCCAGGCCGTCCACTCGCGCACATACGTCGGCCAGTACGCGGCCGCCTCCGGAGTACCGGCGTCCAGCTTCATCAACGCCTCGTTGCGCGGCACGTTCGCGATCATCGTCAGCCCGAACGATCCGAACAGATACAGCGCACTGCCGATCAGCAACTCCACGGTGCCCTCGTCCGGCCACAGCACGAACGTCACCACCGTGATCACCGCGCACAGCACAGCGGAGCCGATGAACACCAGCATGAACGCAGGGCGCAGCGCGGTCACGTTGATCGCCTTCATCGCGGCGACTCCCTGCGCGGGCGGCAGCGCGGCCAGCCCCTGCATCACGAAGGTCGAGAACGCGCAGAAGACCCCGGCCACCAGCCCGGTGCCCACCACGCCCAGCACCGTCAGCACGAAGTACGGCCCGTCGATCGTCATCTCAACACCCACTCCCACGTCGGCCGAGACCTGCCCGGCACCTTCCGTCACCACAAGTGAAATCCCGTACGAGATCAGTGACCATGGCTCATCCGCGCGACGACATACGCGAGAGTCCAGAACCGGACACTCACTCGGAGCAGTCGGCCGACCTCAGACCACCCCCACCGCTCGCCAAGCCCCCAGCCGCGCCTCCACGTCCGCCGCGATCCGCCGCCGCGCCTCATGGCGCGGAACCCCGCTCATCAGCAGTTGGTCGTACGGCGTGTCCACATGCCGCACGGACGCCACGACCGCCGACGTCACCGCCCCCTCGGACAGCGCCCGCCCCGCCGCACTCCGCCCCACGCGCCCACTGCCCCGCACGGACGCATGCGCCGCGATCTCCCACGCCCGCTCCTGTGGGCAGCCTGGAAACAGCCGCCGTATCTCGCCCGCGAACACCTCCGTGAACCGCAGATCCTCCGCCGCCCGCCGCGCGGCGTCCCGCACCCGGCGCCGCCGCCGTGCCTCCGCGTCCACCAGACACCGCTGCTCCGCCCGCGCGAGCGCCGCCTCCTCGACCAGAACGCCCTGCCGCTCATACCGACTCTGGCGCCGGTTGAACCGCACGACGACCGCCGACAGCCCACTCTCCTCCCGAGACCTGCGCGTCAACGCCGTGTCGCCCCGCGGCAGAAAGACCAGATGCCCGAGGTCGGCACAGTCGAGACACCGCGGCGCGCCCTCCTCCATGACGAGCAGTTGCAGCGGCCCGCGGTGACATGCGGAGCAGCTCCGTCTCTTGATCGGCTGGAAGACCAGAAGTCCGGCGCGGTGCACGGAAGTTGCCAGGGGTGCCATAGGCGCTTCCTTCCCGCCGGTGACCCACGATCCACACCGGATTCCCGCCCCCCGTCACCGCTGACCGGGAACGGGCGCATCATGGCCGTGTGCGACTCGAAGCGATCACCTGGGAGCGGCTCGGCGATCTCCTGGCCGAGCGGCTGCTCGATCTGAAGACGGCCGACGGCGGCCCGTGGCCCCGCGTCGCCTTCGACGGCGCCCCGGCCGCCCGCCCGGGAGACCTCGCCGAACGCGTCTGCGAAGCACTGCGCCTACGCGGCCGCCCCTCACTCGTCGTGGGCATGGAGGGCTTTCTGCGCCCCGCCTCGGTACGTCTGGAATATGGCCACCGGGACGTCGAGGCCTACTACAACGGCTGGTTCGACACCGGCGCAGTATGGCGCGAGGTCTTCGGCCCCCTCGAACCCTCCGGCGACGGCCGCGTCCTGCCGGATCTTTGGGACCCGGCCACCGACCGAGCGACCCGCAGCCCCTACGTCCAACTCCCGCCCGGTGGCGTCCTGTTGCTCCACGGTCCCCTCCTGCTGCGCCACTGGTTCCCCTTCGACCTGTCCGTCCACGTCCGCCTTACGTCCGGCGCTCTCCGCCGCCGTACTCCCGAGGCCGAGCAGTGGACCCTCCCCGCCTTCGAGCGCTACGAGGACGAGACGGACCCCGCCGGCACGGCCGACGTCCTGGTGCGCGCCGACGACCCCCGGCATCCGGCCTGGCGCGGCTGACTGGGCGCACCTCCTCTTGTATGCGTGTATGCGCGAAGCCCTCGGTCCGACGCTCGCCCCCCCCGGCGCTCGAACGTCATCCCGACGTTCCGGGTGCATCCGCCCGGCTACACGGCGAGAATGAGGGGCGCCGGGACTAGCGGTGCGTTCCGCGCCGCGCCGGCCGTCCGGCATCGGGAGGTACGCCCATGACCACCGCCGGAGACATCATGCACCGCGGCGCCCAGTGGATCCCCGCCCACGAGACCCTCGACCGCGCCGCCCAGCTGATGCGCGAGCTCAACGTCGGAGCCCTGCCCATCGGCGACTCGAACGACCGGCTCTGCGGCATCCTCACCGACCGCGACATCGTCGTCGGCTGCGTGGCCATGGGCCGCGACCCGGCCAAGGTCACCGCCGGCGAAATGGCCCAGGGCACCCCTCGCTGGATCCCGGCGAACGCCGATGTCAGCGACGTACTCCACGAGATGCAGGAGCACCAGATCCGCCGGCTCCCCGTCATCGACAACAAGCGCCTGGTCGGCATGATCAGCGAGGCCGATCTGGCCCAGCACCTGACGGAGGACCAGATCGCCACCTGGGCCGAGTCCGTCTATGCGAGGACCCCCACGCGCTGACCCGCTCGATCACCTCGATCGGCCGGCTCACGCCGCCCCCGCCCGGACGACGGCGCCGGACGGGGGCGGACCTCGTCGGGCAGGACGCCGCTCAGAGCCAGCCGCTGCGCCGGAAGCCGCGGTACAGCGTCAGACAGGCGACGGATATCACGGCCATGACCAACGGATAGCCGAACTGCCAGTGCAGTTCCGGCATGTGCTCGAAGTTCATGCCATACACCCCGCAGACCATGGTCGGTACGGCGATGATCGCGGCCCACGCCGTGATCTTCCGCATGTCCTCGTTCTGCGCGACGGTGACCTGGGCCAGATGCGCCTGCAGGATCGAGTTGAGCAGCTCGTCGAAGGCGGCTATCTGCTCCTTGGCGCGCAGCAAGTGGTCGGAGACGTCGCGGAAGTAGGCCTGTATCTCCGGATCGACCACCCGTATCGGCCGGGTGGCGAGATCCTCGAGCGGGCGGCCGAGCGGAACCACGGCCCGCTTCAGTTCGAGGAGTTCGCGCTTGAGCTGGTAGATACGCCCCGGGTCGACCCGCGCGCCGTTCTCCGCGAACACCGCCGTCTCGACCTCGTCGATGTCGCCCTGCACCGAGTCGGTGACGCTCAGATAGTCGTCGACCACATGGTCCGCGATCGCGTGCAGCACCGCCGCGGGACCCTGCGCGAGTTGCTGGGGGTCGGACTCCAGCTCCTCACGGAGCGGGCCCAGCGAGCCGTGTCGTCCGTGCCGCACGGTGATCACGAAGTCCCGGCCGACGAACACCATGATCTCGCCGGTGTTCACCACCTCGCTTGTCGCCGTGAGTTCCTCGTGCTCGACATAGCAGACCGTCTTGAACACCGCGAACAGCGTCTCGTCGTAGCGCTCCAGTTTTGGGCGCTGGTGGGCCTCGATCGCGTCCTCGACCGCCAGCGGGTGCAGGTCGAAGAGTTCGGCGATACCCGCGAACTCCTGGTCCGTCGGCTCGTGGAGGCCGAGCCAGACGAAACCGTCGCCGTGCTTGCGCACCCGCTGCACCGCATCGACCAGATCGCCGCCGGCGAGATCCCGGGCGCCGTCCCGGTAGGTCACGCAGTTCACCACCGAGGAACCCAGCGGGGACCGGGCGGGATGGCTCAGGTCGACGCGCGGGCGCCGCCGGGCCAGCCGCGCCACTCTGCGCAGGCCACCGACCCTGCCGAGGCCCGTCACCTTCCGCAGATTCCCTGCCATCGCCATCTGGATCTCCTTGCGTGGATCTCCGCGCCGCATTTCTGCGCCCTGGCGTGCCAGTTTGCCAGCTCCGCCGGACTGTTGGGCGGGCCTGTGGGTACAGCCAATTCCGCTTTGTTCCCGGCTGTGCACAACGTTGGGCGGCCCCGCGACGTGGTGGCGAAGACGGGCAGGGTCGTCTCCGATCGGATCGTCCTACCGGAGCGTCGGCGATCCGGGCAAGTGGAGCGAATGGGATGATCACGGCATGACGCGAAGCGATGGATACCTTCTCGACAACCGGCAGACCGAGGCGGCCGAGCGCTTCGACGCCTTCGCCACCCTCTTCGACCCCACGACGTTCCGGCACCTCGAAGGGTTCGGCATCGGACCCGGCTGGCGCTGCTGGGAGGTCGGCGCCGGTGGCACCTCCGTGGTGTCCTGGCTGGCCAAGAAGGTCGGTCCGACCGGAAAGGTCGTCGCGACCGACATCGACATCTCGCACCTCGCCCCGGCCGCCCGGCCCCCGGTCGAGGTCCACGTCCATGACGTGGGTGCCCACGAGCCGCCGGGGGAGGGGTTCGACCTGGTGCACGCCCGGCTCGTCCTCGTCCATGTGCCGGACCGGGAACGGGCGTTGCGCTCCATGGTCAAGGCCCTGCGTCCCGGCGGACGGCTCCTGATCGAGGACGCCGACCCTGCCCTGCAACCCTTGACCTGCCCCGACGAGTACGGCCCCGACCAGGAGCTGGCGAACCGGCTACGGACCGGCTTCCGCCAACTTCTCGCCGATCGCGGCGCCGACCTCGCGTACGGCCGCACGCTCCCGCGCCTGCTGCGTGAGGCCGGACTGCGCGGTGTGGAGGCCGACGCGTACTTCCCGGTCGCCTCACCCGCCTGCGCCGCCCTGGAATCCGCGACGATCCGTCAGATTCGCGACCAGCTCGTCACGGCGGGCCTCGCCACGGACGCCGACATCGACCGGCACCTGACGAACGTCGTCTCCGGCACCATGGATCTGGCCACCGCCCCGTTGATCTCGGCGTGGGGACGCAGGGCGTAGGGCTGACAGCGGGATGTCGGCCGACGGGAGGCACCGCGTGCGAGGCAGCCCGTCGTCAGTCATGCACCGGTTTTCTGGCCCTCGCCCCGTCGGCATCGCGGGCCGGCGGTCTGCCACCCACCCGTTCCACCGCCAGCGCACCCGCCCGGCATCCTTCCGCCGCCGCGTCCTCGGGCCCGGCGCCCGCCAGCAGCGTCGCGAGGAAGGCGCCCGTGAAGGCGTCGCCCGCTCCCGTCGTGTCCGTCGGTGTCGCCGATGTCGCGGGGACATGGGCGGACACGGTGCCGGACCGGGCCACGAGCGCGCCCTGATCGCCCTGCTTGGCAATCACCAGCGGGACATGGCGACTCAGCTTGGCCGCCGCGTCCGCCGCATCGGGCAGCCCGGTCAGCAGACACGCCTCGTCACGGCTGGGCAGCAGGACGTCCACACCCTCCACCAGCGCCAGGAAGCGGTCGACGCCCAGCTCCGCTAGAAAACCGGCGGACGCCGGATCCATGCTCACCGGCACGCCACGCGCGCGTGCCGACTCCAGGGCCACGGCCACCAGCGCCCGGCTCGGTTCGGAGAACAGCAGGTAGCCCGACAGATGCAGCCATGCGACCCCGTCCAGCAGCGCCGCCGACCAGTCGCCGGGTTCGAACCGCAACGACGCTCCACTGTCGGTGAGGAACGTCCGCTGGGCCGCGGCATCCGTGTCGACCAGGCAGATCACCGTTCCGGTCGGGGCCTGTGGGTCCACCACGAGGTGGGGCCGTACTCCGCAGTCGACCAGCTCCTGGTCGTGCCACGCGCTCGCGTCCGCGCCCACCCGGCCGAGCAGCCGCACCTCGGGACAGCCCCAATGAGCCGCCCAGCAGGCCACGTTGGCGCCCGCGCCGCCCGGCACCGTGCGGATCGTCGCGGCAGTGTCCGTACCCGAGGCGAGCGGCCCCCGGTGCCGGGCGACGACGTCCGTGACGACGTCCCCGACGACCAGCAGCGCGCCCTGCGGTCCCGCGGTCACGCCCCGGCCCAGGCCGCCGCGATCCGCGCCGCCAGCCGTACGTTGCCGCGTACCGCCGCCAGATTGGCGTTCAGTGAGGCACCCTCGGTGTGCCGTACCAGGTAGTCGAGCAGGAACGGCGTGACCGCCTGTCCGCTGACGCCTTCTTCCTCGCACGCGCGCAGCGCGTCGGCCAGCACGCGCGCGTGCTGCTCTGGATCCAACTGCTCGTCCTCGGGCACCGGATTGGCGACGATCAGCGCCGACTCGGGCCCGTCGAGCGCGTCCTGCGCCCGCATGACGTCCGCCGCCTGCTCCGGCGTCCGCAGCGTCCAGTCCACCGGATGCCCCGAGTCGGACAGATAGAAGCCGGGAAAGCGGTCCGTGCCGTACCCCGCCACGGCGACACCCAGCGTCTCCAGCCGCTGCAGCGTGGCCGGCACGTCCAGGATCGACTTCACGCCCGCGCACACCACGGTGATCCGGGTGCGGGCCAGCAGCCCCAGGTCGGCCGACTCGTCCTGCGTCACCGTCCACTCCCGGTGCACCCCGCCCAGACCGCCCGTCGCGAACACCCGGACGCCGGCCGAAGCCGCCAGCAGCGCCGTCGCCGACACCGTGGTCGCCCCGCTCGCACCCGACGCCACGGCGAGCGGCAGGTCACGATGGCCCAGCTTGCGGATCCCGTCCTCGTTGGCGATCCGCTCCAGCTGCTCCTTGTCCAGGCCGACATAAGGCCGCCCGTCCAGCACGGCGATCGTCGCCGGTACGGCACCCTGCTGCCGTACGACGGCCTCCAGCTCCAGCGCCACCTGCAGATTGCGCGGGCGCGGCAGCCCGTGCGCGATGATCGTGGACTCCAGGGCCACCACCGGTCGACGCGCGTCGACCGCCTCCCGTACTTCCTCGGACACCATCAGCACCACGCGCCTGCCTCCTGTCGTTCGGTCTTCCCTCATCTCTGGCGGGCGGCACGCCACGTCAAACCCTTGCGGCCTGTGGGGGAGAGCACCAGCCTGGGGTGCATGACGGACCACACCACACGTCTCGACCACGTCGTCCTCTGGGTGAACGACCCGATCGGTTCGGCCGAGTTCTACGAGAAGACCCTCGGCATGGAGCCCCTGAGGCTCACCGATTTCGCCGCGGGCCAGGTCCCCTTCCCCTCCGTACGCCTCAATGAGGAGACCATTCTCGACCTGATGCCGCAGACCATGGCGGAACGCATGAAGATGCTCCCCGGCGCCGCGGACAGCGCCGGACACCCGGTCAACCACGTCTGCGTCGCCCTGGCCGCGGACGACTTCGACGCCCTCCGTGGACGCCTGGAGGAGGGCTCCGTTCCGGTGTCGGACATCTCGTACGACTCCTTCGGCGCCCGCGGCCTGGCGAAGCGCAGCTTCTACTTCCGTGACCCGGACGGGAACGTCTTCGAGGCCCGCCACTACGACTAGGGGCCACTGTTTGCAGCAAGGCCAAGACGCAGCAAGGCCATGACAGGGGGTGCTCACGCGCGTGTGAGCACCCCCTGCTCGTTCTGCCGGACGCTCAGACCGGCTGTACCCCCTGCAGCGCCCCGTGCGGATCGAGCACGTACTTGCGGCTCGCGCCTTGGTCGAACTCGGCGTAGCCGCGTGGTGCGTCCTCCAGACCGATGACGGTCGCGTTGACCGCCTTGGCGATGTGCACACGCTCGTGCAGGATCGCCATCATCAGGCCCCGGTGGTACTGCATCACCGGGCACTGCCCGGTCGTGAACCGGTGGCTCTTGGCCCAGCCGAGGCCGAGCCGCACCTTCAGCGTCCCTGACTTCGCGTCCTCGTCGACCCCGCCCGGGTCGTCCGTGACATACAACCCCGGAATGCCCAGGGCACCGCCCGCGCGCGTGATGCCCATCAGCGAGTTGAGGACTGTCGCGGGCGCCTCCGGAGCATCCGGGCCATGGGCCCGGGCTTCAAAGCCGACCGCGTCGACCGCGACGTCCACCTCGGGTTCCCCGAGGATCTGCGCGATCTGTTCGCCCACACTGCCGCGCGACACGTCGACGGTCTCGCAGCCGAAGCTCCGCGCCTGGGCGAGGCGTTCGGCGTTGAGGTCGCCGACGACGACCACGGCGGCCCCCAGCAGCTGCGCGGACGCGGCAGCCGCCAGACCGACCGGGCCCGCCCCGGCGACGTACACCGTCGAACCGACCCCGGCGCCCGCGCTCACGGCGCCGTGGAAGCCGGTCGGGAAGATGTCCGACAGCATGGTCAGGTCGAGCAGCTTCGCGCGTGCCTGGTCCCGGTCCGGGAACTTCAGCAGGTTGAAGTCGGCGTAGGGGACCATGGCGTACTCGGCCTGGCCGCCGACCCAGCCGCCCATGTCGACATAGCCGTAAGCCGCCCCCGGGCGGGCCGGGTTGACGTTCAGACAGATGCCGGTGTTGCGTTCCTTGCAGTTGCGGCATCGCCCGCAGGCGATGTTGAACGGTACGGAGACGATGTCGCCGACGTCGATGTTCTCGACGTCCGGGCCCCGTTCGACGACCTCGCCGGTGATCTCGTGTCCGAGGACCAGCCCTTCGGGCGCGGTCGTCCGCCCGCGCACCATGTGCTGGTCGCTTCCGCAGATGTTGCTGGCGAGCACCTTGAGGATCACTCCGTGCCGGCACTTGCGGCCGACGTTCTCGGGTGCGACCCCCGGCCCGTCCTGGAGTTCAAGCGTCGGGTAGTCGATGGTCGTCACTTCCACCGCGCCCGGCTTGAGATATGCGACTGCCCTGTTTCCGCTCATGCGTGATCGCCGTCCCTTCGGCTCCGAGCCCTCGGATGCCAGTGGCTGTGCGCATGGCGGAGTCTGCTACCGGCTCCGCCTCCCGGCCAGTCTCCGCGCAGGACCGGAGCAAAGGGCTTACCGTCGGCTCGCCTTTGGAGACGCCTGTCCGCCGGAACCCTCAGAACAGCGGCTCGGGCAGCACCCCCTCCAGCGCCAGCAGCTGCCGCTTGGTCTCCAGGCCGCCCCCGAACCCCCCGATGCCGCCGTCGCTCTCCACGACCCGGTGGCAGGGCACGACGACCGGCAGGGGATTGGCGCCCATGGCCAGTCCGACCGCCTGGGCGGCGCCGGGCTGACCGACCCGCCCGGCGAGATCGCCGTAGCCGACGACCGCGCCGTACGGTACGCCGGAGGCCAGCTCGCGCAGCACCTCCCGGTTGAACCCCGAGATCAGCGACCAGTCCAGCGGCAGCTCGAAGGCCCGCCGCTCACCCGCGAAATACGCCTTGAACTGCCGTATCGCCTCGGCCAGCAGCGGGGAGTCCGGTGCCTCGACGGGCTCGCTGCCCAGCCGGGACCCGAGCCGGTCGAGGGCCTTGTCGCGCACCGCCTCCGTGGCGTGGAACACGACATTGACCAGGCCGTCGCGGGTCGCGGCCAGCAGCAGCGGACCGATGTCTGTGCCGACGACGGTCCACACGACCTGCTGCTCGTACTGCCCATGGCTGTCCATGCGCTCCACCGTACGGCCCGCCACTGACAACGCCCTGGCCGCACCGAACTCAGGGCCCCTCGACCGCGTCCCGCACCAAGTCCGGCCTGTTGGTGATGATGCCGTCGACGCCGTACCCGGCGACCCGGCGGGCGGTCCGCGCGTCGTCGACGGTCCAGGTGAAGACCTCCAGCGGCTTGCCGCGCGGACCGGTGAACCCGTGGACGGCGGAGACGTAGCCCGTCGAAACGGTGAGGTAGGACGGGTTGATCTGGTCGGTGAAGCGTGCGTACTCCTGAAGGGCCGCCACGGACGGTGTGCCGAGAAAGCCAGTCTTGACGTCGGGCTTGATCTCGTGGACGGTCCGGATGCTGTCCGCGCTGAAGCTCTGGACGATCAGCCGACCGGCGACGTGCTGCTGATCCAGCCAGCCCTCGTTGCCGAGGACCTTGAGGGTCTCCCGCTCGATGCCGGCATACAGCCCGGGATTCTTGATCTCCAGGAGCAGCTTCTGGTGGTGGTGCTCCACGCGCCGTACGTACTGCCGCAGCGTCGGCACGCGCGCGCCCGCGTAGGCGGAGCCGAACCAGCTGCCCGCGTCGAGACGGGCGATCTCCGCCGCGGTGAAGTCCTTCACCTTCCAGGGAGCCCGGCCGGGGAAGACGTCCTCGACGTCGGTCGTGCGCGCCAGGCTGTCGTCGTGCAGGACGACCAGCTCGCCGTCCTTGGTGCGCTGGACGTCGTTCTCGACCCAGTCGATGCCCAGCTCGGCCGCCTTGTCGATGGCGGCCAGAGTGTTCTCGGGCGCGTACGCGGAGGCCCCGCGGTGCGCGATGACCGTAGGGGGCTCGGCGGTGGGGTCGGCCTGCGCACCGGAGGTGGGGAGCAGGAGGGCGGCGGTGCCCAGGACCACCGCGGTGCTCGCGGTGGCGACTGCGCGCGCGTGCATGCGTACTCCTCGCGTCGAGGCGATCACGGACAGATCGACTGTGACAGCGGAGGGTCAACGGCGGAGGGGTACAGAATGGCCACAGGTTGAATGAAGTTGCCCGACTCCGCTCACTGGTGCCGCACAAGTGCGGCAAGGGCGTGTTTCTTTGCCGGATAATCGTTCGACCGTTCCGGGTGGAGACATACTCTCTGCCACAACCTTGACCGCTCGTCGGTGGTCCTGGGATGGGGGGCTTGTTTCATGTAGGTCCGGGACGTAAGAGGGTGGAAGGGCAGCCGCGCATGCAGGGCACGGTCGACGGATTCAGCTACGGACTCGTCACACCGCTGGTGGCCTACCTGATGGCCTGCCTCGGCGGTGCGCTCGGTCTGCGCTGCACCACGCGGTCCATGCTGGTCTCCCAGTCCTGGAGACCGGGATGGCTGGCCCTGGGCGCGGCCGCGATCGGCTCCGGCATATGGACCATGCACTTCGTCGCGATGATGGGCTTCACCGTCGTGGGCGCCCCGATCCGCTACGACATGCTGACGACCTTCGCCAGCCTGGGCGTCGCCATCGTCATGGTGGGCATCGGGATCTTCATAGTCGGCTACAAGGGCGCGCGGGGAACGGCTCTGTTCACCGGAGGCACCATCACCGGCCTGGGCATCGCCTCCATGCACTATCTGGGCATGGCCGGAATGCGCCTCAACGGAAACCTGGAGTACAACACCTTCACCGTGGCCGCGTCCGTCGTCATAGCCATGGTCGCGGCCACCGCCGCCCTGTGGGCGGCCGGACAGGTCAGAGGGTTCATGTGGAGCGTGGGGGCGAGCCTGGTCATGGGACTCGCCGTCAGCGGTATGCACTACACGGGCATGGCCGCGCTCAAGGTCCACGTCCACACCGCGAGCGCTCCCACCTCGGGGGACTCCCCGGCCGGCATCCTCGCGCCCATCATGGTCGGCCCGCTGGCCTTCCTCCTCCTCGCGGGCGTCGTGGTGATGTTCGACCCGCTCATGATCATGGGGAAGCCCGCCGGGGTCCCCGTCGAGAACAAGCCCGGCATCCCGGCGCACTCCACCCTCCCGCACACCACTCGGCGCCCGATGATCCGCACCCGCCGCAGAGTGGGCGGCCGGAGTTCTCGCACCCCGCAGAACAGGTGATCAGGCCGCGTTGTCAGTGGGGGGTCGTACGGTGGATTCCATGCGGCCCGTTTCCAGCATCGAACGCACGGTGGCGCCCTTCGAGGTCGTCAGCCCCTACCAGCCCAGCGGCGACCAGCCGCAGGCCATCGCCGAGCTAGCCCGGCGTATCGAGGCCGGTGAGAAGGACGTGGTCCTCCTCGGCGCGACCGGCACCGGCAAGTCCGCCACCACCGCGTGGATGATCGAGAAGCTTCAGCGGCCCACCCTGGTGATGGCCCCGAACAAGACACTGGCCGCCCAGCTGGCCAACGAGTTCCGGGAGCTGCTGCCGAACAACGCCGTCGAGTACTTCGTCTCGTACTACGACTACTACCAGCCCGAGGCCTACGTCCCGCAGTCGGACACCTACATCGAGAAGGACTCCTCCATCAACGAGGAGGTCGAGCGACTGCGCCACTCCGCGACCAACTCGCTGCTCACCCGCCGTGACGTCGTCGTGGTCGCCTCCGTCTCCTGCATCTACGGCCTCGGTACTCCACAGGAGTACGTGGACCGCATGGTCCCCCTCAAGGTCGGCGACGAACTCGACCGAGACCAGCTCCTGCGCCGCTTCGTGGACATCCAGTACACGCGCAACGACATGGCCTTCACCCGCGGTACCTTCCGCGTCCGCGGCGACACCATCGAGATCTTCCCGGTCTACGAGGAGCTGGCCGTCCGCATCGAGATGTTCGGCGACGAGATCGAGGCCCTGTCCACGCTCCACCCGGTCACCGGCGAGATCATCAGCGACGACGACCAGCTGTACGTCTTCCCGGCCACCCACTACGTCGCAGGGCCCGAGCGCCTGGAGCGGGCCGTCAACGACATCGAGAAGGAACTCGGGGAGCGCCTGGCGGAACTGGAGAAGCAGGGCAAGCTCCTGGAGGCCCAGCGGCTGAGGATGCGCACGACGTACGACCTGGAGATGCTCCGCCAGATCGGCTCCTGCTCCGGGGTGGAGAACTACTCGATGCACTTCGACGGCCGCGAGCCCGGCTCCCCGCCGAACACCCTCCTCGACTACTTCCCGGACGACTTCCTGCTCGTCATCGACGAGTCGCATGTCACCGTCCCGCAGATCGGCGCCATGTACGAGGGCGACGCCTCCCGCAAGCGCACCCTCGTCGACCACGGCTTCCGGCTGCCCTCGGCCCTCGACAACCGCCCCCTGAAGTGGGAGGAGTTCCAGGAGCGCATCGGCCAGGCCGTCTACCTGTCCGCGACGCCGGGCAAGTACGAGCTCTCGCGCGGGGACGGCTTCGTCGAGCAGATCATCCGCCCCACCGGCCTCGTCGACCCCGAGGTCGTCGTCAAACCCACCGAGGGCCAGATCGACGACCTGGTGCACGAGATCCGCAAGCGCACCGAGAAGGACGAGCGCGTCCTGGTCACCACACTCACCAAGAAGATGGCCGAGGACCTCACGGACTACTTCCTCGAACTCGGCATCCAGGTGCGCTACCTGCACAGCGACGTCGACACCCTGCGCCGCGTCGAGCTGCTGCGCGAGCTGCGCTCGGGCGAGTTCGACGTCCTCGTCGGAATCAACCTCCTCCGGGAGGGCCTCGACCTGCCCGAGGTGTCCCTGGTGGCCATCCTCGACGCCGACAAGGAGGGCTTCCTGCGCTCGGGGACGTCCCTGATCCAGACCATCGGCCGCGCGGCGCGCAACGTCTCCGGCCAGGTCCATATGTACGCCGACAAGATCACCCCGGCGATGGAGAAGGCCATCGAGGAGACCAACCGCCGACGGGAGAAGCAGGTCGCGTACAACAAGGAGAGGGGCCTCGACCCCCAGCCGCTCCGCAAGAAGATCAATGACATCGTCGCGCAGATCGCCCGCGAAGACATCGACACGGAACAGCTCCTCGGCTCGGGCTACCGCAAGATGACGGACGGCAAGGGCGCCAAGGCCCCCGTGCCCTCGCTCGGCGCCAAGGCGGCCAAGGGCGGCAAGCCCGCCAAAGGCAAGGCCAAGGAGACCGTGCCGACCGACCGCCCGGCAGCCGAGCTCGCCGGGCAGATCGAGGAGATGACCGAGCGCATGCGTGCCGCCGCCGCCGACCTCCAGTTTGAGATCGCGGCACGGCTGCGCGACGAGGTCTCCGAGATGAAGAAGGAACTGCGCCAGATGCAGGAGGCAGGGCTGTCCTGACCTCGCGTCGAACGCGCTGTGTTGCAAGACCGACACAAAGTGCGGACCGGGGTACGTCACTGTCAGTGGCTCTGCGTAGGGTTCACGTCATCCGCGGACTCCGCGGCAACAGGGGACAGTTCGAGAGGGGAATCAGCGCGTGACCGTCAACATGACCAAGGGTCAGGCCATCAGTCTGCAGAAGAACGACGGCGGCAGCCTGACTTCGGTGCGCATGGGTCTCGGCTGGCAGGCGGCTCCCCGGCGCGGCCTGTTCGGCTCGCGCACCCGGGAGATCGACCTCGACGCCTCCGCCGTACTGTTCGCGGACAAGCAGCCGGTCGACGTCGTCTTCTTCCGCCATCTGGTGAGCGACGACGGCTCGGTGCGGCACACCGGTGACAACCTGGTCGGCGGTGTCGGCCAGGGCGGCGACGACGAGGCGATCCTCGTCGACCTCGCGCGTGTCCCGGTCCACATCGACCAGATCGTCTTCACCGTGAACTCCTTCACGGGCCAGACCTTCCAGGAGGTGCAGAACGCGTTCTGCCGCATCGTCGACGAGACCAACGGCGAGGAGCTCGCCCGCTACACGCTCGCCGGCGGCGGTGCCTATACGGCCCAGATCATGGCGAAGGTGCACCGCAGCGGCCCGGGCTGGACGATGACGGCCCTGGGCACCCAGGCCAACGGCCGTACCTTCCAGGACCTGATGCCGGCGATCCTGCCGCACCTGTAACGCGCCCGGCGGGCAGCACACAACACGATGAAGCACAGGGGGACGCAGGCATGACGGCCGAGCTGGTGCGGGGGCAGAACCACCCGCTCTCCCAGGCCCGCCTCGAGATCCGGGTCTCGGCCGACAAGCCGATCGTCGCCGGAGCCACGCTCAGCGACGAGCGCGGAAAGGTGCAGGGCGTCGAGTGGGTGGCCCACCCGGGCACACCCACCCTGCCGGGCCTGGAGGTCTCCCGGCAGGCGGCCGCCGACCATCGCCTCGCGGTGGACCTCGGCGCCATGCCGGAGGCCGTGCACCGGGTCAGTGTGCTGCTCGCCCTGCCCTGCGGGGTGGGAGGCCCGGTCCAGTTCGGCGCCGTGGCCGCCCCCTTCGTCGCGGTCACCGGCCTCGACGGCACCGAGATCGCCAGCTACACCATCACCGGCCTGGAGGCCGAGTCAGCAGTCGTCGCCCTGGAGCTGTACCGCAGGCAGGGCGCCTGGAAGATGCGTGCCGTCGGCCAGGGGTACGCCGGCGGCCTCGCCGAGCTTCTCGCCGACCAGGGCCTGCCCCAGGCCCACCAGCTCGCCGGTGGCATCAACGAGGCGGTGGCCCAGGGCGTGGCCCGCTCGGTGCAGGCACCGCGCACCTCGGACGGCGACCGCTCCCGGCAGGCGGCCGCACCGGCCCTCGGCCCGGACCAGACCGGCTCTCCGTACGGCGCTCAGGGCGCCCCGGAGCCCCGGCAGGGCTACCCCACCGGATCGGCGGACCCCTCGGCCGCCACCCAGCCATCCGCGTCCGGCGCCGGCGGCCCGATCGACTACAGCCATCCACGCCGGCAGAACGCGGCTCCGCCCCCGCCCCCGCCGAGCGCACCCCCGGCCCAGCCGGGGCAGCCCGCCCGGCCCGTCGCGGGTGACGCGACCGGCTGGTCGATGGAGGAGCGGCTCTACAACCAGGTCTGGGGCATGTTCGAGGACCTGGCCCGCACCACGGCCGCCTACCGCAGTGCCGTCGACTTCGCCGACTCGCGGATGGAGAAGGAACTCGACCAGGTCCTGTCCGACCCGCGCAGCCGGATCGGGGGACAGGGTGACGCCGCGCGGGAGACCGCACGGGCCAAGCACACTCAGCTCGTCGACCAGGCCAGGATGGTCCTTGACCGGGACCTCGCCCAGCTCACCGCCGAGATCGAAGTCGTCGAGCCGGCGCTGCCCTTGGCGTTCGCCCGCTGGGACAATCCGGTGTGGCACGGCTACCGGGTGCCGATGGAGATCCCCATGGCCCTGCGCCTCGGCGATCTGCATCTGCCCGAGTGTCCCGAGCTGCGCATACCCATGCTGGTCAGGCTGCCGCTGGAGCGGGGCCTGTGGATCGACAGCGGCCGGTCCGGATCGCTCGACGGTGTGTACAGCGACTCCCATGACCTGCGGCAGTTGGCCATGGAGACAGCGGTGGCGCATGCGGCCCGGCTGCTCGCCGTCTATCCGGCGGGTGAGTTCACCGTGCATGCCATCGACCCCGCCGGTTCGGGAGCACAGGCGCTCGCACCGCTCGTGCAGACCGGCGTGCTCGCGGCGCCGCCCGCCATCGGGGCGGCCGGTGTGTCGGACGTCCTCGCCCGGCTCACTCAACGTGTCGACCTGGTGCAGATGGCGGTGCGCGGCGGCGCGGCCGACTCGCTCCCGCCCGGCCTCGACACCTCCGAGCAACTGCTCATCGTCAATGACTTCCCGCACGGCTTCGACGACCGGGCCGTGACTCAGCTGCGCTACCTCGCGGACGAGGGCCCGGCTGTCGGCGTCCATCTGATGATGGTCGCTGATCGCGAGGAGGCCGCCGGCTACGGCCCGTTGCTCGACCCGCTGTGGCGTTCGCTGATGCGACTCACGCCGGTACCCGACGACCACCTCGCCGACCCGTGGGTCGGCCATGCGTGGACATACGAGCCGTGCCTCGTACCGCACGGCAGCCAGGTGCTCCAGCAGGTGCTCACCCAGGTCGCCATAGCCCGCACCAAGCACAGGTAAAGCCTGTCTGACCAGGGTTTTTGGCCTTTCTTTTGCCAAGCGCTTTACCTTTCCTTGGTGATTGGGGTACTGTTTTTCGTGCGGAGGGGAGTACTCCCTGACTACTGCGGCGTACCCGTCAATACGGATCAGGCCAGATCCCGGGGCGTCGGCCCACTTGGGTGGAAGAGACCTCCGGCAGCGACGACGCTGACATTTGCCGTTACGTACTGCCGGAGGCGCAGTGGATGTTTCCGTGACCCTGTGGGTCCTGACGATCTTGGGGCTTGCCGCCCTGATCGCGGTCGACTTCTTCATCGGCCGCAAGCCGCACGACGTATCCATCAAGGAAGCCGGGATCTGGACGATCGTCTGGATCGTTCTGGCCGGTCTCTTCGGGCTCGGTCTGCTCGTCTTCGGCGGCGGACAGCCCGCCGGTGAGTTCTTCGCCGGGTTCATCACCGAGAAGTCGCTGAGCGTCGACAACCTCTTCGTCTTCGTCCTGATCATGGCGAAGTTCGCCGTGCCCTCGCAGTACCAGCAGCGCGTGCTGCTCGTCGGTGTGCTCATAGCCCTGGTGCTGCGCGCGATATTCATCGCCGCGGGCGCCGCGATCATCGCCAGCTTCGCGTGGGTGTTCTACATCTTCGGCGCCTTCCTGATCTGGACCGCCTGGAAGCTGATCCAGGAGGCCCGGGCCGACGAGGAGGACGAGGAGTTCGAGGAGAACAAGCTCCTCAAGGCCGCCGAGCGTCGCTTCGGTGTGGCCGACCGCTACCACGGCACCAAGCTGTGGATTCAGCAGAACGGCAAGCGGGTCATGACCCCGATGCTGGTCGTGATGCTCGCCATCGGCTCCACCGACGTCCTGTTCGCGCTCGACTCGATCCCCGCGATCTTCGGCCTGACCCAGGACCCGTACATCGTCTTCACGGCCAACGCGTTCGCGCTGATGGGTCTGCGGCAGCTGTACTTCCTCATCGGCGGCCTGCTGAAGAAGCTGGTCCACCTCAGCTACGGCCTGTCGATCATCCTCGGCTTCATCGGCGTCAAGCTGGTGCTGCACGCCCTGCACGAGTCCGGGGTCCACGTCCCCGAGATCTCCATCCCCGTCTCGCTCGGCGTGATCTGCTCGGTCCTCATCGTGACCACGATCACCAGTCTGCGGGCGTCGAAGAAGCAGGCGGCGGCCGAGGAGGCGCAGAAGGAGGCCGAAGGCGCTCCGAAGGCCGACATCGAGGCCTGACCGCTTCGGGCGTAGAAACAACCATCACCGGGAGCGGTGCGCGGCGAATTGCCGGGCACCGCTCCCGGTGCTTGTTTGGGTCTTGAGCGCGTTCCCCGCCCCGGGGACGCCGCGTCCGGGTGGAGGCACCCATGAAGTTCGTGCAGATCATCGGCTTCGAGACCGAGCGCCTTGAGGAAATGGAGCAACAGCTCCAGGAGTTCGCCCAGCGCAACGCGGGCAAGGCCGGCGGCCCCACACACCGCATGCTTCTGAAGGACCGCGACAACCCCCGCCGCTACCTCGCCGTGCTCGAGTTCGACTCGTACGACGACGCCATGCGCAACAGCGAAGACCCCGAGACGACCAAGTTGGCGGAGCAACTGGGCGCGTTGAGCATCGGTGAACGCACCTACACCAACTGCGACGTGCTGGACATGCGCGAGCTCAAGTAGCCCGGCGTCCCCGGACAGGCCCCGCAGGGCCGGAGCGGCGGGGCCCGGACGGCCGGACCGGAATGCGTGGCCTGTTCCGGTCTGCGACGATCACCGCATGATCGCTCGGCTCGGGTCGCTCACGACACAGTGGACGCTCCTCGTGCCGGTGCTCGCCGCGATCCTCCTGATCCTCACCTGGGGGCGAGACCTGCCTGGCGCGGTCGTCGCCGTGGTGACGCTGGTGCTCGCCGGCGCCGTACTGGCCGCCGTCCACCATGCCGAAGTCGTCGCCCACCGGGTCGGGGAACCCTTCGGCTCCCTCGTGCTCGCCGTCGCCGTCACGATCATCGAGGTCGCCCTGATCGTCACCTTGATGGCGGACGGCGGCGACAAGAGTTCCACCCTCGCCCGGGACACGGTCTTCGCGGCCGTGATGATCACCTGCAACGGCATCGTCGGCCTGTGCCTCCTGGTCGCCTCACTCCGTCACGGCACGGCCGTCTTCAACCCCGAAGGCACCGGCGCCGCTCTCGCGACGGTCGCCACGCTGTCCACGCTCAGCCTGGTCCTGCCGACATTCACCACGAGCAGGCCCGGCCCCGAGTTCTCCGGCGTCCAACTGACCTTCGCCGCGCTCTCCTCACTGATCCTGTACGGCCTGTTCGTCGCCACCCAGACCGTGCGGCACCGTGACTACTTCCTCCCGATCACCCGGCAGGGCGAGGTGATCACCGCCGACGAGCACGCGGACGCGCCCTCCGCCCGTGCCGCCGGGATCAGCCTGGGACTGCTCGGCCTCGCTCTGATCGGCGTGGTCGGCCTGGCCAAGGGGGTGTCGCCGACCATCGAGTCCGGCGTTGCCGCCGCCGGACTGCACCACGCCGTCGTGGGTGTGATCATCGCGCTGCTCGTGCTGCTCCCCGAGACCATCGCCGCGCTGCGCTCCGCCCGCCGCGACCGGGTGCAGACCAGCCTGAATCTCGGGCTCGGCTCGGCGATCGCCAGCATCGGCCTGACCATCCCCGCCGTCGCGCTGGCGTCGGTGTGGCTGTCCGGGCCGCTGGTCCTCGGCCTCGGCTCCACCCACATGGTGCTGCTCGCACTGACCGTGGTGGTCAGCTCCCTGACGGTCGTGCCAGGACGGGCCACGCCACTCCAAGGAGGGGTCCATCTGGTGCTGTTCGCGGCGTACTTGGAGCTGGCGATCAATCCATAAGGCAATTCATCGACTCATGGCGCATAGTCGCTTGCGCAAACGCTTGCGCAAGCGATTACGCGCCATCCGTCATCCCGCGGCAGCCTCCGTCGCCACCACCCGTACCGGGCGCGTCTCCGGCAGCAGCGCGAAGCACCCCAGACTGAGCAGTGCGATCCCCGTCAGATACGCGGCCACGCCCCATGGCACACGGCCGCTCTGCTCGGCCAGCGCGGTCGCCACGATCGGCGTCAGCGCGCCGCCGAGAACCCCGCCGAGGTTGTAGCCCACCGCGGCGCCGGTGCAGCGCACCCGCGGCTCGTACAACTCCGGCAGATACGCGGCGATCACGGCGAACATCGTGATGAACGCCAGCATCGCCCCCAGGAAGCCGAGGAACATCAGCAGCGGCGCACCCGTGGCGAGCAGCGCGACCATCGGGAACATCCACAGGGCGGCGGCAGCGCACCCCACCAGGCACAGGGGCCGTCGGCCGCAGCGGTCGCCCAGCAGCGCCGCGACCGGCGTGAGGGCTCCCTTCACCACCACGGCGGCCATGATGCAGGTCAGCATGACGGTACGGCTCACCCCGAGCCGCTCCGTCGCATAGGCGAGCGACCAGGTCGTCACGGCGTAGAAGATCGCGTACCCCACCGCGAGCGCACCGGCGGTCAGCAGGACGAGCCTCCAGTGGTCGCGCACCACCTCCGCGAGCGGCACGCGCGCGTGGTCGTCGATTTCGAGGAAGCTGGGGCTCTCGGTGAGGGAGGAGCGCAGCCACAGCCCCGCCACGGCGAGCACTCCGGCCGCCCAGAACGGGACCCGCCACCCCCAGGTCGCGAACTGCGCGTTGGTCAGCGTCGCCGACAGCGCCAGCATCACGCCATTGGCGAGCAGGAACCCCAGCGCCGGCCCGACCTGCGGAAAGCTCGACCACAGCCCGCGTCGTTCGGCGGGCGCGTGCTCCGCCGTCAGCAGCACGGCCCCGCCCCACTCCCCGCCGAGCCCGAGCCCCTGCAGAAACCGCAGGACGAGGAGCAGCACGGGAGCGGCCACACCGATCGTGTCGTACGTCGGCACGCAGCCGACCGCGACCGTGGAAGCGCCGGTGAGGAGCAGCGACGCGACAAGGACCGGACGTCTGCCGTGCCGGTCCCCGATGTGCCCGAACAGCACCGAGCCGAGCGGCCGGGCGACGAAGCCCACGCCGAACGTTCCGAACGCGGCCAGCGTCCCCGCCACCGGTGAGAAGGTCGGGAAGAACAGCGGCCCCAGGACCAGTGCCGCCGCGGTCCCGTAGACGAAGAAGTCGTAGAACTCGATGGCCGTCCCGGCGAGCGAGGCGGTCGCGAGCCGCAGCATGGAGGGTGCCCTTACGGTGCGTACGTCGTGCATGCCGCGTCAACTACCCACGGTGATCAACGGTTACGGGAGCGCGCGGGGGCGCGGGACGTGCCTCAGTACGTCACCGTGATGCGCCGGGCCGGGCCGTCGACGCGGATCGTGCCTCCGTAGGGGATGACGAGTTGGGGATCGGTGTGTCCGAAGTCCACATCGAAGACCACCGGAAGATCGGGGGCGTACGCCTCCAGCGCCCGCACCACCGCCTCGCGCTGCCCGGCCGCGTAACGCACGCTCTCCTCCGGGCTGTTGGGGTGCTCGAAGGACCAGGTCTTGGGGCGGCCCATCAGGAGCGCGGCGAACCGCTGGAGCAGCCCGCGCTCGCCCATGTTCCGCAGGGTGCGGAAGACCTCGTCGCTGCTCGGCAGATCCTCCGAGGTCTCCAGCAACAGCACTCCGCCGTCGTACTCGGTGAGGTCGTGCGAGATCTCCCGGTCGGCCATCAGCAGCCAGCCGAGGATCTCCAGGCAGCCGCCCCAGCTGCGGCCCTCGACCACCTGGTCGGCGTTCCGCCAGGTCCATCCGGTGCCCGGCCGGGTCTCCGGCTGCGCGTCGAAGGTCGCCGGATCCGCCCAGTCGCGGTCGATGTCCCGCCAGTGCTCGGCGGGCCGCAGTTCATACTCGCCCGAGGTGAACAGCGCTGCCCGCAGGGAGTCGGCGGTCTGCGGGTGCATGGCGCCGGGACGGCCCAGCTCGACCATCACGGACGCGCCGTGGTAGCCGACGATCCCCGTGTTGTGCAGATACGCGAGCAGGTTCGTGTTGTCGCTCATCCCGAAGAACGGCTTCGGGTTCGCCCGGATCAACTCCCGGTCCAGCAGCGGAAGTACGGTGATCTGGTCGTCGCCGCCGATCGAGGCGATGACTGCCTTGATGTCGGGGTCGGAGAAGGCCGCGTGGATGTCGTCGGCGCGCTCCTGGGGCGTCGAGCCCATCGTCCGGGTCGCCGGATACTCGACCGGTTCAAGGCCGAACTCCTTGCGCAGCCGCTCCATGCCCAGTTCGTACGGGCGCGGGAAGAGCCCGGCGAGACCGGCGGACGGCGAGATCACGGCGATACGGTCACCCGGCGACAGCTTGGGCGGGTACGAGATCGTCATCCAGGGAGGGTAGGGCCGGTCGCGCTGTCGGCGCACCGTGATAAACCGGGTCCGAGCAGCGGTCCTCGACGGATCGCCCCACCCGTGACGGACCGGAGGAACCGTGCCCCGCACCCTGGCCAACGCCCCGATCATGATCCTCAACGGCCCCAACCTGAACCTGCTCGGTCAGCGCCAGCCGGAGATCTACGGCTCCGACACCCTCGCCGACATCGAGGCGATGTGCGCCAAGGCGGCGGCAGCGCACGGCGGCACGGTGGACTTCCGGCAGTCCAACCATGAGGGTGAGTTGGTCGACTGGATCCACGAGGCGCGGCTGAACCACTGCGGCATCGTGATCAACCCGGGCGCCTACTCGCACACGTCGGTGGCGATTCTGGACGCACTCAACACCTGTGACGGCATGCCGGTGTTGGAGGTCCACATCTCCAACATCCACCAGCGCGAGTCGTTCCGGCACCACTCGTATGTCTCGCTGCGCGCCAACGGGGTCATCGCGGGCTGCGGAGTCCAGGGGTATGTGTTCGGCGTGGAGCGGGTCGCCGCGCTCGTGGGCGCGGCGCAGACCGAGGCGTAAGTCCCGTCGGCCAGGCGCCTGCCCCTTACCGCCGCCCCGCTTCCACGATCGCGGCACCCCGTGTGAGGCATACGCCGGGGCCGCCGGCCGAGGGCGGGGATCGAAGGACCGGCGGCCCGTGCCACGCAGGAGCCGTCATCCTGCGCGGGGCTGCTTCCAGTTGACTGCGCAACCACGTACGCCGGGAGCGTGCGCAGGGCTCCGGCGCGTGTGAAAGGTTCACACGGGGTGCGCGCGCCCTCCACGCCTGCCCTCACCACCCCCGCGCGTGCCACTCCGGCAGATGTGGTCGCTCCGCGCCAAGGCTCGTGTCGTTGCCGTGCCCCGGGTAGACCCAGGTCTCGTCCGGGAGGGCGTCGAAGATCTTCGTCTCGACGTCGTGGATCAGGCTGGCGAACGCCTTCGGGTCCTTGCGGGTGTTGCCCACGCCGCCCGGGAAGAGGCAGTCGCCGGTGAAGACATGGGGATGTCCGTGCGGGTCGTCGTAGACGAGGGCGATGGAGCCCGGCGTGTGCCCGACCAGGTGGCGCGCGGTGAGCTCCACGTGTCCCACCCGGATGGTGTCGCCGTCGTCGACCAGGACGTCGGTCGGCACGGGGATGCCGTCGGCGTCGTCCCGCCCGGCGTAGGTGCGGGCGCCGGTGGCCGCGACGACCTCGGCGAGCGCCTGCCAGTGGTCCCCGTGCTGATGCGTGGTGACGACGGACGCGATGCCGTCGTCACCGATCATGCCGATCAGCGTCTCCGCGTCGTTGGCGGCGTCGATCAGCAGCTGTTCGTCCGTGGCCCGGCAGCGCAGCAGATAGCAGTTGTTGTCCATCGGACCGACCGCGATCTTGGTGATCATCAGGTCCTTCAGCTCGTGCACCTGCGCCGGGCCGCCGACCGTCACCTCTCCGCTGTACGTCATGGCGGCAGCCTATAGCGGGGAGGTGCCGCAGAACCGACCACGCCCTACAGCGGGGGCAGTGCGGGCAGCGGACCGCCGTCCGCGGTCAGCCCGGAGCCGTCCCGGCGCCCGGCGAGCCAGCCGAGCAGGTCGGGCCGGCTCCCCGTGACGGTGACGTCCGGTGCACCGGACGCCCGGCCCGTGCTCCACACGCGCGTGCCGTTCGTGAGGCGGGTGGGCGGCACGTCGCTGTGGCCCGTGAACCGCGCCGCGAGGAAGTCGATCTCCCGCTCGACGAACTCCTCCGGCAGATCCTCCAGCTCGTACCCGATCCCGAGGTCCACATGGTGCAGCTCCACCTCGACCCACCGCCGGAACGGCACCCGGGACGCCGAGTCGGTCACTCCACCCCGCAGCTCCACCGTGCGTGACCAGTCCGCGGGCACGGCCCCCGCCTCCTGGAAGCGAGCGGCGCTGTCCCGCACATCGGCGAGCTGGACGTCGAGGGGGCGCGGGGCGTCCCGCTCGATGTCGGCGTCCCGCGCCTCTCCGGAGACGTACATGGGCCGGCCCTGGAGCACGTTCACGAGGGCGTCCGCATTGCGGGCGAGGTGGGCGAGGACATGGCCACGGGTCCAGCCGGGAAGCCGTGACGGCTCGGTCACCGCCGCGTCGTCCAGCTTGACGGCTGCGCTGAGCAGTCGTTCCGTCGCGTCACGTACAGACACCAGGTCACGAGCGTGATCAATCATGGTGCTGACCCTAGTCCCGCCACACCTTTGGGTGAAGGTGGTGAACGTGTGCCGTAAATCGAAAGCCCGTGCTATATCGTCGGTGGCGGCGTCGGGCATGCTGGATGGCCCGGGATTGTTATGCCTTCGGGAATCCGACCCGGCGTTGTCAGTGGCTCCCCCTAGTCTGAGAAAGCACGGGGGCCTCGCCCCTGTCACTTCTCTCAAGAAAGGTGCGGACCGGCGTGGCCGACCGTCTCATCGTCCGTGGCGCGCGCGAGCACAATCTCAAGAATGTCTCGCTCGACCTGCCGCGCGACTCGCTCATCGTCTTCACGGGCCTGTCGGGGTCGGGCAAGTCCTCGCTGGCCTTCGACACCATCTTCGCGGAGGGCCAGCGGCGGTACGTGGAGTCGCTGTCCTCGTACGCCCGCCAGTTCCTCGGGCAGATGGACAAGCCGGACGTCGACTTCATCGAGGGCCTGTCCCCGGCCGTCTCCATCGACCAGAAGTCGACCTCGCGCAACCCGCGCTCCACGGTCGGCACCATCACCGAGGTCTACGACTATCTGCGCCTGCTCTTCGCCCGCATCGGCAAGCCGCACTGCCCCGAGTGCGGCCGCCCGATCACGCGGCAGTCGCCGCAGGCCATCGTCGACAAGGTCCTGGAGCTGCCGGAGGGGAGCCGCTTCCAGGTGCTGTCGCCGCTGGTGCGCGAGCGCAAGGGCGAGTTCGTCGACCTCTTCGCCGATCTCCAGACCAAGGGCTACTCCCGCGCGCGGGTGGACGGCGAGACCATCCAGCTCTCCAACCCGCCCACGCTGAAGAAGCAGGAGAAGCACACCATCGAGGTGGTCGTCGACCGCCTCACGGTGAAGGACTCCGCCAAGCGCCGCCTCACCGACTCCGTCGAGACCGCGCTCGGCCTCTCCGGCGGCATGGTCGTGCTCGACTTCGTCGACCTCCCCGAGGACGACCCCGAGCGCGAGCGCATGTACTCGGAGCACCTGTACTGCGCGTACGACGACCTGTCCTTCGAGGAGCTGGAGCCCCGCTCTTTCTCCTTCAACTCGCCCTTCGGCGCCTGCCCCGAGTGCACCGGCATCGGCACGCGCATGGAGGTCGACCCCGAGCTGATCGTCCCGGACGAGGACAAGTCCCTCGACGAGGGCGCCATCCACCCCTGGTCGCACGGCCACACCAAGGACTACTTCGGCCGCTTGATCGGCGCCCTCGCGGATGCGTTGGGATTCCGGACGGACATCCCCTTCGCCGGGCTTCCGCAGCGCGCCAAGAAGGCACTGCTGCACGGGCACAAGACGCAGATCGAGGTCCGGTACCGAAACCGGTACGGCCGCGAGCGTGTGTACACGACGCCCTTCGAAGGCGCGGTCCCCTTCGTCAAGCGCCGGCACAGCGAGGCCGAGAGCGACGCCAGCCGTGAGCGCTTCGAGGGCTATATGCGCGAGGTGCCCTGCCCCACCTGTGAGGGCACGCGCCTGAAGCCGATCGTCCTCGCGGTCACGATCATGGAGAAGTCGATCGCGGAGGTCTCCGCGATGTCCATCAGTGACTGCGCCGACTTCCTGGGCGAGCTGAAGCTCAGCGCCCGCGACAAGAAGATCGCCGAGCGCGTGCTGAAGGAGGTCAACGAGCGGCTGCGGTTCCTGGTCGACGTCGGCCTGGACTACCTCTCGCTGAACCGCGCGGCCGGCACGCTCTCCGGCGGCGAGGCCCAGCGCATCCGCCTGGCCACCCAGATCGGCTCCGGTCTCGTCGGCGTCCTGTACGTCCTCGACGAGCCGTCCATCGGCCTGCACCAGCGCGACAACCACCGGCTCATCGAGACCCTCGTCCGGCTGCGCGACATGGGCAACACACTCATCGTCGTCGAGCACGACGAGGACACCATCAAGGTCGCCGACTGGGTCGTCGACATCGGCCCCGGCGCCGGTGAGCACGGCGGCAAGGTCGTGCACAGCGGTTCCCTGAAGGAACTGCTCGACAACCCCGAGTCGCAGACCGGGCAGTATCTGTCCGGCAAGAAGTCCATCCCGCTGCCCGACATCCGGCGTCCGCACGACCCGACGCGCCGGCTCACGGTGCACGGCGCCCGCGAGAACAACCTCCAGGACATCGACGTCTCGTTCCCGCTCGGCGTGTTCACCGCCGTCACGGGCGTGTCCGGCTCCGGCAAGTCGACGCTGGTCAACGACATCCTGTACACGCACCTGGCCCGCGAGCTCAACGGAGCCCGCAGCGTTCCGGGGCGGCACACGCGCGTGGACGGTGACGACCTCGTCGACAAGGTCGTACACGTCGACCAGTCGCCCATCGGCCGCACCCCGCGGTCGAACCCGGCGACGTACACCGGCGTCTTCGACCACGTCCGCAAGCTGTTCGCCGAGACGACCGAGGCGAAGGTCCGCGGCTACCAGCCCGGCCGCTTCTCGTTCAACGTCAAGGGCGGCCGCTGCGAGAACTGCGCGGGCGACGGCACGATCAAGATCGAGATGAACTTCCTCCCGGACGTGTACGTCCCGTGCGAGGTCTGCCACGGCGCCCGCTACAACCGGGAAACCCTGGAGGTCCACTACAAGGGCAAGTCCATCGCCGAGGTCCTGAACATGCCGATCGAGGAGGCCCTGCACTTCTTCGAGGCCGTCCCCGCGATCGCCCGCCACCTCAGGACACTGCACGACGTCGGTCTCGGGTACGTCCGTCTCGGCCAGTCCGCGACCACCCTGTCCGGCGGTGAGGCCCAGCGCGTGAAGCTCGCCAGCGAGCTCCAGAAGCGTTCCACCGGACGCACGGTCTACGTCCTGGACGAGCCGACGACGGGTCTGCACTTCGAGGACATCAGCAAGTTGCTGACAGTGCTGGGCGGCCTGGTCGACAAGGGCAACACCGTCATCGTCATCGAGCACAACCTCGACGTGATCAAGACGGCCGACTGGGTTGTCGACATGGGCCCCGAGGGCGGCGCGGGCGGCGGTCTCGTCGTCGCCGAGGGCACGCCCGAGGAGGTCGCCGGAGTTCCCACCAGCCACACGGGCAAGTTCCTGCAGGCGATCCTCGGCGCCGACCGCATCAGCGACGCGGCCGACGTCACGGCTCCGAGCAGGGCGGCGGCCAAAAGGACGGTCGCGGCCAAGTCGACCACCAAGAAGACGACCACGGCCAGGACCGCCAACAACACTGCGACCAAGAAAGCGGCCGGCGCCACCAAGAAGGCCGCGCCCGCGAAGAAGACCACTCGGGCCCGCAAGGCCTGAGCGGACTCACCGGTGCCGCCCGGCTCTCCGCCGGGCGGCATCACGCCGGAAGCCTCTACAGATCACCCAGCTCAGAGGCGTACGGCGGCTCCGCCCCCGCCCGTGAGCAGGTGATCGCCGCCGCGCGCGCCGCGAACCGCAGCAGTCGGGTCCAGCCCTCGGCGCCCAGCTTCGTGAGCGCCTCCGGAGACAGGGCGTCCCACGCGGACAGGCCGTGCAACAGGGCCGCGTTCACGGTGTCGCCGGCGCCGATCGTGTCGACGACGTCGACCACCTCGCCCGGCACGGAGTGCACCGAGCCGTCCCGGGTGAAGGCGGTCAGCCCGTCGCCGCCCTGCGTGATCACGACCGCCGAGGGCCCCGCGGCCAGCCACTCGCGCGGGGTGCCGCCCAGCCACAAGGCGTCCTCCTCGGAGAGCTTGAGCAGCGACACCGAAGGCAGCCAGCTCTTGAAGCGGGCGCGATAGGCGTCCGCATCAGGGATCAGTCCGGCGCGGATGTTCGGGTCGAGCGCGGTGAACACGCCCTGCGCGGAGGCGGTGCGCATCAGCTCCTCGTACGCGGTCGCGCCCGGCTCCAGGACGAGCGAGCAGGTGCCGAAGGACACCGCGCGGGCCGCCTCGGGGAGCCGGTCGGGCACGGCGAAGAGGCGGTCGGCGGTGCCCTCGACGTAGAAGGAGTAGGCGGCCGAGCCGTTCCCGTCGATCGTGGCGACCGCGAGGGTGGTCGGCTCGGTGCCGCGCTGCACGGCCGACACGTCCACGCCGGCCTGCCGCAGCCCGTCGAGCAGCGCCTCGCCGAAGGCGTCGTACGACGTCCGGGAGCAGAAGGCGGTGGGGGAGCCGAGGCGGCCGAGGGCGACCGCCGTGTTGTAGGGGCCGCCGCCGAGCGCCGGCTTCAGGCCCGCGAGGGCGCCCCGGCTCTGCGGTACCAGGTCGATCAGGGCCTCACCGGCGACGACGATCACGAGACGGTTCCTTTCGCGGGTGTGCGGGGCTGTCCGGGCTGCTCGGCGCAGCCGCACGAGGTGCGGTGGACGAAGGTGCAGTCGAGCCGTACGGTCCGGGCGGGCCGGTCCGGCGAGGCGAGGCGGTCCAGCAGCACCCGGACCGCCTGGGCGCCGATCTCCCTGCTGGGCTGGGCGATCGCGGTGAGCCGGGGCGAGAACAGATCCGCCCAGGCGAAGTCGTCGAAGCAGCACAGCGCGATGTCGTCGGGCACGGACCGGCCGTGGGCGCGCAGCGCGCGCAGGGCGCCGAGCGTCATCGTGTTGTTGGCGGTGACCAGCGCGCTGGGCGGTGCGCCGAGGGAGAGCAGGGCAGCGGTGGCCCGCTCGGCGCCAGCCGACTCGGAGTCGCCGTGCACGACGAGGCGTTCGTCGTACGGGAGCCCGGCGGCGGCGAGGCCGTGCCGGTAGCCGGTGATCCGCTCGGCGGTGGTGCTGAGCCCGGGCAGGCCCGCGACCAGGCCGATACGCCGATGCCCCAGCTCGGCGAGATGGCTGACCAACCGCGTCGTCGGTGCCGCACTCTCGGCGCAGACCTGGTCGAAGCGCGGCGCCCCGTCCGCGTCGACCACCCGGTCGAGGAGCACGGTGGGTACGGCGTGTCGGTCGAGGTACGCGAGGAGTTCACGCGGGTCCGCGGAGGGGGCGACGATCATGCCGTCCACGCGTCGCTCGTGCAGGAGTTGGACGACCTTGCGCTCGTGGCCGGGGTCGTCGTGGGGGTCGGCGATGAGCAGGCTGTAGCCGCGTTCCAGGGCGCCGGCCTCGACACCCTGGAGAATCTCCGTGAAGTACGGGTTGCTGATCGCCGACACCGCGAGCCCGATCGAGCGCGTACGGGACGTGACCAGCGAGCGGGCGAGGGTGTTCGGCGTGTAGCCGAGCTCCTCTATGGCGTCCAGGACCGCCTGACGGGTGTGGGGTAGCACCGGCCGGGTGTCGTTCAGCACGTGCGAGACGGTCGCCACGGACACGCCGGCGCTCCGTGCGACATCGGCCATGGTCGGCACTTCCCGTTCCCCTCCCCGAGCCCGCGCGGGCCCTCCGACCGGGAAGGTATCCCATCCGCCGACAGACGTAAACGCTTGCGCAAACGCTTACGCGCAAACCGCACGACAGCCCGCGCCGACCGAACCTCGGCCCCAGCACAGACCGCCCTCGGCCCCGTCACAGACCGCCCTCGGCCCCAGCACAGCCCGCCCTCAGCCCTGCCCCCTCACTCCCAGTCCCACCCGATCCCCACCATCCCCGTCCGCACCCGCGGCTCGACGATGTGCACCGAGTGGTGCCGTCCGCTGAGCGCCAGCTCCTGGCGGCCGCTGCGGGGGGCGGCCGGCGAGTGCTGATGGAACCGGTGGCAGCGCACCGGCAGGGCGTGTTCGTCGAACCGCACCTGAAGGGCGTACTGGCCGCCCGCAGGCCCGGACCCGCGGACGTACTCGCGGGACACACCGGCGGTGCCGTCCTCGACGCCGTACCGGAAGAGGAAGGTGTCGCCGGCTCGCAGCCGGGTGTCGAAGAGCAGCTCGGCCACCAGCACGCCCGTGGCGTGATCCCAACGGACGCGCCCCGTGCGGCAGTTCTCCAGGGCGTGCACGGTCATGCGCTCCGGAGCGCACCCTTCGTCGCCGTGGTGGACGGCGAAGAAGCGGTCGACGCCGTCCCGGTGGGCGCGCACGATGTGGTGCGACTCGCGGCCCTGGAGTTCGCGGTGCGCCCCGATCCGTACCCGCTCGTGGTGCCCGAGCGCATGCAGCCCGCCCTCGGATCGCGCATCGAGGTCTGCCAGCAGCCGCTCCAGGACGCCCGAAGCCTCGACGAACGAGCGGTAGGAGCGACCGGCGGACCGCTGCCCGGCGGAGGGTTCGTCGGAGTCGGCGAGCAGCCGGATCAGGGACTCCTCCGGCAGCCCGAGGATCTCCTCCAGCGCCCGCACGGCCCGCAGCGACTCGGGGCGCTGCGGGCGCCGTGCCCCCTGCTGCCAGTAACTCAGGCTCGTCACACCGACCTTGACGCCGTAGCGGGACAGATGGTGCTGCACGCGCTGCAGCGGCAGTCCACGGGCGGCGATCGCGGCGCGCAGCGCGACGTGGAACGGGCCGCCTCGCAGGGCCGTGTCCAGTTCGGCGGCGGCGACGTCCGCGGCTTGGGTGGCGTGCGGCATGCAGGGGCCTTTCTGTCGAATGTTCAACGGCTGGTCAGACCGTTCGCGCAACTGTCAGGGGCCACCCCCGTCGGCGCCGGGGAAGTCTTCACATCCGTACGCCTGCGTTCACGGCCCCGAGTTCCCCCGCATTGAAGCGTGTTGACCAGGTCCCGACAACACCTCATGCGGAACGGAGGTGCGGTCCCGGCCGTGCCGCCGTCCCCGAGGTCAAGTCGGCGCGCCGGAGCCGCCGTTGCCGAGAACCTCCTGGATCGCGCGGGCGGACAGCGCGGACTTGTGCAGGAACCCGCGCGCGGGGCTGGCCGCGATGAGCTCCTGGAAGTCCTCCCGGAAGTGGGTCGAGACCAGGATCACCGCGGGTACCCTGCCGGTCAGCAGCCGGGCCACGTCGAAGCCGTTCTCGCCGTCGAGGTCGAGATCGACCAGCGCGACGTCCGGTGCCGCCTGCTGGGCCAGCGTGAGCGCCTCAGCGCCCGTCGTGGCGAGACCGACGACCCGTACACCACCCCGCTCCAGCAAGGCGCGTGCGGCCTCCAGGAACCGGGCGCTGTCATCGACAAGGAGACAGCGCAAGGTCATGGGCCCAGATTGCCAAGCAAGGGGCGGCTGCGCCTTCCTGCTAGCCGGAAAGTGCTGAAGTCCTGTGCCGGAAGAGAGGTTCGGACTCACCCAGCGCAGTCGCCCGCCGACCGGCGGTAGCATGTCGGCACCCTGGGGAGGCCCGTGTCGCCCGGTGAGGGGGTGCGTCATGAACGCCACGAAGGTGTCGCACGAAAGCACGGGCACGCGCGCGTGGCCCGGCGTCCGCCGGGTCCGGGGTGTCCTGGTCCCGGGGACGTTGTGCGCCGCGCTGCTGCTGGCCTCCTGCGACAACGGAGGCGGTGGCACGTCGGATGACGGGCGCTCGGCGCGCAAGGACACCACCTGTGACGGGAAGATCGACGGGACCGTGCACCTCAGGGTGTGGTTCCACGCCGGCCCGAGCGGTGAGCTCAGCACACTGAAGGCGCAGGTTCGCGAGTTCAACAAGGCGCAGCGGCAGGTGCGGGTCGAGCTGGTCACGCTGCCCGAGAACCGCCCGTACACCGACCTGGTGCTGTCCGCCGCGGCCAGCGGCGACCTGCCCGACCTGCTCGACTTCGACGGGCCGAACCTGTACAGCTATGCCTGGTCGGGCAAGCTCAAGCCGATCGACTCCTGCGTCCCCGACAGCGTCCGTGACGATCTGCTGCCCTCGATCCGAAGACAGGGCAGCTACGCGGGCCGGTTGTGGGGCGTCGGCACCTTCGACTCGGGCCTCGGGCTGTTCGTGCGTACGTCGGCTCTCAAGGAAGCCGGGGCGCGCATCCCGACCGGCCCTGACGACGCCTGGACGGCCACCGAACTCACCGGCATCCTCCGGAAACTCCGTGAGCAGGGCTACAAGGCCCCGCTCGACCTCCGGCTCGTCGACTCGTCACCGGGCGAGGAGTGGAACACGTACGGCTTCGCGCCCGCCGTGTGGTCGGCGGGCGGCGACCTCATCGACCCCCGGCGCGGAGGCACGGCCGACGGCCACGTGAACGGGCCGGAGTCGGTCAAGGCGCTGACCACGATGCAGAACTGGGTCGAGGAAGGGCTCGTCGACATGGTCGAGGACGACCGGGCGTTCGTGACGGGCCGCAGCGCGATCAGCTGGGGCGGGCACTGGGTGTACGGGGAGTTCGACAAGGCGTTTCCCGGTGACGTCACGATCGTTCCGCTGCCCGACTTCGGCTCGGGCACCGTGACCGGCATGGGCTCCTGGCAGTGGGGCATCCCCGCGGGCGCCGCCGAAGGTGACGCGGCCTGGCGGTTCCTCTCGTTCCTGCTCGAGCCCGCGCAGGTGCACCGGATGAGCGTGGCCAACGGGGCGATCCCGGCCACGAACAGCGCCCTGAAGCTCTCCACGACGTACGCACCCGGCGGCGCCGAACGCCTGTTCCTCGAGCAGTTGCGGGGAGGATTCGCCCGCCCCCGGCCGCAGACGCCCGCCTATCCGACGATCACGGACGCCTTCTCCCGGGCCTTCGCGAAGATCATGCTCGACGGGGCTCCCGTCAAGTCCACCCTGGACGCGGCGGCCAAGCGGATCGACGAGGACCTGGCCGCGCACGACGGCTATCCGACGAAGGGGCCGTAGACCGCCCATGCCGCCCGTAGGGCGCGCGCCCGTGGAC
The DNA here is from genome assembly GCF_052245395.1 of Streptomyces sp. 4N124. Classification (NCBI taxonomy): domain Bacteria; kingdom Bacillati; phylum Actinomycetota; class Actinomycetes; order Kitasatosporales; family Streptomycetaceae; genus Streptomyces; species Streptomyces sp. 4N124. The sequence goes on from NZ_JBQQBS010000019.1 coordinate 133,589, forward strand.
GGCCGCCGGGCCGAGCGGCATGCTGTTGGTCCTGCGCAAGCAAGGAGGGCCGGAGGCGCCCGCGGACTCTGCGCAAGCCGGGCCACCGAACCATTCGATTCTCCCGCGGAGTTCGCGGGGACACGCCCCCCGGAATCCGCCCCCGGAACCTGAGAGCCGGTCATGCTCCGCCCCCGACCACTCACCCCGCCCCGCATCCCCTTCCTCGCCCGTCTCCGCATCGGCCGGAAGCTGATGCTTCTCGTGCTGCTGCCGGTGACGACCATGCTGGTCTTCACCCTGGTCGGCGGCGTGAGCCAGTGGCGGGAGGCACGGGCTCTGGAGGAGTTCCGCGCCGCGACCCAGGTGTCGTTCGCGACCACATCGCTCACTGATGCGGTCGCCCGGGAGCGCATCGCGGCTGTTCAGGCCCGGCTGCGCCCCGGCTCGACCACCCTGCGGGAACGGTCCGCCGCCCAGCAGGCCACCGAGGCCGTCCTCCACAAAGCCCTTGACGACAGCGGCTCCTGGACCGGCCAGCCCGATGTCGCCGGCCGGATCGACGCCGCCGACCGCAAGCTGCACGCCCTGCGCATCCAGATCCGGACCGGCTCCCTCAGCGCCCCGCGGCTCGCCGGCCAGTACGACACGATCGAGGACGACCTGCTCAGCACCGTCGCCACTCTCGAATCCGGCCGCCCCACCCGGGAGTCGGGCCGCGCCGCCGACGCCCACCTCGCGCTCCTGGACGCCATCGAGGCCGCCGAACGCGAACGCGCCGAACTCGCCGTCCTCTTCCACGCCCCGCCCGCGCGGGCTGCTGCCACGAACCCCTGGTCGGCTCTTGAGCGGTCCCGCCTGGACGCCTTCCGGCAGACCGCTTCCGACGCCCTCCAGGGCGAGCTCTACGCGACCCTCCTGCGGAACCCGGGCCTGGTCGTGCGCAAGACCCGGGACACACTGGCGGATCCGGACGGCAGACGGGACTGGCCGTCGTACGACCGCTGGATGACCGCCTCGACGGCCCGGATCGACGCCCTGCGCGGCATCCAGGGACGGGCGGCGGCCGAGCTGGGGCGCACCGCCGCCGACGACCTCGACGCCGCCCAGCAGCGCGAGATTCGCGACCTCGTCGTCTCCTTCGGCGTCCTCGCCGCCGTCACCGCCCTCGCGCTGGCACTGCGACGTTCGATCACCCGGCCGCTGAGCGAGGTCTCCGCGGGCGCCAGGGCGTTGTCGGAGGGCGATCTGTCGTACGACATCCGGTACGCCGGCCAGGACGAACTCGGCGACGTCGCCGACACGTTCCGCGAGCTGCGGGTGACCACCGAACGGCTCGCCGCCGAGATCCACGCCATGAACGAGGCGATCGACGACAACCGGCTCCAGCACCGGGCGGACGTCGGCGCGTTCCAGGGGACCTGGGCACGGCTGCTGGGCGGCATGAACGGCACCATGGCGTCCTTCGCCGCGGCCCACGGCCGGCGCCGCCAGGCCGAGCAGGAGCTGGCGAGCATCTTCCACCTCTCGCTCGACCTGCTGTGCATCGCCGGGCTCGACGGCTTCTTCAAGCGCGTCAATCCCGCCTTCGAGCGGACCCTCGGCCACACCACCGAGGCCCTCATCGGCACGCCCTGGCTGGAGTTCGTGCACCCGGACGACCGGGCACGCACGCGTGCCGCACTCGAACGGCTCGCCGGCGGTGTGGAGCTGGCCGAGTTCGAGAACCGCCTGCTGCGGGCCGACGGGACCGAACGCTGGCTCCAGTGGAGCGCGCGCCCGGTCACCGACGAGGGCCTCATCTACGCCGCCGCACGCGACGTCACCGAGAGCCGCCGCACGGCCCGCGAGCAGGCGGCGCTGCGCCGGGTCGCCACCCTCGTGGCCCGCAGAGTGCCGCCACAGGAGGTGTTCTCCGAAGTCGCCGATCAGGTCGGGACGGTCCTGGGCAGCGGCTCCGTCGCCGTCCTGCGGTACGCCGCCGACGGCACCGCCACCGTCCTGGGCACCGCCCGCGGTCCCGCGGCCGAGGGCGAGGCGGTCGCGGCCGACGTGGCGGCGACGCGGCGCCCCGCGCGCGTGGGACGTGCCGTCGGCGCGCCGATCGTCGTCGACGGCCGTCTGTGGGGTGCCGTCGTCGCGGCCGCCGCCGGGCCCGAACCACTGCCCCCGGGCACCGAGTCGAGGCTCGCCGACTTCACGGAACTCGCCGCCACCGCCCTCGCCAACGCCGACAGCCGGGCCCAGCTCACGGCGTCACGCGCGCGCGTGGTGGCCGCCGGGGACGCCTCCCGGCGCCGTATCGAACGCGATCTGCACGACGGGGTCCAGCAGCGCCTGGTCTCGCTCCAACTGGACCTGAGGACGGCCCAGTCGATGCTGGAGGAGCAGCCCGACGCCCTGCCCGACCAGCTCGACCACATCGCCAAGGGGCTCGACGACGCCTTCGCGGACCTGCTCCAGGTCGCCCGCGGCATCCACCCGGCGATCCTCTCCAAGGGCGGCCTCGGTCCTGCCCTGCGTGCCCTGGCCCGGCGCTCCTCGGTCCCCGTCGAGCTGGACCTCCGTCTGCCGCCGGACCGGCTCGCCGAGCAGACGGAGGTCGCCGTCTACTACGTCACCTCCGAATGCCTCACCAATGCCGCCAAGCACGCGCGCGCGGGCGTCGTACAAGTGACGGCGCGGACCTACGACGACGTCCTGGAGGTGACGATCGCCGACGACGGGACGGGCGGCGCCGAGCCCGCACGGGGCTCCGGCCTGATCGGCCTCATCGACCGTGTCGAGGCGATCGGCGGCAGGCTGGCCGTCAGCAGCCCGCCGGGCCAGGGCACGACCCTGACCGTACGGTTGCCGCTGAACAGGGCCGCGACGGATACGTGACCGCCCGGAACGTACACGAGGGGAGTCGTCCGGGACGGGGGGACCCAGGACTCTGTGACGTGCGCATACGCTCCGGGCGGCCTCTTCGGACGGTGGGCCTGCCGTCCGGCTCTAGAGGCGGTCGGTACCGCCGTTCCCGGCGAGCCGCAGCCGCTTGGCTCGCACGATGTCGGGGTCCCTGGGGTCCAGGGCCCGCGGGTACAGGTCGTCCGCGTCGCGGCGGGCCCGGGCCGGCCGCCGTGCTTTCTCGATCCGCGTCCGCCGCATCCGCCGCGCCCTTCGCCGTGACCCGCGGCCTCCTGTAGAAACTGCTGGTCCGTTTGCAACCGCTGCCTAGAGCATCGCCCGCCGATGTCCCCATGTCGTCACGGCCACCCCCCAATTCCGCTTCCTGCTAGCCGTAACCCAGGCGGTCGGGCAGGCTGTTGGGGCGCAGTACATCGGTCGGGCAAGGGGAGCCGGGACCATGGACGCATCGCAGCAGCCCGCGCGGGGACGGGTCGTACTCGCCGACGACGACGTTCTGCTGCGCGAGGGTCTCGCCAGCCTCTGCGAGCGCGTCGGATACGACGTGGTGGGCCAGGCGGGTGACGCGGAACGGCTTCTGGAACTGGTCGCCGAGGAGAGACCCGACCTCGCGATCGTCGACATAAGAATGCCGCCGGACCACTCCACCGAGGGCCTGAAGGCGGCCCGCACGATCCGCGAGCGCCACCCCGGCACCGGCATCCTCGTCCTGTCCGCGTACGTCGAGGTGGAAGACGCCCTGGAGCTGCTGGCGAGCGGCCGGCAGGTCGGCTATCTCCTCAAGAGCCGGGTCACGGTGGTCGACGAGTTCATCGAGGCCCTGGAACGGATCCACCGGGGCGGCTCGGTCGTCGACCCGTCCCTGGTGCACGAGCTGTTCTCCGCCCAGCGCCGCGACGACCCGCTGTCCCACCTCAGCGCCCGCGAGCGCGAGGTCCTCGCCCTGATGGCCGAGGGCCGCTCCAACGCGGGCATCGGCCGCCGCCTGTGGGTCACCGAGGGCACCGTCGAGAAGCATGTGCGCAGCATCCTGGGCAAGCTGAACCTCCAGGAGGACACCGACGCCCATCGCCGTGTCCTCGCGGTCCTGACCTTTCTCGAGACCCGATAGGCGTTGTCCACAGGCTCGTCGCTCTGTCACCCCTCGCCAGTAGGGTGTGAAACATGGCCGACCCCTCCAGCTACCGCCCCAAGCCGGGGCAGATCCCCGACTCACCCGGGGTGTACAGGTTCCGTGACGAGCACCGCCGGGTGATCTACGTCGGAAAGGCGAAAAGCCTGCGCCAGCGCCTGGCGAACTACTTCCAGGACCTGGCGGGCCTGCACCCCCGCACCCGCACCATGGTCACCACGGCCGCGTCCGTGGAGTGGACCGTGGTGTCCACGGAGGTCGAGGCCCTGCAGCTGGAGTACTCCTGGATCAAGGAGTACGACCCCCGGTTCAACGTCAAGTACCGCGACGACAAGAGCTACCCGTACCTCGCCGTGACGATGAACGAGGAGTTCCCGCGCGTGCAGGTGATGCGCGGCCACAAGAAGAAGGGCGTGCGCTACTTCGGGCCGTACGGGCACGCGTGGGCGATCCGCGACACCGTCGACCTCCTGCTGCGCGTCTTCCCGGTGCGCACCTGCTCGGCCGGCGTCTTCAAGAACGCCGCCCGCACCGGCCGCCCCTGCCTGCTCGGCTACATCGGCAAGTGCTCCGCGCCCTGCGTCGGCCGGGTCTCCGCCGAGGAGCACCGCGAACTCGCCGAGGAGTTCAGCGACTTCATGGCCGGACGCACGGGCACGTACCTGCGCCGCCTGGAGAAGCAGATGACGGCGGCGGCCGAGGAGATGGAGTACGAGCGGGCGGCCCGCCTGCGCGACGACATCGAGGCCCTGAAGAAGGCCATGGAGAAGAGCGCGGTCGTGCTCGCCGACGCGACCGACGCCGACCTCATCGCGGTCGCCGAGGACGAGCTGGAAGCGGCCGTGCAGATCTTCCACGTCCGCGGCGGACGCGTGCGCGGCCAGCGCGGCTGGGTGACCGACAAGGTCGAGGAGATCACCACCGGCGCCCTGGTGGAACACGCACTCCAGCAGCTCTACGGGGAGGAGACGGGAGACGCAGTCCCCAAGGAGGTCCTCGTCCCGGCGCTGCCCGACCCGGTCGAACCGGTCCAGCAGTGGCTCACCGACCGCCGCGGCTCGATCGTCTCCCTGCGCATCCCGCAGCGCGGCGACAAGAAGGCCCTCATGGAGACGGTGCAGCGCAACGCTCAGCAGGCACTCGTCCTGCACAAGACCAAGCGCGCCTCCGACCTGACCACGCGCTCGCGCGCCCTGGAGGAGATCGCCGAGGCCCTCGACCTGGACAGCGCCCCCCTGAGGATCGAGTGCTACGACATCTCGCACCTCCAGGGCGACGACGTCGTGGCCTCCATGGTCGTCTTCGAGGACGGCCTCCAGCGCAAGAGCGAGTACCGGCGCTTCCAGATCAAGGGCTTCGAGGGCCAGGACGACGTCCGCTCCATGCACGAGGTGATCAACCGCCGCTTCAGGCGGTACCTCGCCGAGAAGGAGAAGACGGGGGAGTGGAGCGAGGAGGACGGCCTCGTCGAGGAGAACGGACGGCCCAAGCGCTTCGCCTACCCGCCGCAACTCGTCGTCGTCGACGGTGGCCGGCCGCAGGTCGCTGCCGCCGCGCGGGCCCTGGAGGAGCTGGGCATCGACGACATCGCCGTGTGCGGGTTGGCCAAGCGCCTGGAGGAGGTCTGGGTGCCGGACGAGGACGACCCCGTCGTGCTGCCCCGCACCAGCGAGGGCCTCTATCTGCTCCAGCGGGTCCGCGACGAGGCCCACCGCTTCGCGATCACCTATCAGCGCACCAAGCGTGCCAAGCGCTTCCGGTCGAGCCCCCTGGACGATGTGCCGGGACTCGGCGAGACCCGCAAGCAGGCACTGATCAAACACTTCGGGTCGGTGAAGAAGTTGCGATCCGCGACAATTGACCAGATCTGTGAGGTTCCGGGCATAGGTCGTAAGACGGCCGAGACCATTGCCGTGGCCTTCGCCCAGGCGGCCCCGGCGGCACCCGCCGTGAACACGGCAACCGGAGAGATCATGGACGACATGGAAGACGGGGCGCCCGAGACGACGGCGGGCACCCCGGGGGAGCCCGTGTCCGCGGGCACCCCGGACGAGCGACGGGGGATGGAGAGATGAGCGAGCAGGACAAGCAGCCCACAGCCGACCGAGATCAGCCGCACAAGGACACACGCGAGGATCCCGCTCAGCAGGCCACAGGCCAAGAAGACCAGAACGACGGAGAACAGGTGACTACGGGCATCGACACCGCCGGGGCCCCCGAGCCGGCCATCCCCGAGCTGGTGATCATCTCCGGCATGTCCGGGGCCGGCCGCTCGACGGCCGCCAAGTGTCTGGAGGACCTCGGCTGGTTCGTCGTCGACAACCTCCCACCCGCGCTGATCCCCACCATGGTGGAGCTCGGCGCCCGCTCCCAGGGCAATGTCGCCCGGATCGCGGTCGTCGTCGACGTCCGCGGCCGGCGCTTCTTCGACAACCTCCGCGAGTCCCTCGCCGACCTCGCGGCCAAGCACGTCACCCGCCGGATCGTCTTCCTGGAGTCCTCCGACGACGCCCTGGTGCGCCGCTTCGAGTCGGTGCGCCGGCCGCACCCCCTCCAGGGCGACGGCCGCATCGTCGACGGCATCGCCGCCGAGCGTGAACTGCTGCGTGAGCTGCGCGGCGACGCCGACCTGGTGATCGACACCTCCAGCCTCAACGTGCACGAGCTGCGCGCCAAGATGGACGCCCAGTTCGCCGGCGAGGAGGAGCCGGAGCTGCGGGCCACCGTCATGTCCTTCGGCTTCAAGTACGGCCTCCCCGTCGACGCCGACCTGGTCGCGGACATGCGCTTCCTGCCCAACCCGCACTGGGTCCCGGAGCTGCGCCCGTACACCGGCACCCACGAGGAGGTCGCCGCGTACGTCTTCAACCAGCCCGGCGCCAAGGAGTTCCTCGACCGGTACGCCGAACTGCTGCGGCTGATCGCGGCCGGGTACCGCCGGGAGGGCAAGCGCTATGTGACCATCGCCATCGGCTGCACCGGCGGCAAGCACCGCTCGGTCGCCATGTCGGAGAAGCTCGCCGCGCGTCTCGCGGCCGAGGGTGTGGAGACGGTGGTCGTACACCGGGACATGGGACGGGAATGACAGGACGTACACCGCGGCTGAGCAGGCTGCGCCGGGCCGTGCCCGAGGCCCGGGCCGGCCGGCCCGCCGAGGCCCGCGGCGGCCGTGCGCGCCGTCGCGGCACACAGCCCAAGGTCGTCGCCCTCGGCGGCGGCATGGGCCTGTCGGCCTCGCTCGCCGCACTGCGCCGGATCACCGGCGACCTCACCGCCGTCGTCACGGTGGCCGACGACGGCGGTTCCAGCGGGCGCCTGCGCGATGAGCTGGGCGTTTTGCCGCCCGGCGACCTGCGCAAGGCGCTGGCCGCGCTCTGCGGCGACGACGACTGGGGCCAGACCTGGTCCCGCGTCATCCAGCACCGCTTCCAGTCCCAGGGCGACCTGCACGACCACGCGGTCGGCAATCTGCTGATCGTCGCCCTGTGGGAGCAGCTGGGCGACCATGTCCAGGCCCTCGACCTGGTCGGCAAGCTGCTGGGCGCGCACGGCCGTGTGCTGCCCATGTCCGCCGTACCGCTGGAGCTCCAGGCCCTGGTCAAGGGCCACGACCCGGACCGGCCGGAGGACGTCGACACCGTCCGCGGCCAGGCCACCGTCGCGCTCACCCCCGGCGAGGTGCAGTCCGTGCACCTCGTACCGCACGGCCCGCCCGCCGTCCCCGAGGCCGTCGAGGCGGTCCTCGACGCGGACTGGGTGGTGCTCGGCCCCGGCTCCTGGTTCTCCTCGGTCATCCCGCATCTGCTCGTGCCCGAGCTGCTGGACGCCCTCACGCAGACGAAGGCACGCCGGGTACTCTCCCTGAACCTCGCGCCGCAGCCCGGAGAAACCGAGGGCTTCTCCCCGCAGCGTCATTTGGAGGTTTTGGGACGACACGCCCCTAAACTCGCCCTGGACGTGGTGCTGGCCGACGAGGCCGCCGTGCCCGACCGCGCTGTACTCACCGAGGCCGCCAAGCGGCTCGGTGCGGCGGTCGAGCTGGCGCCGGTGGCCCGGAGGGACGGCAGCCCCAGGCATGACCCGGAGCTGCTGGCCGCCGCGTACGACCGTATTTTTCGGATGCATGGAAGGATCGGCCCATGGCGATGACGGCAGCGGTGAAGGATGAGATCTCCCGGCTCCCCGTCACCCGGACCTGCTGCAGGAAGGCGGAGGTCTCCGCCGTTCTGCGGTTCGCCGGCGGCCTCCATCTGGTGAGCGGGCGCATCGTGATCGAGGCGGAGCTGGACACCGCGATGGCGGCCCGCCGGCTCAAGCGGGACATCCTGGAGGTTTTAGGCCACAGCTCCGAGCTGATCGTGATGGCGCCCGGCGGGCTGCGCCGCGGTTCGCGCTACGTCGTTCGGGTCGTCGCCGGCGGTGACCAGCTGGCCCGGCAGACCGGCCTGGTCGACGGCCGTGGCCGCCCTATCCGCGGCCTGCCCCCGCAGGTGGTCTCGGGGGCCACCTGCGATGCCGAAGCGGCCTGGCGCGGCGCCTTCCTGGCCCATGGCTCGCTGACCGAGCCCGGTCGCTCGTCCTCTCTCGAAGTGACCTGCCCGGGTCCCGAGGCAGCGCTCGCCCTCGTCGGCGCCGCCCGCCGTCTGTCGATCGCCGCCAAGGCCCGTGAGGTGCGCGGCGTCGACCGGGTCGTCGTCCGCGACGGAGACGCCATCGGCGCTCTGCTGACCCGGCTCGGCGCCCATGAGTCGGTGCTGGCCTGGGAGGAGCGCCGGATGCGCCGCGAGGTCCGGGCCACGGCGAACCGGCTCGCCAACTTCGACGACGCCAACCTGCGCCGCTCCGCGCGCGCGGCCGTCGCCGCAGGCGCCCGCGTCCAGCGCGCCCTGGAGATCCTCGGTGACGACGTGCCCGAGCATCTCGCGGCGGCGGGCCGGCTGCGCATGGAGCACAAGCAGGCCTCCCTCGAGGAGCTCGGCGCGCTCGCCGACCCCCCGCTGACCAAGGACGCCGTGGCGGGCCGTATCCGCCGTCTGCTCGCGATGGCCGACAAGCGGGCCCAGGACCTCGGCATTCCGGGCACGGAGTCCAGCCTCACGGAGGAGATGGCCGACGCCGGCTGACCCGAACGCGCTCGCAACACGCCGGTGCCGACGCTCAACTGGGCGTCGGCACCGCCGTGTTGCACAGCGTTGAGGCACCCTTGACTCGATCATGAACTGTCATGAGCCTGGCATCTGTTCGCTGCTGTGGCGACCTTTGCTAGGGGGGTTCATGAGACATAGAGCGAGATCGATCCTCGCTGTCGGCACGCTCCTGATCGGCGGAGCGAGCATCGCACCCATTGCCCAGGCACAGAGCGGTAGTTCGTCCTCCGGAGGGGACGAGGTCAAGGTCTTCCGCGCCGACGTCACCAAGAAGCAGGTACCCCTGCTGCTGGCCACCGGACAGGACGGCCACGAACTCGGCGAGCAGGTGCCCGACAAGGGCACGGCCACCGTCGAGGTCTATCTCACCGACCAACAGGCCGACAAGCTCGAGAAACAGGGCATCGGCCTCACCGAGCACACGCTCTCCGGCAAGGCCGAGGCCCGCGTCGAGGCCGCGGCCGAGGGCGTTTTCCGCCCGTACAGCTCAGACGGCGGACTGCGGCAGGAGATCCTCGCCACCGCACGGGCCAACCCGGGCCTGACCAAGGTCGTCTCCATCGGCAAGACCATCAACGGCCAGGACATCCTGGCGCTGAAGCTCACCAAGAACGCCAAGAAGACGAAGGACGGAGCCAAGCCCTCCGTCCTCTATCTCTCCAACCAGCACGCGCGCGAGTGGATCACGCCGGAGATGACCCGGCGGCTGATGCACCACTACGTGGACAACTACGCCACCGACAAGCGCATCAAGAAGATCGTCGACTCGACCGAACTGTGGTTCGTCCTCTCCGCCAACCCGGACGGCTACGACTACACCTTCGAGAACTCCGACAACCGCCTGTGGCGCAAGAACCTGCGGGACGTCAACGGCGACGGAGTCATCAGCACCGGCGACGGCGTCGACCTCAACCGCAACTTCGCCTACAAGTGGGGCTACGACGACGAGGGTTCGTCCCCCAACCCCACCAGCCAGACCTACCGCGGCGCGGCCCCGAACTCCGAGCCCGAGACCCGGGCCCTGGACGCCTTCGAGCGGCGGATCGGATTCGAGTACGGCATCAACTACCACTCCGCCGCCGAGCTCCTCCTCTACGGCGTGGGCTGGCAGGTCGCCACACCCACCCCGGACGACGTGGTGTACGAGGCCCTCGCCGGCACGCCGGAGAACTCCGCGATCCCCGGCTACCACCCGCAGGTCTCCTCGGAGCTGTACACGACCAACGGCGAGGCCGACGGGCACGCGGCGAACGTCAACGGCATGGCGATGTTCACCCCCGAGATGTCGACCTGTGAAACCGCGTCCAGCGTCGACCCCGACGACCAGTGGAACCCGGGCGACTGCCAGTCGATCTTCACCTTCCCGGACGACGAGACCCTGATCCAGCAGGAGTTCGCCAAGAACATCCCCTTCGCGCTCTCCGTCGCCGAGTCCGCCGCCCACCCCGACCAGCCGTCCTCCTCGGTCGGCCTGAAGGCCGCCGACTTCACCCCGGCCCCGTTCACAACGTCGTACTCCCGCGGAGCCGACCAGGAAGTCTCCGTCGTCGCACGGAAGTCGGTGCGCGACAAGGAGCTCAAGTACCGCGTCAACGGCGGCCGTACCCGGGACAGCGCTCTGCGGCCCTGGAAGGGCGGAGAGACCTACGGCGGTGAGGACAACATCCACTTCGACGAGTACCGGGCCAAGGTCCGGGACGGCGAGCCCGGCGACAAGGTCGAGGTCTGGTTCACCGGCAGGACCAGGAGTGGAAAACCCGTCTCCAGCAAGCACTTCAGCTACACGGTCGCCGAACGGCCCAGGGCGGACACGCTCGTGGTCGCCGAAGAGGGCGCGGCGGCCACGCAGGCGAAGACCTACGTCGAGGCGCTGAAGGCCAACGGACGCAGGGCGATCGTCTGGGACGTCGCCACCCAGGGCGCGCCCGACGCGCTCGGCGTGCTCAGTCACTTCGACACGGTCGTCCACTACACGGGCGCCGGCGTCCCCGGCAACGCCACCCAGCTCCAGCTGCGCGCCTTCCTCAACGAGGGCGGCAAGCTGATCGAGGCGGGCGAGCAGGCCGGCGGCTCCGTGGACCTCGGCGGCGGCACCCTGTCGAACGACTTCAGCCAGTACTACCTGGGCGCCTACACCCGTACGTCCCTGCCGGACGCCACGTCTTTCGAGGGCTCGGGCCTGCTCGCGGGCGCCACCACACCGCTGGGCGGCGCTGCCGGCAACCCGCTGAACGCGGCGGGGTCCTACAGCGTCACCTCCGACACGCTGCCCGTGGACACCCACCCGCAGTTCGAGAGTGCGGGAGCGGGCGCCTACCCCGGCACCGTCAACCCGTACGGCCCGTACGAAGGCGCCTCCATGGCCGCCGTCACGCACAGCGACTACGCCTGGAACCGCCTCACCCGCACCATCGACCTCACCTCGGTGAGTGCGTCCGAAAAGCCAACTCTGCGGACCAGGCTGCTCTGGGACACGGAGAAGAGCTACGACCACGCCCTCCTGGAGGCGCACACGGCCGGTGCCGACGACTGGACCACGCTCCCGGAGGCAGGCGGCGCGACCAGCACGGCGGTGCCCGCCGAGTGCAATGCCGGGTACTTCATCCAGGCGCATCCCGCCCTCAAGCGGTATCTGACGCTCTCGGGAGGGGTCTGTACGCCCACCGGCACATCCGGTTCCTGGAACAGCTTCACCGGGTCGTCGTCCGGCTGGCAGGAGGTCTCCTTCGACCTCTCCGCGTACGCCGGGAAGAAGGTCGAGGTCTCCCTCGGCTACGTCACCGACCCCGGCACCGGTGGCCGCGGCGTCCTCGCCGACAACGCGTCCGTCGTGATCGGCGGCAACGCGGTGGAGACCGAGGGCTTCGAGACGTCGCTGGGTGCCTGGAGCACCCCCGGTCCGCCCGCGGGCAGCCCCGCGGTGGTCAAGGACTGGGGACGCGCGGGTGAGCTGTTCAAGACGTACGGCGCCGTCACCACGGACGACACCGTGTTGCTGGGCTTCGGTCTGGAGCACGTCACCGCGCCCATCGGCCGTACGACCCTGATCGGCAAGGCTCTGGAGGCGCTCGAGGGGTGAACCGGCCGGTCAACGGTGACCGACTCTCCGTAGCGAAATCGAGTGATCTGTGAGTGATCACGTCTCTCGGTCGGGGCGGTCCGTACCCCTACTGGCGGGTACGGACCGCCCTGCCGTGTATGGGGCATCTCGATGTCACCACCGAGGCCACAGGGAGGTAGGGTCGTAGGCGGTCGGGGACATCCCATACAGCTCGCCGGTCTCGAAACCGGCGTACCAACGAGGAGATCGGTTCGTGACGATCCGCGTAGGCATCAACGGCTTTGGCCGCATCGGTCGTAACTACTTCCGCGCGCTGCTGGAGCAGGGTGCAGACATCGAGATCGTGGCTGTCAACGACCTGGGTGACACCGCGACCACCGCTCACCTGCTGAAGTACGACACGATCCTGGGGCGCCTCAAGCAGGAGGTCACCCACACCGCCGACACGATCACCGTCGACGGCCACACGATCAAGGTGCTCTCCGAGCGCAACCCCGCCGACATCCCGTGGGGCGAGCTGGGCGTCGACATCGTCATCGAGTCGACCGGCATCTTCACCAAGAAGGACGACGCCGCGAAGCACATCGCGGGCGGTGCGAAGAAGGTCCTCATCTCGGCCCCGGCCAAGGACGAGGACATCACCATCGTGATGGGCGTCAACCAGGACAAGTACGACCCGGCGAACCACCACGTCATCTCCAACGCCTCCTGCACCACCAACTGTGTGGCGCCGATGGCCAAGGTCCTCGACGAGAACTTCGGCATCGTCAAGGGCCTGATGACGACCGTGCACGCGTACACGAACGACCAGCGCATCCTGGACTTCCCGCACAAGGACCTGCGCCGCGCCCGTGCCGCCGCGGAGAACATCATCCCGACGACCACCGGTGCCGCCAAGGCCACCGCCCTGGTCCTGCCGCAGCTGAAGGGCAAGCTGGACGGCATCGCGATGCGTGTCCCGGTCCCGACCGGCTCGGCCACCGACCTCGTCGTGGAGCTGTCCCGCGAGGTCACCAAGGACGAGGTCAACGCCGCCTTCAAGAAGGCCTCCGAGGGCGAGCTGCAGGGCTACCTGTCCTACACCGAGGACGAGATCGTCTCCTCGGACATCGTCAGCGACCCGTCGTCCTGCACCTTCGACTCCTCCCTGACCATGGTTCAGGAAGGCACGTCGGTGAAGATCCTCGGCTGGTACGACAACGAGTGGGGCTACTCCAACCGCCTCGTCGACCTCACGGTCTTCGTCGGCAACCAGCTCTGATCCACAGATCAGGCACCTCGATGTGAACGCAGGGCTCGGGCAGCGCAGGGACGCGCCGTCCGAGCCCTGACTCACGTACAGATCAGCACTCTTGGACCACCAGCCCTCCCAGGAGCCCTCTTCATGAAGACGATCGACGAACTCCTCGCCGAAGGCGTGGCCGGCCGGCGGGTCTTCGTCCGCGCCGACCTGAACGTCCCGCTCGACAGCGGCACCATCACCGACGACGGCCGCATCCGCGCCGTGCTGCCCACCGTGAAGGCCCTCGCGGACGCGGGCGCCAAGGTCGTCGTCGCCTCGCACCTGGGCCGCCCCAAGGGCGCCCCGGACCCCGCCTTCTCCCTCGCCACCGTCGCCTCTCGCCTGGGTGAACTCCTGCGCAGGGGCGTGGCGTTCGCGACCGACACGGTCGGCGAATCCGCCAAGTCCGCGGTCGCGGGCCTCCATGACGGCGACGTCGCCGTCATCGAGAACCTGCGCTTCAACGCCGGCGAGACCTCCAAGGACGACGCCGAGCGCGGCGAGTTCGCCGACCGGCTGGCCGCCCTCGCGGACGTCTACGTAGGCGACGGCTTCGGCGCGGTCCACCGCAAGCACGCCTCGGTGTACGACCTCCCGGCCCGCCTGCCGCACTACGCCGGCTACCTCATCGCCACCGAGGTCGGTGTCCTGAAGAAGCTCACCGAGGACGTCCAGCGGCCCTACGTCGTCGCGCTGGGCGGCGCCAAGGTCTCCGACAAGCTCGCCGTCATCGACCAGCTGCTCGCCAAGGCGGACCGGCTGCTCATCGGCGGCGGCATGGCGTACACCTTCCTCAAGGCCAAGGGCTACGAGATCGGCGTCTCCCTCCTCCAGGAGGACCAGATCCCGGTCGTCCAGGAGTACATCGAGCGTGCGGAGAAGAGCGGGGTCGAACTGGTCCTCCCCGTCGACGTGGTGACCTCCACCGGGTTCCCGGACCTGAAGGCCAAGGCGCCGACGAACCCCACCACCGTCGCCGCGGACGCCATGCCCGCCGACCAGATGGGCCTGGACATCGGTCCGGAGTCCCGCAAGCTGTACGCCTCGAAGCTCGCCGACGCCGCCACCGTCTTCTGGAACGGCCCCATGGGCGTCTTCGAGCACCCCGACTACGCCGAGGGCACCAAGGCGGTCGCCCAGGCACTCGTCGAGTCCAAGGGCTTCACCGTGGTCGGCGGTGGCGACTCCGCCGCGGCCGTCCGCATCCTGGGCTTCGACGAGACCGCATTCGGCCATATCTCGACCGGTGGCGGCGCCTCCCTCGAATACCTCGAGGGCAAGACGCTCCCCGGCCTCGCCGCACTGGAGGACTGACCCTTTATGGCTGCTTCTATTTCTTCGGGGCGCACGCCGATCATGGCGGGCAACTGGAAGATGAACCTCAACCACCTCGAGGCCATCGCGCACGTCCAGAAGCTCGCCTTCGCCCTGGCCGACAAGGACTACGAGGCCGTCGAGGTCGCCGTCCTGCCGCCCTTCACCGACCTGCGCTCCGTGCAGACCCTGGTCGACGGCGACAAGCTCAAGATCAGGTACGGCGCCCAGGACATCTCGGCGCACGACTCCGGTGCCTACACCGGCGAGATCTCCGGCCCGATGCTGGCCAAGCTGAAGTGCACATACGTGGCGATCGGCCACAGCGAGCGCCGGCAGTACCACGCCGAGACCGACGAGATCGTGAACGCCAAGGTCAAGGCCGCCTACAAGCACGGCCTGACGCCGATCCTGTGCGTCGGCGAGGAGCTGGAGGTGCGCGAGGCGGGCAACCACGTCACGCACACGCTCGCCCAGGTCGAGGGCGGCCTCAAGGACATCCCCGCCGAGCAGGCCGAGTCCGTCGTCATCGCCTACGAGCCCGTCTGGGCCATCGGCACCGGCAAGGTCTGCGGTGCCGAGGACGCCCAGGAAGTCTGCGCCGCCATCCGTGGCAAGCTCGCCGAGCTGTACACCCAGGAGCTGGCCGACCAGGTCCGCATCCAGTACGGCGGCTCCGTCAAGGCGGGCAACGTGGCCGAGATCATGGCCCAGGCCGACATCGACGGCGCGCTGGTCGGCGGCGCCTCGCTGGACGCCGACGAGTTCGTCAAGATCGTGCGCTTCCGCGACCAGTAAGTATGCGCTAGCGGCGATCCGTCGTACCCTTGCGGGGGCACAGCTCGGTGGCTGTGCCCCTGTCGTCCATCCAGATCCGAGGAAGTTGGTCCAGCCGTGGTTATGGGGTTCTCGATCGCCCTGATCGTCTTCAGCGGTCTGCTGATGCTGCTGGTGCTGATGCACAAGGGCAAGGGCGGCGGCCTCTCCGACATGTTCGGTGGCGGCATGCAGTCGTCCGTCGGCGGCTCCTCGGTCGCCGAGCGCAATCTCGACCGCATCACTTTGGTGGTCGGGCTGCTCTGGTTCGCGTGCATCGTTGTACTCGGCCTTCTGATGAAGGTGAACAACTGATCGGCACGCACATTCCGTACGTAAGGCCCCATGTTCGGTACGCGCAGCTGAGCGCGGCCTATCATGGGGCTTGCGTCTAGGTGTGGGGGCTGTAACTCCAATCACTGGACGCGCGTTGGGCCTTACGTAGACTGAGGCGCTCGCAGCGAAGCGAAACGCCGACTCGCTTCGCGGCACCATCACGCAGGGAGTTACGACCGTGGCAAGTGGCAACGCGATCCGAGGAAGCCGGGTCGGGGCGGGGCCGATGGGCGAGGCCGAGCGGGGCGAGTCCGCGCCCCGGCTGCGCATCTCCTTCTGGTGCTCCAACGGGCACGAGACGCAGCCCAGCTTCGCCAGCGACGCGCAGGTTCCCGATACCTGGGACTGCCCGCGCTGCGGCTTCCCCGCAGGACAGGACCGGGACAACCCGCCGGACCCGCCGCGCACCGAGCCGTACAAGACGCACCTCGCGTATGTACGGGAGCGGCGCAGCGACGCGGACGGCGAGGCGATCCTCGCCGAGGCACTCGCCAAACTGCGGGGCGAAATCTAGGAGTTGAGGACCGGCCGGGTACCGAGAGAGGTACCTGGCCGGAGCTGTTTGCGGGCCGCCGGGCCCCCGCTCCCCGGCCGATTGTCAGTGGTGCCCTCTACGGTTTGTGCATCGGGCGAATCGTGAGGGGGAGACGTGGCGACGGTCGTGACGGGGGACGGGTGCGCGCCGACGTGGCGCGGGGGGTTCGGGCGGCTGTGGAGCGCCGCCGTGCTCTCCAGCTTCGGTGATGCGCTGCGTACGGCCGCACTGCCGCTGCTCGCCGCGACGCTGACCGAGCGGCCGATGCTGATCGCCGCGGTGACCGCGTGTGGCTATCTGCCCTGGATCGTCTTCGGGCTGCTGGGCGGCGCCGTCGCCGACCGCGTGGACCAGCGGCGCGCGATGTGGATGGTCGATGCGGTACGAGGGCTGCTGGTCGCTTCCTTCGCGGCGGCCGTGGCTCTCGGCCACGCCTCGATCGCCCTGCTGATCGCACTGGCCTTCGCCCTGACCACCCTCCAGACCCTCTTCGACAACGCGTCGACGGCCCTGCTGCCCGCCCTGGTGGACCGCGCGGCACTCGGCAGCGCGAATGCGCGCCTGATGACCGGGCAGCGCCTCGCGGGCGGTCTGCTGGGTGCGCCGGTCGTGCCCCTGCTGATCGCGGCCGGAGCGGCGGTGCCCTTCGCGGCCGACGCGGTCACCTATCTGGTGGCGGCCGCGCTGGTCGCCACCCTGCGGACCGCCCCGCCCGAGCGGAAACCGAGACCGGCGGGCAGCACCCTGCGCCGGGAGATCGCGGAAGGGCTGCGCACCCTGTGGCGGGACCGGGCCCTGCGCGGCCTGTGCGCCGCCACCGCCCTGTGCAACATCGGCATGGGCGCCCTCATCGCCACGCTGGTGCTCCTGGTGACGGGCTGGCTGGACGCGGGCACCACGGGATACGCGGTGGCCATGACGGCGTACACGGTCGGCAGCCTGGCCGGCGGAGTGGCCGGCGGACCGTTGATCGCCCGGATGGGGCGGGTCCGCGGGGTGCTGCTCGCCGGAATCGTGCAGATCGGCGCGCTCGTGGTGATGGGCTCGGTGCGCAGCCTCGTCGGGCTGGCCGCGGCGCTGGCCGTGTTCGGCTTCATGGGCATGGTGTGGAACGTCAACACCACGACCCTGATGCAACAGCGCAGCCCCGCCGAACTGCTGGGCCGGGTCAGTTCCGCCTTCCGCACCGTCGGGGTCGCCGGGGCACCGCTGGGCGCCCTTCTCGGCGGAGCCGTCGCCACCACCTGGGGACTGAACACCCCGGCCCTGCTCGCGGCCGCCTTCTTCGTCCTGTCCGTCACCGCGCTGATACCCGCGCTCAAGGCGAACGTACTTGTTGTTGCACCGCACGACGACACCACGACAGCTCACGTCACGCGCTGATCAACTAGGTTGGGACCGGCAGCGGGGCAAGGTACGCAGGCAGGACAGGTAGGAAAGAAGGCTGAAGTCCGAGATGAACGCAGAAAGCCGTACCCGGCTCAACCAGAGGCCCGAGTGGACCGCGCTGGCCAAGCACCGCGAGGAACTCGGCGAAGTGCAGCTGCGCGAGCTGTTCGCCGCCGACCCCGGCCGCGGCTCCGGCTACACGCTCCAGGTCGGCGACCTGTATGTCGACTATTCCAAGCACCTCGTCACCGACGAGACGCTGCGGCTGCTGCGTGAGCTGGCCGCCGCCACGGATGTGTTCGGCCTCCGGGACGCCATGTTCCGCGGCGAGAAGATCAACACCACCGAGAACCGCGCCGTGCTGCACACCGCGCTGCGCGCGCGGCGGGACGCGGTGATCGAGGTCGACGGGGAGAACGTGGTCCCCGGTGTGCACGCCGTCCTCGACAGGATGGCCGACTTCGCCGAGCGGGTCCGTTCCGGCGCCTGGACCGGCCACACCGGCAAGCGCATCAAGAACGTGGTCAATATCGGCATCGGCGGCTCCGACCTCGGCCCTGCCATGGCGTACGAGGTGCTGCGCAGCTACACCGACCGCGACCTGACGGTCCGCTTCGTGTCGAACGTGGACGGGGCCGACCTGCACGAGGCCATCCGTGACCTGGACGCCGCGGAGACGCTGTTCATCATCGCCTCCAAGACGTTCACCACGATCGAGACGATCACCAACGCGACCTCGGCCCGCAACTGGCTGCTGGGTGAACTGAAGGCCGGTCAGGAAGCCGTCGCCAAGCACTTCGTGGCGCTGTCGACCAACGCCGAGAAAGTCTCCGACTTCGGTATCGACACGGCCAACATGTTCGAGTTCTGGGACTGGGTCGGCGGACGGTACTCGTACGACTCGGCGATCGGCCTGTCCCTGATGATCGCCATCGGGCCGGACCGGTTCCGGGAGATGCTCGACGGGTTCCGGATCGTCGACGAGCACTTCAGGAGCGCGCCCGCCGAGGACAACGTGCCGTTGCTGCTCGGCCTGTTGGGCATCTGGTACGGCAACTTCCACGACGCCCAGTCGCATGCGGTGCTGCCCTACAGCCACTATCTGTCCAAGTTCACCGCCTACTTGCAGCAGCTGGACATGGAGTCCAACGGCAAGTACGTCGGGCGGGACGGTCTTCCGGTGGAGTGGCAGACCGGGCCGGTCGTCTGGGGCACGCCCGGCACCAACGGGCAGCACGCCTACTACCAGCTGATCCACCAGGGCACGAAGGTGATCCCGGCCGACTTCATCGGCCTCGCCGAGCCGGTCGCCGAGCTGAGTGACGAACTGGGTGCGCAGCACGACCTGTTGATGGCGAACTTCTTCGCGCAGACGCAGGCGTTGGCCTTCGGCAAGACGCCTGAGGAGGTGCGTGCCGAGGGTGTGCCCGAGGAGTTGGTGGCGCACAAGACGTTCCTGGGCAACCACCCGACGACCACCATCCTCGCGCGCGGGCTGACCCCGTCGGTGCTCGGCCAGCTGATCGCGCTGTATGAGCACAAGGTGTTCGTGCAGGGCGCCGTCTGGAACATCGACTCCTTCGACCAGTGGGGCGTCGAACTCGGCAAGGTCCTCGCCAAGCGCGTCGAGCCCGCTCTGACCGAGGGCGCGGACGTGCCGGGCCTGGACGCGTCCAGCAAGGCACTGGTCGCCAAGTACCGGGAGCTGCGCGGCCGGCAGTGACCGCGATGCGGGAAGCGGACGGCGCGCGGCCGTCCGCTTCCGCTGAGCCGGCTGCCGCCGCGGCCCTACGCCACGGCGCTCAGGGTGTCGGCGAGTCGGCGGCCGGCCGCGCGGGCCGCGGGCAGGGCGGCGAGAGCGGCGGCGCCCACCACGGCGGCTGCGCCGAACAGCACCAGGAGTACGGGCGACGGACCCTGGGCTATCCCGGCGCCGATGCCGCTGGACCTGCCCTGGGCGTCGATGAGCCAGTGCGCGAGGGGCAGCCCCAGCGCTGTGCCGAGCAGGACCGCGGCGAGGGCGGTGCAGGCGGTGGCCGTGACGGTGACGGCGGTGATCTGCCGCGGGGTCAGGCCGACGGCCTTGAGCGCCAGCAGATCCCGCTCCCCCTCGCGGACGGAGCCGCCGATCACGGTCAGCAGTTCGACGATCCCGATCAGCGCGAGGACGCCGATCAGCCCGAGCACGACTCCGCGCAGCGATGACAGCCCGTCCGCGGGATTCGGCACGGCGTGCACGTCCAGGTGCCCGCGCGCGGCGGTGGCCAGGTCGCCCGCGACCTCGCGGGGGGCGGCGCCCGGCTGGAGGCGCAGCTGGTAGAGGGTGGGGCGCAGCCGGGGGTCGTTCTCGCGGAGGGTGTCGAGCGAGGTGGAGATGACCCGGCCGGCGTTGTCCGGCTCGATGCTGCGGCCCACGATGTGCAGGATCTGCGGTTGGTCACCCACGGTCATGCGCACCCAGTCGCCGACGCGCACGTCCAGCAGATCGAGCAGCCCCTGCCCGGCCACCGCCTCGTCCCGGCCGTGTGCCGGGCGGCCCTCGGCCAGGGCGTACGGGTAGGGGTCCTGGCGGGTGCCGAGACCACGCAGGGCGATCGTGGCCGTCTGCCCTGGTACCAGGGCCGCCACCTCGACGCCCGGGTGGGCCGCGGTGATCCGCGGGTCGCGGTCGAGGAGGGCCCGGACGTCACGGTCGCCGATCTCGCTGTCGGGGCGGACGGTGAGCGCGGCGGCGAGGCCGACCTGGTCCGGCCTGCTGTGGAAGCGGTCGATGGTGGTCCAGGCGCTCATCGCCACCACGATCAGCAGCAGGGGCAGCGCGAGGCGGGCGACGGTGGCCGGCGTCCGTGGCCGGCGGGGGAACGCCTTGTGCCAGCCCAGGACCAGGGCCGGCGGCAGCCGCAGCCCGAGCGCCCCGCGCGCCAGACCCGACAGCCGGCCGGCCGCCGGCGCGGCGGTCCGTGGCACGGGTACCGGGGGCACCCGGCCCGCGCGCCAGGCCGCGAGCCCGGTGGTCGCGGCGATGAACAGCACGGCGCCCACCGGTATCGCGAGCAGCGCGGCGGTGTGCCCCGGCAGTCCCTGCCACACGCCGACCGCGTCACCGAGCCGGCCCGGGATCCGGCGTCCCAGTGCCTGGGTGAGCGCCGCCGCGGCCACGGCGCCGAGCAGGGCGTAGGCGACGTGCTGGAGCAGGAAGACGCGGACGACCTGGCCGGGCGTGAAGCCGATCGCCTTCAGTACCGAGATGTCGCGCAGATGGCCCCGGATGCGGGTGCCGATCGCCCCGTGCACGGCTAGTCCGGCGGCGAGCAGCGCGCCGAGTCCGAACAGGCCGAGCACCTGGCCGAGGAGCCGGGTGTCGCCCTGTGCCTCGGACCGGGCCTGCTGCCAGGTGGTGACCTCGCTGACCGCGCCGGCGCCGAGCACGGTGACGGCACGCTGGACGGCGTAGTCCGT